>NZ_JAMYOX010000019.1:0-120412 GCF_040320025.1 Mesorhizobium sp. M0808
CGGGGGCTTCGTGTCTGGCCCTGTGCGGTGGGGTGCGTTCGACCGACCCCACCCATCCCGCCGGGGCCCCGCTCCCGCCTTCGGGCGCCTCGACGCACTGGCCGCAATGATTGCGCTGGCGAAAAAGCCGCACCGCGCCGTCGTCCTCACCACCGCGAATGCGCTTTTGCAACGCATTCCACCGGCTGAACTCGTCGAGGCGCAGACCTTCCACGCCAAACCCGGCAACCAGATAGACATGAACGTGCTGGTGTCGCGGCTGGAGAATTCCGGCTTCGAGCGAGTGCCGACGGTGCGCGGCATCGGCGAATTTGCGGTGCGCGGCGGCATTCTCGATCTCTTCGCGCCCGGCTGGACGGAGGCACTGCGCCTCGATTTCTTCGGCGATACGCTGGAATCGATCCGCGTCTTCGACACCGCAACCCAGCGCACCATCGGCCAACGCAAATCGATGGCGCTGCAGGCGATGAGCGAGGTGGCGCTGACGCCGGAAACTATCAGCCGCTTCCGCCGCGCCTACATCGAAGCCTTTGGCGCGCCCTCCCGCGACGATGGGCTCTATGCGGCGGTCAGCGAGGGCAGGCGGTTTGCGGGCATGGAGCACTGGCTGCCGTTCTTCTATGAGCGGCTGGAAACCGTGTTCGATTACCTGCCGGATGCGCCTGTGGTTTTCGACCATCTGGCGCATGAGGCACTGGCCGAGCGGCATACGCTGATTCTCGATCATTACGAGGCGCGCAAAAAACAGGCCGACGGCGCCTTGAAGGACGCGGTGCCCTACAAGCCGGTGCCGCCGGATCTGCTCTATCTGTCGCCCGAGAACCTGATTGCCTCGCTTGGCCCGCGCGAGGCGATAGATTTCACGGCCTTCGACGCGCCCGATGCCGGCGCGAACAAGGTGTTCCATGCCGGCTCGCGCCACGGCCGCAGCTTCGTCGAGGAACGCGCCGATCCTAACGCCAACATTTTCGACGTCGTCGTCAAACACATTTCCGACGAGCGCGCTGGACGCCGCCGTGTCGTCGTCGCCGGCTGGACTGAAGGTTCGCTCGACCGGCTCGGCCAGATCCTGGTCGAGCATCACCTTGGCAATCTGAAGCCGGTGGCGACGCTTGCCGAAGCCGAAAAGCTTGAGCCGGGGCGGGCGGGACTGGCCGTGCTGCCGCTCGAATCCGGCTTCGAGACAGAGAAACTGGTCGTCGTCGCCGAGCAGGACATTCTCGGCGACCGGCTGATCCGGCGCTCGAAGCGCAAGAAGCGTGCGTCCGACTTCATCGCCGAGGCTTCGGCCTTGTCGTCAGGCGATATCGTCGTCCATGCCGACCATGGCATTGGCCGTTTCATCGGGTTGCGTACCATCGAGGCGGTTGGTGCGCCGCACGATTGCCTTGAGATCCACTATGCCGGCGACGATCGGCTATTCTTGCCGGTGGAAAACATCGAGCTGCTGTCGCGCTATGGCTCGGATTCGGCCGAGGCGACGCTCGACAAGCTTGGCGGCGGCGCCTGGCAATCGCGAAAGGCGCGGCTGAAGAAACGCCTGCTCGACATGGCCGGGCAGCTGATCCGCATTGCCGCCGAGCGGCAAATGCGGGCAGCACCGGCGCTGGTGCCGGCGGAAGGCCTCTATGGCGAGTTTGCAGCGCGTTTTCCCTATGAGGAGACCGATGACCAGCAGACCGCGATCGATTCAGTCATGGATGATCTAGGCGCCGGAAAGCCGATGGACCGGCTGATCTGCGGTGACGTCGGCTTCGGCAAGACCGAAGTTGCACTTCGCGCCGCCTTCATTGGGGCGATGGAAGGCTTTCAGGTGGCCATAGTAGTGCCGACGACATTGTTGTCGCGCCAGCATTTCAAGACTTTCTCGCAGCGCTTCTCCGGCCTGCCGATCCGCGTCGCCCAGGCCTCGCGGCTGGTCGGCGCCAAGGAATTGGCGGAGACCAAGAAGGGCATCGCCGAAGGCCAGATCGACATCGTCGTCGGCACGCATGCACTGCTCGGCTCGTCGATCTCGTTCAAGAATCTTGGTCTGCTGATCATCGACGAGGAGCAGCATTTCGGCGTCAAGCACAAGGAGCGGCTGAAGGATCTGAAGACCGACGTCCACGTTCTGACTTTGTCGGCGACGCCGATCCCACGCACGCTGCAGCTTGCCTTGACCGGCGTGCGCGAGTTGTCGCTGATCGCTACGCCGCCGGTCGACCGCCTGGCGGTGCGCACCTTCATCTCGCCCTTCGATCCGCTGGTCATCCGCGAGACGTTGCTCAGAGAACGCTACCGCGGCGGCCATTCCTTCTACGTCGTACCGCGCATCAGCGATCTCGCGGAAATCCATGATTTTCTGCGCGAATCTGTACCTGAGCTGAAAGTGGCGGTGGCCCATGGCCAGATGCCGCCCGGCGAGCTCGACGATATCATGAATGCCTTTTATGACGGCCAGTACGACGTGCTGCTGTCGACCACCATCGTCGAATCTGGCCTCGATATTCCGACTGCCAACACGCTGATTGTGCATCGCGCCGACATGTTCGGCCTGTCGCAGCTCTATCAGTTGCGTGGCCGCGTCGGCCGTTCGAAGGTGCGCGCCTATGCGCTGTTCACTCTGCCCGCCAACCGCAAGCTAACCGATACAGCCGAGCGTCGGCTGAAAGTGCTGCAGTCGCTCGATACGCTAGGCGCCGGTTTCCAGCTGGCCAGCCACGACCTCGACATCCGCGGCGCCGGCAATCTGCTTGGCGAAGAGCAGTCGGGCCACATCAAGGAGGTCGGCTTCGAGCTCTATCAGCAGATGCTGGAGGAGGCGGTGGCCGAAGTGAAGGATTCCGGCGAGGTGCAGGACGGCGGCTGGTCGCCGCAGATCGCCGTCGGCACGGCGGTAATGATCCCGGAAAGCTATGTCCCGGACCTGCAGCTGAGGCTCGCGCTCTATCGTCGTCTTGGCGATCTCGAAAACACGGAAGAGATCGATGCTTTCGGCGCCGAGTTGATCGACCGGTTCGGGCCGCTGCCGGAAGAGGTTGAACATCTTTTGAAGATCGTCTTCATCAAGGCGCTTTGCCGCAAGGCCAATGTCGAAAAACTCGACGCCGGGCCGAAGGGCGTCGTCATCCATTTCCGCAAGCGGGAATTCCCCAATCCGGTCGGGCTGGTCAAGCTCATCGGCGAACAGGGCTCGCTGGCCAAGATCCGACCCGACCAGAGCGTCGTCTTCAGCCGTGACTGGGCGACGCCCGAGAAGCGGCTGGCTGGCTCAGCGGTTGTCATGACGCAGCTGGCGCGGCTGGTGGAGAAGGCGGCGTAGCAGCGCGTCGCTGGTGCTCTGGGCACAGCCGCACCGGCACTTTCGCAGTGCCGTGCTCATTCGCCACGCGACCACTTCCGGTCTAGAATAGGAAATCGGCTTCGTGTATGGAGCCGCGACCCCATATGGGGCGGATTGGCGGGCGATGGCGTCCGTGTGAAAGAGCGTTAGGTGCTTCGATGACGAAATGGTCGCCGAATTCGTGG
Organism: Mesorhizobium sp. M0808; assembly: GCF_040320025.1. Classification (NCBI taxonomy): domain Bacteria; kingdom Pseudomonadati; phylum Pseudomonadota; class Alphaproteobacteria; order Hyphomicrobiales; family Phyllobacteriaceae; genus Mesorhizobium; species Mesorhizobium sp. M0808. Next base: position 3,511 of record NZ_JAMYOX010000019.1, read on the forward strand.
AGAGCTAAGCCGATCCAGCAGGTTCCTGCCTATCCGGATCTTGCCGCGCTGAGGAACACGGAAGCCCAGCTTGCCACGTTTCCGCCGTTGGTTTTTGCAGGTGAGGCACGCAAGCTGAAGAAGCAGCTTGCAGCCGTCGCTGCCGGTGACGCATTCCTTCTGCAGGGCGGCGATTGCGCCGAGAGCTTCGCCGAACATGGCGCCGACAATATCCGCGACTTCTTCCGCGTCTTCTTGCAGATGTCGGTGGTGCTGACCTTCGCCGGCGCCCAGCCGGTGGTGAAGGTCGGCCGTGTCGCCGGCCAGTTCGCCAAGCCGCGCTCGTCCGACAATGAGACCAAGGGCGGCGTGACGCTGCCGAGCTATCGCGGCGACATCATTAACGGCATCGAGTTCGACGCCAAGTCGCGCATTCCCGATCCTGCAAGACAGGAGATGGCGTACCGCCAGTCGGCGGCGACGCTCAACCTTTTGCGTGCCTTCGCCCAAGGTGGCTATGCCAGCCTGGAGAACGTGCATCAATGGATGCTTGGCTTCGTGTCCGACAGCCCGCAGGGGGAGAAGTACGAGTCGCTCGCCAACCGCATCACCGAGACGATGGACTTCATGAAGGCCGTCGGCATCACCTCGGAGACCAATTACGCGCTGCGCGAGACCGACTTCTATACCAGTCATGAGGCGCTGCTGCTCGGTTATGAAGAGGCGCTGACTCGCGTCGATTCGACTTCGGGCGACTGGTACGCCACCTCTGGCCACATGATCTGGATCGGTGATCGCACGCGCCAACCCGACCATGCGCATGTCGAATATTGCCGCGGCATCAAGAACCCGCTCGGGCTGAAATGCGGTCCGTCGCTGACGCCGGATGGCCTCTTGCAGCTCATCGACCTGCTCAATCCGGAGAACGAGCCCGGCCGGCTGACGCTGATCGCGCGCTTCGGTTCCGACAAGGTCGCCGATCATTTGCCGAAGCTGGTGCGCGCGGTGCAGAAGGAAGGCCGCAGCGTGGTGTGGTCGTCCGACCCGATGCATGGCAACACCATCGAGGCCGCCGGCTACAAGACACGGCCGTTCGACCGCATCCTGAAGGAGGTGCAGACCTTCTTCGAGGTGCACCGCGCCGAAGGCACGCATCCGGGCGGCATCCATGTCGAGATGACCGGCAAGAACGTCACGGAATGCACCGGTGGCGCCCGCGCCATCACCGCCGAAGAGCTGCAGGATCGCTACCACACCCATTGCGATCCGCGCCTCAACGCCGACCAGGCGATCGAGCTGGCCTTCCTGGTGTCCGACTTGCTCAAGAAGAGCCATCCGGTGCAGCACAAGCAGGCCGTCAACGGCTGATACGATCTGAACTGTGATGTCATTGAAGAAGCGCCGGGCGAAAACCGGCGCTTTTTGTATTCAATCCCGCCGGGTGTCGCATTTGCTCGTGCCTAACGCGCGCAAAACTGGAATCCTGCCAGGCGATGGCAATTGCATCGGGAGGCCGACATGGCTGACAGTCACAGCGGATCATGCTTGTGCGGGGCAGTGCGGTTCCAGACACGAGGACCGCTACGCGGTGTCATCTACTGCCATTGCTCGCAGTGCCGGAAGCAGAGCGGGCATTTTTATGCGGCGGCCAACGTTGCCGACCGCGACATCACAATCACCGACGCGGAGAACATCACCTGGTACGAGGCCTCTTCGTTCGCCAGGCGCGGCTTCTGCAAGACATGCGGCTCTCTGCTGTTCTGGAAGCCGAGCGATGACGGCTATGTTTCGGTCATGGCAGGGCTGTTCGACGCGCCAACCGGGCTTCAAGGAGAATGCCATATCTTCGTCGGCGACAAGGGCGATTATTACGCCATCGATGATGGGCTGCCGCAGTTCGAGAAGTCGACACCGTCGATCAAGGTGGCAGGCGACTGATTTTTGAAGGGGTCGCCTTATTCCCTTGGTCCAGCCATTGCGCTAATCCCCTGCCGGTGATTCCGAAGGGTTTTGGCATGCAGCGGCTGATCGACGCTTTTTACAATTCGTTGCGGGCGTTTCGCAAACTGGCGGCCAGCGAGGAGGCCTTCCAGCTGGAGCTGACACTGCTCGTGCTTGCCTTGCCGCTCGGCTGGTTCCTTTCGGAATCGTGGCGCGGCTATGCGTTGCTGATCGGCGCGGTGCTGCTCATGATCATGATCGAGGTGTTGAACACCGGCATCGAGGCGGCATGCGACGCGTTCAGCCGCGAATTCAACATCGATATCCAACTGGCCAAGGATTGCGGTTCGCTGGCGGTGCTGATTTCGGTGGTGATCGCTGCCGGCGTCTGGGGCGTCGCCGTCATCGAGCGGATCCTCGGGGTACCGATCTGAGGTTTCAGACACTACATGCCGTCACTGCATTTCTCGTTTTGACCATGATCTTTTCCGAAAACCGGTACCACTTTCGGGATCATGGTCTGAGGAGAACCGATATGGCCGATACCGCCGGATTTCTGCTGCTCGAACGTGAGGGCCTGCCGGACGATCTGCGCTGGCTGGTTGAAAAATTTCCACGCGAGGTCTGGCAGGCGCATGCCAACATCCACGGCATGGCCAATATGTGGCTGCAGCGGCACGACATGGTTCGCGCCGCGCCTCAACCATTTCCTCGGCAATCTCGACGGCCATCACAATGTCGAGGACCATCATTATTTCCCGGTCTTCGCCAGGGCCGAGACCCGTCTGAAGCGCGGCTTCGAGATTCTCGATGCCGATCACCACACAATCCATGAGGGACTGGAGCGCAATGCCGAGGCGGCAAATGCCTTCATCCGCACGCTTCAGGAGAGCGAAGACAAACAGCGTTTCGCCGCCGATGCCTATGCCGACGAGAACAGCCGGCTGATCGCCATGTTGACCAGACATCTTGCCGACGAGGAAGACCTGATCATCCCGCTGATCCTGGAAAAGGGTGACCGTGCGCTCGGCATAGATTGACGATCAGCTTCCCTTGCGAAGCTCCTTCTTGGCGAGGAAGTGCGACGCCAGCCAGCCGAGGATAGCCACAACGAGGCCGATTGCCAGAGCGATCAGCAACCGCTCGTGGCGGGCCAGCGCCTGGCCGACGATGTGCTCCGCGCCCAGCCCGAAGACATAACCGACAGTGCAGAACAGTGCCGCCCAGACTACCGACGAGATGGCGTTGAGGATGATGAAGCGCGCCGCGGCGATGCCCGACAGCCCGGCCGCGATTCCGCCGACCAGTCGCAGGCCATAGATGTAACGGTTCGACAGCACGAAAATGTTGGGATGAGAGGTGACAAGGCGGTAGGCGTGGCTGAAGCCCGGCCGGGCTCGGAGCCTGATCACGAATTTATGGTCGGCGAAGCTCCGTCCCAAGATGAAGAACAACGTGTCGCCACCGAAGGCGCCGAGCGCGGCTGCGAGAAACGCCTGCCACGGGACGAAGACATGCTGATGCGCAAAAAAACCGCCAAGAATTGCGGCGCTTTCGCCCTCGGCGACGCAGCCCAGAAAAACCGCGACCAATCCATATTGCTCAATGAGACGATGGATGACTTCCGTCATGAAGACGTTCGCTGCTTCGACAGAATGTCGTCGATGCGCTTCACCTGCTCGGCCAGCCGGGCGATCTCGTCTCGCATGCCGATGATCTGGCTGTGGCGCAGTTCGTCGAGCTTTTCGTGTAACGCCATGATCTCGATCTCGGCCTTGAGATTAACCTCATAGTCGTGGGCGGCGTCGATTCGATCGCGCTCCGTCTGGCGGTTCTGCGCCATCATGATCACTGGCGCCTGCAGGGCGGCAACCATGGAAAGCACGAGATTGAGAAAGATGAAGGGATACGGATCGAAGGCGGCGCGCGACAAGAGCCAGACATTGCCTGCCGTCCACAGGATCAGGAAGCCAATGAATGCCAGGATGAAGGACCACGAGCCGCCGATCCGTGCGATGGTGTCGGCCAGGCGATCTCCAAACGTCTGGTGAAAGGCGACGGCCTTGTTGGTGTCCTTGGAGATCGTGGTGCGCTCGAGCGTAGATTGCAGTACCCGGCTTTCGAGCGCGCTGAGGCCGTCCGGCTTTCGCTTCAGCCAGCGGCTTGCCAGGTCCTCGATCGTTTTGTTCATCGTCGCCTCCGTCGTCAGCGATGAGGTAGAAGCTGCCGGTTCATACGGGAAGTGGTAGATTGACGCGATGGGGTCAGGAAACAATGGTGGATTTTCAGAAAATTCGCGCCCGTGCAGCGAAGCGCAAAGGCGGTGAGGCAGCGCTGACGTCGCTGCTGGGTCCTATGCCCGACAATGCCGCGGTGGCAAAAATTGCGGACGACCGGATCCTGTCGACCATGGCCGAGCGGGTTTTTGCCGCCGGCTTTGTCTGGCGGGTCATCGAGCAGAAATGGCCGGGTTTCGAGGAAGCATTTCTTGGCTTCGAGCCGAGGCGGCTGCTGTTCCAGCCTGACGATTTCTGGCACGATCTCACAGCCGACAAGCGCATCGTCCGCAATCCGCAGAAGATCAAATCCGTACGCGACAACGCAGCCTTCGTCGCGCGCGTGTCGAAGGAGCATGGCAGCTTCGGCAAGTTCCTGGCCAATTGGCCGGCGGATGACCAGGTCGGATTGATGGCCTATCTCGGCAAGCATGGCAGCCGGCTCGGCGGCAATACCGGCCAGTATTTTCTGCGCTGGCTGGAGTGGGACGCCTTCATCGTCTCGGCCGACATGACGGCAGCGCTGCGCGACGCCGGGCTCGACCTCGCGCAGAGCCCGACATCGAAGAAGGACCTGGACAAGATCCAAGTGCAGATAAACGCCTGGGCGGCGGAAACCGGGCTGCCGCGCCGGCACATTTCGCGCATTCTGGCAATGTCGATCGGCGAGAACCATCCGCCGGAAGCCTTGCGCGAATATATGGGCGAATAGGATCGACTGTTTGGTCCAAACGAACGCCATTGCTCGACGAATTTTGCCGCGCTAAACCCACGGGCATGACAGACAAGACCGCTCCAGACATATTGCGCATCGCCGTCGCCCAGCTCAATCCGACGGTCGGCGACGTCGCCGGCAATCTTGCCAAGGCACGCGAGGCGAGGGCGGATGCCGCCCGCCAAGGCGCCGACCTCGTGCTGTTTACCGAGCTTTTCCTTGCCGGCTATCCGCCTGAGGATCTGGTGCTGAAGCCCGCCTTCCTGAAGGCCTGCGAGCGGGCGGCGGAGGATTTCGCCGGCGATACCGCCGACGGCGGCCCGGGTTTCGTCATCGGCACGCCGTTGAAGCGCAAGACCGGCACGCACAATTCGATCATCTTTGCCGATGGCGGCAAGATCCGTGCCGAACGCTACAAGCTCGATCTGCCGAATTACGGTGAGTTCGACGAGAAGCGCGTCTTCCAGGCCGGCCCCGAGATCCAGGGGCCGGTCAATTTCCGCGGCGTGCGCGTGGGAGTGCCGATCTGCGAAGATATCTGGGGCGAGGTTGCCGTCTGCGAGACGCTGGCCGAAAGCGGCGCGGAAATCCTGCTGGTCCCGAACGGCTCGCCCTATTACCGCGGCAAGGTCGACGTCCGCCACCAGATCGTCATCCGCCAGGTCATCGAATGCGGACTGCCGATTATCTATGCCAACCAGCTTGGCGGCCAGGACGAGCTGGTTTTCGATGGCGCATCGTTTGCCATAGGTTCTGACAAGACGCTGGCCTTCCAGATGAGCCAGTTCGAGGAGACGGTCAACGTCACCACCTGGAAGCGAAAGAATGACATCTGGGTCTGCTCTGACGGACCGATGTCGAAAATCCCGGAGAAGGAGGAGGCCGACTACCGCGCCTGCATGTTGGGCCTGCGCGATTACGTCAACAAGAACGGCTTCAAGAATGTCGTGCTCGGCCTTTCCGGCGGCATCGATTCGGCGATCTGCGCGGCACTTGCCGTCGATGCGCTGGGCGAGGAACGGCTGCGCGCCGTGATGATGCCTTACCGCTACACTTCGAAGGACTCGCTGAAGGATGCCGAGGACTGCGCCCGCGCACTCGGCTGCCGCTACGATATCGTGCCGATCTTCGAGCCGGTCGAGGGCTTCCTGCACACGTTGACACAGCTTTTCGAGGGCACCAAGGAAGGCATCACCGAGGAAAACCTGCAGAGCCGGGCCCGCGGCACCATCCTGATGGCGATTTCCAACAAATTCGGCTCGATGGTGGTCACCACCGGCAACAAAAGCGAGATGTCGGTCGGCTACGCGACGCTCTATGGCGACATGAATGGCGGCTTCAATCCGATCAAGGACCTCTACAAGATGCAGGTCTATGCGCTGTCGCGCTGGCGCAACGCGCATATGCCGCCGGGTGCGCTCGGTCCGTCCGGCGAGGTGATCCCGAACAACATCATCGACAAGGCGCCCTCGGCGGAACTGCGAGAGAACCAGACGGACCAGGATTCGCTGCCGCCCTATCCGGTGCTCGACGACATATTGGAATGTCTGGTCGAAAACGAGATGGGTGTCGACGACATCGTTGCGCGCGGCCATGACCGGGCGACGGTGACGCGCGTCGAGCACCTGCTTTACGTCGCCGAATACAAGCGCCGGCAGGCGGCACCCGGCGTGAAGATCACCAGGAAGAACTTTGGCCGCGACCGCCGCTATCCCATTACCAACCGGTTCAGGGATGGCGGGTAGGCGATTGGCTGCATAACGGTTTAGCCATGGCCAACCTTGAAATCAGCTTCGACCTGTCGCGGATCGATTTCCGGGCGACGTCCGACATTTTGAAGGAGAGCTATTGGGGCAGTGGCCGCAGCGACGAACAGCACCACCGCGCCTTCGCCAACTCACTGTGCGTCGGCGCCTATGTCGGCGGCAATCAGGTCGGCTTCGGCCGGGCGATCACCGACCGTACGGTATTTGCCTATCTCGCCGACATAATTGTCTGGCCGGGGTATCGCGGACAAGGCATCGGAACCCGGCTTGTCCAGGCGCTTATCGACCACCCGGACGTCAAGACGGTCACGCATTGGAGCCTGTCGACCAACGACGCCCATGCGGTTTACGAGAAGCTCGGCTTCAGGCCTTCCACCGACGGCCGCTATATGCGCTTCGACCGATGAGGGCGCACAACCCGCGATTGTTGCAAAATCGTCTCACTGCTTGGACCAGATGCGCTTTGGGCTATCTAGTGACTTGGCGCGGCGTTGAGGCGTCTCTATAAACACCTCTCCGCGATTCCCCTTCAGGAGGAACCGAATGCCAGGATTTGACATCGTTATGCGAGGCCGCGAAGCCTAGGTCTTGGTCAGCGCGCCGCGAGATAGCCTCGCGGCAAGGTTGAACCGAGGCAGGTATTTCGCCGCTGCCGGTCGCCGCCCCTCTACAGGGCCGCCAAATACGCCAAACCTCCGCATCTCCGGGCGCCTAACGGCGCCGACGCGGTATTTCAATTTCTACTTTCGTGGGATCGGGCTCGTTTGCGCCCGAATGACATCATGACTCGTTTTCGAATAGATTTGCGCGCGGGCGCCTTTCGCAGCGTTCTTGGCTTCACGCTCAGCCATTGGCGGCGTCAGCCGTGGCGGCTTGCCGGCATTATGGGCACGTTCCTGCTCTCGACCTTGGCCGACGTGCTGACGCCGCTCTATTCCGGCCGGCTGGTGGATGCCGTCGCCAGCAGTGCTGCGGCCGACGATGTTGCGTGGAACGCGGCGACAGCGGCCTTTTCGATGCTGGTGGCCCTGGCGCTCACCGGTGTCGTGCTGCGCAATCTCGCCTTCATGGCCATTGTCGAGCTGACGTTGAAGATGATGGCGGATATCGCCGCCGACGCCTTCCACCGCGTCCAGCGCTTCTCCACCGACTGGCACGCCAACAGCTTCGCCGGATCGACGGTGCGCAAGATAACGCGCGGCATGTGGGCGCTCGACCTGCTCAACGACACGATCCTGATCGCGCTGCTGCCATCGGTCGTCATGCTCGTCGGCTCGACGCTGCTGCTTGGCTGGTTTTGGCCGCTGATGGGTGCTGTCGTCGCCACCGGTTCGGTTCTGTTCATCGCGGTGACGACGATGCTGTCGCTTGGCTATGTCGCGCCCGCGGCAAGGCTTGCCAATGCGTGGGATACACGGCTCGGCGGCTCGCTGGCCGACGCGGTGAGCTGCAACGCCGTGGTCAAGGGTTTTGGCGCCGAGGAACGCGAGGAGACGCGGCTTGCCGAGGTCGTCGCCAAATGGCGCGGCCGCACGCGCCGCACCTGGATGCGCGGCACTGTCAACGGCACCACGCAAGGGACGATGCTGCTGCTTTTGAGGGCAGCGGTCATCGGGTTCTCCCTGCTGTTGTGGTCGTGGGGGCAGGCGAGCGCCGGCGACGTCGCCTTCGTGCTGACCTCATTCTTCGTGCTGCAAGGCTATTTGCGCGACATCGGCACGCATATCCGCAATCTGCAGCGCTCGATCAACGACATGGAGGAACTGGTCGACTTCCAGTCCGAACCACTCGGCATTGAGGATCGGCCCGGCGCCAAACCGATCCGGATCACCGATGGCCGTATCACCTTCGACAATGTCACGTTCCATTATGGCAGCCACCGCCTGCCGCTCTATCGCGACTTTTCGGTGGACATCGCGCCGGGCGAACGGGTTGGGCTGGTTGGCCATTCGGGCTCCGGCAAGACGACATTCGTCAAGCTGATCCAGCGCCTCTACGACGTGACTGCGGGCAATATCCTGATCGACGGCCAGGATATTGCCAATGTGGCGCAGGCGTCGCTGCGCGCACAGATCGCGATTGTCCAGCAGGAGCCGATCCTGTTTCACCGGTCGCTGGCCGAAAACATCGCCTATGCCCGGCCGGCCGCCACGCAGGCCGAGATCGAGCACGCGGCGCGATTGGCCAGCGCGCATGACTTCATCGCCAATTTGCCGAAAGGCTATGGCACGCTGGTCGGCGAGCGTGGCGTAAAGCTATCGGGTGGTGAGCGTCAACGCGTTGCAATCGCACGCGCCTTTCTTGCCGATGCGCGCATTCTCATCCTGGATGAGGCAACGTCGAGCCTCGATTCGGAATCGGAGGTGCTGATCCAGCAGGCGATGGAGCGGTTGATGGTCGGCCGCACGACGCTGGTCATTGCCCACCGGCTGTCGACGGTGCGGGCGCTGGACAGGCTTTTGGTGTTCGATCGCGGCCGCATCGTCGAAGAGGGCTCGCATGACCAACTGATCCGGCTGCAAGGCGGCATCTACCGCCGGCTGTTCGAACGCCAGGCGCTTGAGCTGACCAAAGGCATGGTGATCTGACGGTTGCGGCGCCGCGCGTCCTGATGGACGCGTGGCGCTGCAGTCTTTTCTTCGCCTTCGTCATGTTCTATGTCTGCCGCAGAGCGCGGGGGCGCGTCTTGTCAACAGCAAAACCATCCGGTACGCCCCGCTCATGACAGTTACCGTCCGTTTCGCCCCGTCACCGACCGGCCGCATCCATATCGGCAATGCGCGCACCGCTCTGTTCAACTGGCTGTTCGCCATCAAGAACAAGGGCCGCTTCATCCAGCGCTTCGACGACACCGACGTTGCCCGTTCGACGCAGGAATTTTCCGACGCCATCCTTTATGACCTGCATTGGCTGGGCATCTTCCCCGACGCCACGGAGTATCAGTCGCGGCGGGTCGAAGTCTATGATGCCGCACTGCAGAAGCTGAAGGAGGCGCGCCTCGTCTATGCCTGCTATGAGACGCCCGAAGAGCTCGACCTGAGGCGCAAGGTGCGCCGCACGCGTGGCCTGCCGCCAGTCTATGGCCGCGAGGCGCTGACGCTGGCACCCGAGCAGGTGGCGGAATATGAGGCCGATGGCCGGCGGCCGCACTGGCGCTTTCTGCTGCCCAACTTCAGCAGCGATCCGCTGCAGCCGGAGCGCACCGAAATCCACTGGAACGACCTGGTGCGGGGCGAAGAGACCGTCGACCTCGCCTCGCTTTCAGACCCGGTTCTGCGGCGTGAGGACGGCACCTACCTCTATACATTGCCTTCGGTTGTCGACGACATCGACATGGGCGTCAGCCATGTCATTCGCGGCGACGACCACGTCACCAATACCGGCGTCCAGATAGCCCTGTTCCGAGCACTTGGCGCGGAGCCGCCGGTGTTCGGCCACCACAATCTCCTGACAACGGCATCAGGCGAGGGACTTTCGAAGCGCACCGGCGCGCTGTCCATCCAGAGCCTGCGTGAGAGCGGCATCGAGCCGATGGCGATCGCTTCGCTGGCGGTGCTCGTCGGCACCTCGGAAAACGTCGTGGCGGTGCCAACGATGGCCGAGCTAGCCGAGCGCTTCGATCCGGCTGCAACATCGAAATCCGCCGCCAAATTCGACCCGGACGAGCTCTTCGTGCTCAACCGCACGCTGCTGCATCACATGCCGTTTTCCGAGGCGCGCGACCGGCTGATCGTGCTCGGCATCTCCGGCGAACAGGCCGAGCCTTTCTGGCTGGCGGTGCGCGGCAATCTCGACAGGCTGGCCGATGCGGCGATCTGGTGGCGTACGCTTCGAGACGGTCCAGAGGAGCCGGCGGAGTTTTCCGACGATGACCGCGACTTTCTTCGCCAGGCGTTCGAACTGCTGCCGGAGGAGCCTTGGAACGGCACCGTCTGGAAAAACTGGACCGGCAAGATCCGAGAGGCGAGCGGCCGTAAGGGCAAGGCGCTGTTCATGCCGCTCAGGCTGGCGCTTACGGGACAGCCTTCGGGTCCGGAGCTTGCAGATCTGTTGCCGCTGCTGGGTCGGGAAGGAACGTTGGCCCGACGACCCTGACCTTGCGCTGTTCCGGCGGCGGCAGCGACGTCGGCGAAGGCACGGGCTTGACGGCAAGGCGTCTGATCGCCTCACGGTCGAGGCCGTCTTGCGCGTTGGCCAAGGACTCCGGATCGGCGCCCGGATCAGGCCTGGCAACCGGCAGCGGAATGAACGGGGTACTCTCTACATTCGCCTCAGATTGTTCCCGGGTTGGCGGGTTGCCGGCAATGATCTCGAAATTCTGCGCGGCATTGCAGCCGCAGGCCGGCGGCCGCGGCATGTCGGACTGCTTGTAGAGGTAGGCCGTCGGCAGTTTGATATAAGGCCTGCCGGTCACCGAAGACGTCATGGACGCCGAATCGCCATTCATGCCGCGCGTGTAGAAAACCTGCATCTCGGTGCCGGGGCAGCTCGATTCGCAATTCTTCTGATCGCGCTCGAAATCGCCCAGCGAGGCAGCATTCGACATCGGGAAGAAATAGCCGTCGCAGGTCCGCACGCACATGGTGCGGAATTCGCCTCGCGGCTGCCCCAAGTCGTCGGCGTTGTTGAGCATGGTGCGGATGTTGCCCGGCTGGCTTAGCTCTTCGGCCTGGCTGGGCCCTTCAGGCTGGTCGGGCGCGCCCGGTTCACTTGCGTCACTGCCCAAAAGCTGGTCGAGCAGGTTTCGCTTGCCGTTTTCACGGCTGGCTTCGCGGACCGGCGCGGGCGTCCGCGCCGCATCATCGCGGCAGCCATTGGCGTAAAGCAACGTCAATATGCGCGCGCGATCGCGTCGCGAACCACCGCCGGCAAGGTCGGCGCGCTTGGCCTGCAGGGCGTCGAGATTGGCTGCCATGCGATCGATGGTGGCGTCGAGTGCCGCGCATGCGTTGGCCGTTGCGGCGAGACAGCGAAAAGCCGCAGCCGGCGCTGCTGGCCTGGCTGACGGCCTTTGAAATCTGCTGGCGCTGCCGGACGATTGCGTCGTCATATTTCCTGAACAAGGCCGGTTTGCCGCCGCCACCACGAGAAGCGGCGGCAAGATCGGCTTCAAGCTGGCGGCAGAGGCGCGGAGCGGGCTGCGCCTGAGTGACGGCAATGTCGCACAGTAGCAGGGCACCGAGCAGCGCGGCGGCACGCGTCAGCTTCCAACATGCGCCCGTCATCCCTCCGAAACTCCGCCTGTCTGCCGTTCTGAAAGCTACCGCGCTTGCGGTTAACCGTTTGTTTAGCATACCGCCGATTCCGGCTTCAGCCCAAATGCGCGATGGCTTGCGCCTTGTGCGGGGCTTCGATCACGACGAGTGCTGGCATGTCGACCACGCCACACGACGTATTCGGACAGAGCCAGAACCGCGACATCCTGCTGCTGCACGAAAAAGGCGTATTCGCCCAGAAGAATGCCCGGATCCAGCAATGCCCGGAGGCTTGGCATGACCGCGATTACCCGTCGAGCCGCACTGCAATTTGGTCTTTTGTGCCTGGCGATGCCGGTTGCCATGGCGCAGGAAAAGCCCATCACGCCGGATTGGGGTACCAAATTGGTCGAAGCTGCCCGTGAGCAGATCGGCGTCACCACACTCTACGATCCGACCTATACACGCCTGGCCTATCCGGGCGGGGACGTTGAGCCCGAGCGGGGTGTGTGCACGGATGTCGTGATCCGTGCCTATCGCCGCGCCTTCGATTTCGATCTGCAAGAATTGGTGCATGAGGATATGCGGGCCAATTTTGCCGCCTATCCGAAGGCTTGGGGCCTGAAAGCGCCGGACCGCAACATCGACCACCGCCGTGTGCCCAATCTTGCGGTCTATTTCGAGCGGCGCGGTGCCGCCTTGCCCGTCAGCCAAGACCCCGCCGACTATCGGCCTGGGGATCTTGTCGCCCAGATGCTGCCGGGCAATCTGCCGCATATTGCCATCGTGTCGTCCAATCGCTCCACTGTGGTGCCGACAAGAAGGCTGGTTATTCACAATATCGGCGGCGGCGCCAAAGAAGAGGACACTTTGTTTGCCTTCAGGCAGACAGGACATTTCCGGTTCAGGCCAATCTGAGAAAGCCCGCGGCTACCCCAGATCGACGATGGCTTGCGCCTTGTGCGCGGCTTCCACCACGGCCAGTGCCGTCATGTTGACGACGCCGCGCGACGTGACCGACGGAGTCAATATGTGCGCCGGGCTATCGGTGCCGAGCAGGATCGGGCCGACATGCAGCGCGTCCATCATTGTGCGCAGCGCCGTCAGTGTGATGTTCGCCGAATCGAGATTGGGGAACACCAGCAGATTGGCTTCGCCTTTCAGCCGCGAATGCGGATAGACGCGTTGGCGCAGCTGCTCCGACAATGCCGAGTCGGCATGCATCTCGCCGTCGCATTGCAGGTCTGGCGCGATGCGCGCCAGGATCGCCGCCGCCTGCCGCATCTTCATGGCGCTTGGCGAATCGCGGGAGCCGAAATCAGAATGCGACAGTAGCGCTGCCTTGGGCTCGATGCCGAAACGCTGAATCTCCTCGGCCGCCAGAACGGTCATTTCCGCAATCTCCTCGGCGGTCGGGTCGACCGAGACATGGGTATCGGTGAGAAAGATGATGCCGCGCTGCGAGATCAGCATGGAAAGCGTCGACAGGTCGCGATCCCTAATGCCGGCGCGTGGCCCGATGATCAGCGTGACGTTTCGCAAATGGCGCTCGAAACGGCCTTCGAGGCCGCAGACCATGGCGTCGGCGTCGCCGCGCTTCAGGGCAAGGGCGGCGATCACCGTATTGTCGGTGCGCACCATGGTGCGCGCCGCTTCCGTAGTCACCCCACGCCGGCCGGCAAGCTCGATCAAAAGGTCGACATAGTGGCGGTAACGCGGATCGTCTTCCGGGTTGATCAAGCCGAAATCGTCGCCCGGCTTGATGCGCAGCCCGTAGCGCTTCAGCCGCACCTCGATGACATGCGGGCGGCCGATCAGGATCGGTTCGGCAATGCCTTCCTCGAGCACGACCTGGGCGGCGCGAAGCACGCGCTCGTCCTCGCCGTCGGCATAAATGACGCGTTTGGCGCTCGACATCTTGGCCATCGAGAACACCGGCTTCATGACCAGGCCGGAGCGGAAGACGAAGCGGTTCAGCTTGTCGATATAGGCGGCGAAATCGGTGATCGGCCGGGTCGCGACGCCGGTCTCGCAGGCTGCCTTAGCGACGGCAGGGGCAATGCGCAGGATCAGCCGCGGATCGAAAGGCGAGGGGATCAGGAACTCCGGACCAAAGATCGGCGTCTCGCCGGAATAGGCACGCGCGGCAACGTCGGACGGCTCTTCGCGGGCAAGCGCTGCAATCGCTCGCACAGCAGCCATTTTCATCTCTTCGTTGATGGCGCTTGCGCCGCAATCCAGCGCGCCACGGAAGATATAAGGAAAACAGAGTACGTTGTTGACTTGGTTGGGGAAATCGGAGCGGCCCGTGCAGATCATCGCGTCGGGCCGCGCTGCCTGCGCCGCTTCCGGCATGATCTCGGGATTGGGATTGGCCAGCGCCAGGATGAGCGGCTTGGGCGCCATATGGTGCAGCAATTCCGGCTTCAGCACGCCGGCGGCAGACAGGCCGAGAAACACGTCGGCGCCGGGCAGAACGTCGGCCAGCGTGCGCGCCTCGGTGTCCTTCACATAGGGGTCTTTCCAGCGGTCCATCTCCTCGACACGGCCTTTATGGGCGACGCCGAACCGGTCGGTGACCCAGATGTTTTCGACCCGCGCGCCGAGCGAGACCAGAAGGTTGAGGCACGCAAGCGCCGCAGCGCCGGCGCCTGACGTGACTATCTTGATGTCCGAGATGGACTTGCCGGCGAATTCCAGCCCATTGAGCACAGCGGCGGCGACGATGATGGCGGTGCCGTGCTGGTCGTCATGGAAGACCGGTATGCCCATGCGGGCTTTCAACTGTTCCTCGACTTCGAAGCATTCGGGCGCCTTGATGTCTTCCAGGTTGATGCCGCCGAAGGTTGGTTCCAGCGCCGAGATCGTCTCGACCATGCGCTCGATGCCCGGTGCATCGATCTCGATGTCGAAGACGTCGATGCCGGCGAATTTCTTGAACAGCACCGCCTTGCCCTCCATCACCGGCTTGGAGGCGAGCGGACCGATATTGCCGAGGCCGAGCACCGCCGAACCGTTGGTGACAACGCCGACCAGATTGGCGCGGGCTGTATAGTCGGCAGCGGTTGCCGGATCGTCGCGGATTTCAAGGCAGGGGGCGGCGACACCCGGCGAATAGGCAAGCGCCAGGTCGCGCTGGTTGCCGAGCGGCTTCGTCGCCTGGATTTCAAGCTTTCCGGGACGGGGGTGCTTATGGAAATAGAGCGCTGCTTCGTCGAGGTCGGATCGGGCCGCCTTCTTGCTTTCGCCTGTCATGACGGCCGCCTCCTCAGTTCAGTCCGTTTGGTGTTTTGAGTCTCTTAGCATGCAGCCGAGGCTTTTCGAGAGGTGATATCTCGCAAGCGCGACGCTCTGCCTCGCATTACCCTAACTTTGCGATCTGCTGTGGAAGATGTTTGCGACGAAGTAGTGCTGCGGCGAGCTATGTCGGCGCCGGTTCGAATGATCATTATGTGTGGAGGGCGGTCGCTTAGTTCTCGACGATAAAGGTGCCGTCCGTGTCTTGGTAGACGAACAACTCGACGGCGTCGTGCTTTTGACGGTCGGTCGAGATCGCGACGAAGTCATCCCCTTCCAAGTGAAAGGTAATCTCTTGATCGGTAGATGTGACGCGTTCGATGTGCGAACCGCTTGCTGCGTCACTCATGCGCAGCGACACCTCTGAATAGGCGGTAAGGCCGGTGCCGTCGGAGAAAAGAACAGTAATCCCGTACCCTTCTTCACTTCTTCCAACGGACCGTATCGACTTGCCGATCATTCTTTCTGCGAAGGTTTTCACAGTACTCCTCCCGATCCGTCGTTAGGAGAAACAGGATCAGTCGGTGGCAGGCGAACCTTGGCTTTAGCAATCATCCATTCGACTACTTCGACGGAAACCTCGGGCTGACCTAAGGTAATCGTCATCTTTCCATCAATGTCCGAGAAAAAAATCTCGCCCACTATGTGATTGTCCTGGTCGACGAGCTCCAGGTACATGCCATCCCGTTGAACATCACTGCCAATCGTTGCTTCATAATTCCGCCCGGCCAGTTCAACCATGCCGCCAGTATCTGCGAAAGACGCAAGGCCCGCAATGGATGGAAAGCGGACGCTACAGTCCCGTCGAAAGGCGGCTCTGCAGCGCTTGCTCCTCTTCTCGCGAAAGGGGCGCGCTCTCGTCTGACAGGAAGAACAGAACCTCCAAGAGGCCCTCGTCCGCAAAGTTGAAGTCGTCGCTCATGATCAGCGCATCGGCAACATAGGCGGCGGCTTGGACCGGGAGCGTGCCGTCCGCCAGCCCGTTAACCAGCACGTCCACATGCCGACGGTCAATGATCGTATTTGGCCCCTCAGTGCTGATGACATGCCCCACGGAGCCAGGCTTGGATGCGGCGGTCACGCATTCGGTCACTTCGGCTTCAATCTCCTGCCAAAGCTCGTCCGGTAGTTTGTCGCCGTTGAGGAAGGATACGAGGGACGAGTGTTGCATTGGCGGAGCTTATGCTGATGGCTACAACGTCCGCAATGGGTCGTTTCCCGCCGTTCCCAGCGGATACCAAAGCGTCAGATACCCACTAAAACGCGCTGACATAGAGGCCGCCGTCCACCGGTATGTTCTGTCCGGTCAGATAGCCGGCATGGACCGAGCACAGGAAGGCGCAGATCTGGCCGAATTCCTCCGGCGTGCCGAGTCGCTTGGCCGGAACATTGGCCGCTGCTTGCGCCTTGCGCGCGGCGGCGGCGGCCGGATCTTCGGGCGTGCCGGCCTCGTGCGGGCCGCGCAGCCGGTCGGTATCGAGTTTTCCCGGCAGCATGTTGTTGATCGTCACATTGCGGTCGATCACCGTGCGCGCGACGCCGGCGAGGAACGAAGTGAGGCCGGCGCGGGCGCCGGACGACAGGTCGAGGCCGGGGATAGGCACATAGACCGACAGCGAGGTGATGTTGACGATGCGGCCGAAGCCGCGCGCCGCCATGCCGTCGATCACCGCCTGAACCAGTTCGACTGGGGTCACCATGTTCTGGGTGACGCCTTCGAGGATCTTTTCGCGGTCGAGCGCACGGAAATCGCGAAACGGCGGACCGCCATTGTTGTTGACGAGGATGTCGGGATCGGGGCAGGCGGCAAGCAGCGCCTTCTGGACATCGGGCTTGGATACGTCGCCGACGATTTCGGTCACCTTGACGCCGAATTTCTCGCGCAGTTCAGCGGCAGTTTTGGCCAGCACGTCGGCGTTGCGGCCATTGACCACCAGATCGCAACCTGCCTCTGCCAGTGCCATGGCGCAGCCGCGTCCCAAGCCTTTGCTCGAAGCGCAGACGATGGCCTTCTTGCCGCGAATGCCGAGATCCATGGTGGTTTTCTCCTCTGATTGCCGCGGCAACCTACCCGTATGGCTGGACCAATCGCAACCGTCATACGCTTGTTGCATAAATCGGGGCATAGCCTCACGCGAAAGCAACGGTGACAAATGATGTCCGGCGCAGAGCCCCGCACTTTCCGCAGCATGTTCATCTCCGACGTCCATCTCGGATCGAAGGCGGCGAAGGCCGAGTTCCTGATCGATTTCCTGCGCCATCACGATGCCGATATCATCTATCTCGTCGGCGACATCGTCGACGGCTGGCGCTTGAGACGGAGCTGGCATTGGCCGCAGAGCCACAATGACGTCGTCCAGAAGTTGCTGCGCAAGGCCCGCAAGGGCGCCAGTATCACCTACATCGCCGGAAACCATGACGAGTTCGCACGCCAGTTCCAGGGCGTTCATTTCGGCGGCATTGTCGTCGCCGACCGCGCCATCCATGAGACCGCCGATGGCAAACGCCTTCTTGTCATCCATGGCGACCAGTTCGACACCGTCGTCCATAATGCGCGCTGGCTGGCCTATCTCGGCGACTACGCCTATGACGCGGCGATGCTGGTCAACCGCGTCATCACGCGCCTGCGCCAGGTGCTCGGCCTGCCTTACTGGTCGTTCTCGTCCTGGGCCAAGGTCAAGGTCAAGAAGGCGGTGAATTTCATCGGCTCGTTCCAGACCGTGCTGACCGAGGAGGCGCGCCGCTCGCATGTCGACGGCGTGATCTGCGGGCACATCCACCATGCCGCGATCGAACGCTATGAGGACGTGCAATACATCAACACCGGCGATTGGGTGGAGAGCTGCACGGCGGTGGTCGAGCATTTTGACGGCCGGATGGAGATCCTGCACTGGGCGCATGTCCTGCCGGAGACTCCGGTCGGCAGCGAGGTGCTCGTGCCGATCGACATCAAGGGCAGGGCAGTCCAGGCGGCTTGACCAAATCCGGCCGCATCTCGCTTCAATCGGTTAGTCCAGCGGTTTCATCGACTTTTTCGCCGTGTTAAGCAGCGGCAGGTGTGGCGGGCCGACCCGGCTGAGTGCCGTGCCGACGGATCGCCTGTCAATGTCCTCGCTGCCGCCGCTTTCGCCCGAACAGCTCGTCAAGCCACGCCATTTCGAACTGCGCATGAGCTTGATCTTCTTTACGCTCTTCGTTCCGCTCGGGACGCATGTGCCGTATTTCCCGCTGTGGCTGCAGGCGAAGGGGTTCCATGCCGAACAGATAGCCGTGATCCTGGCCGCGCCGATGTTCCTGCGCGTGGCGACGACGCCTTTTCTTACTGCGCTGGCAGACAAAGCGAGCGACCGCGCCAATGTCTATGTTGCGCTGGTCGCCGCATCGCTGATCCTGTCCGCCGGCTACCTCCTGCCGCCGACCTACGCAACGGTACTTGCCGTGTCGCTGGCCCTGACGGTCGTCTGGACGCCGCATTCGCCGATTGCCGATTCGCTCGCCCTTTCAGGTGTTCGCCGCTTCGGCTCGAATTACGCAAGCATGCGCAAATGGGGCTCGATCTCCTATCTCTGCGCCAATCTCGCCGGCGGTTTCATCCTGTCGGCGAGCGGTGCCCAGGCTGTCCCGGTGATCATCTTCGCGGCGCTGTGTGCCGCGCTAGCCGCCGGACTGATTGCGCCGCGCCTCGGCCGTCCACGCCGCGCCTCGCCGCTTTCGGCCGCCGATATCCAGCAATCGGCACCGAAACTCCTCAACCGGTACTTCCTCTATTTTTCGACAGGCGTCGGCGTCATCACCGCCAGCCACGCATTTCTCTACGGTTTCGTGTCGATCTACTGGAAGTCGATCGGCATCAGCGATTCGGTTGTCGGGCTTCTGTGGGGGTGGGGCGTCGTCGCCGAGATATGCATGTTCGTCGTTTTCACCCGCGCTTTCGCCTCCTTCTCGGTCGTCTCGATCATGCTGATTGCCGGGATTGGCGCGATCGTGCGCTGGTTCGCCTTTCCGCTGATCTGGCCGCTTGGGCTTGGCGTTGGCGGGTTTTTCGCGATCCAGACGCTGCACGCGGTTTCGGTGGCGCTGGTGCTGATCGGCCTGCAAAAGATGATCGGTGAGACGGTCGCGGAAGAACGCACCGGGGCGGCGCAAGGCATCGCCTACTTCTCCAATGGCTTCTTCATGGCGGCGGCGACGCTGATTTCCGGTCCTCTTTACGACCGCTTCGGCGCGAATGGCTTCTTTGCGATGATCCCGATCGCCCTGACGGGCCTGGCTCTGATCGGACTTGCCGCGCGTTCAGCCCCACAGCGCCCGCTCGGGCGGTGACACCAGCGAACCTTGGTAGACGAGACCGGGAACGCGGTCGCGGGCCAGCAGCAGCGGACCGTCGAGATCGACGAAATCGGCATCCTGCGCCAACAGCACGGCCGGCGCCATCGCAAGCGATGTGCCGATCATACAGCCGACCATGACACCAAGACCCAGTTCGCGGGCGCGGTCGCGAAGCACGAGTGCAGCGGTCAGGCCACCCGATTTGTCGAGCTTGATGTTGACGGCGTCGTAAAGGCCGACAAGCGCTTCAAGGTCCTTCGCCTCGTGCACGCTTTCGTCGGCACAGATCGGTACCGGATGCGCGATGTGGCGAAGAATACCGTCATGTCCCGCCGGCAGCGGCTGTTCGATCAAGGCGATACCGTGCTCGGCGGTAAAGGCGAGGTTTGCGACGATATTGTCGTCATTCCAGCCCTCATTGGCGTCGAGAATGATTCGGCTGTCGGGTGCTGCCGCCGTCACTGCACGGATGCGCGCAATGTCGTTGTCGCCGCCGATCTTGACCTTGAGTAGCGGGCGCTGGGCGTTAGCGCGGGCCTGCGCCGCCATCGCCTCCGGCTCGGCGAGCGACAATGTATACGCCGTCTCAAGCGGTCGTAACGGAACGGTTCGTATCGTATGCGCCACCGGTGTTCCGCTGATCTTCGCTTCCAGGTCCCAGAGCGCGCAGTCGATGGCACTGCGTGCCGCGCCGGCAGGCATGGCATCGAGCAGGGCGATGCGGCTGATGCCGCGCGCGATCTCGCTGCGCATCGCCTCGATCGCGTCGCGCACACCCTCCATGGTCTCGCCATAGCGCTTGTAAGGGACGCATTCGCCGCGTCCTGTACGGCCGTTTTCGGTGATGGCGCAGGAAATCACCTCCGCTTCGGTCTTCGAGCCGCGCGAAATGGTAAAGGTCCCGGCTATCGGAAAGCGCTCGGCCTCGACCGAAATGACACGCGCCATATTTTTCTGCTCCAGCTGTGCGACAAGGAGGATATCGGCAAATCGACAGGTCGGCCCCGTCAGGCTAAACAGGACGCCATGTTGACCATCCGCAAACGCGACGCAAGCGGCCCTGCCAAGGAGCCCGACCACCAGCCGCGCATTGCGATCGGCGAGGAGGGCGACGTTCTCGGCTGCGCTTTCTCGGGAACCTGGACGACACGTACCGTTGCCCTGGTCGATGCCGAGATGCGTAAGATCGAGAAGCGCGGCGGCTTCAAGACGCTGGCGCTCGACCTTTCACAAATCGAGAAGATGGACACTGCCGGGGCGTGGCTGATCGACCGCCTGGTCAGCAGCTTCGAAAAGAAGGGCGTCGAGATCACGATGCAGGGGCAAAGCGAGATTGCCTCGATCCTGCTAGGCGCCGTCGGTGATGCGGTCAGACGCGAGCCCGAATCAGGTCCGGCAAAGCCGCCCAACTTCATCATTCGCGGGCTCGAGGCGGTTGGCCGGCGCGTTTATGAGATGCGCGACGATTTCCTGGCCGCAATGAATATCCTCGGCGCCACGATACGCGGCTCGCAGATGAAGCTTGGCCGTGGCCATGCCGTCAACATGGCGGCGATCTTCAACCAGATCGATCGCATGGGTGTCGGCGCCATACCGGTAGTCGTGCTGATGTCGGCCATCGTCGGTGCGATCGTCGCCCAGCAAGGCGCTTATCAGCTCAGCTATTTCGGCGCCGACATCTTCGTCGTCGACCTGGTCGGGGTGCTGATCCTGCGCGAGCTCGGCGTGCTGATGACGGCGATCATGATCGCCGGCCGCTCCGGCAGTGCGATCACCGCCGAGATCGGCTCGATGAAGATGCGCGAGGAGGTCGATGCGCTGAAGGTGATCGGTCTTAATCCAATCGGCGTGCTGGTGTTTCCGCGGCTGGTCGCGCTGGTCGTCGCGCTGCCTTGCCTGACGATCGTCGCCAACTTTGCCGCGTTGGGCGGCGGCATTTTGGCTGCATGGCTCTACTCCGATATTGCACCGGCAGCGTTCATCGACCGGCTGCGTGTCGCAATCGACCTCAGCACCATCTTTGCCGGCCTGATCAAGGCGCCGTTCATGGCCATGATCATCGGCATAATCGCCTCGGTCGAGGGCATGAAGGTTGGCGGCAGCGCCGAATCGCTTGGCCAGCATGTGACCGCCTCAGTGGTGAAGTCGATCTTCGTGGTCATTATCCTCGACGGGCTTTTCGCCATGTTCTATGCAGCGATCGAGTTCTGAGATGGCGCTGCCGGGCACAAACACGACCAAGGTGGCGGCGAAAGCCAAAGAAGACGAGATCGTGCTGTCGGCGCACGACGTCACGGTGTCGTTCGCCGATCAGGTCGTTCTCGACAAATTATCGCTCGATATCTGGCGCGGGGAGATTCTCGGCTTCGTCGGTGCCTCCGGTGCCGGCAAATCTGTTCTCTTGCGCACCATCCTTGGCTTGACGCGCAAGCAATCGGGAACAATCAAACTGTTCGGGGTCGACGTCGAGAGGGCAACCGAAAGGGAGCGCCTTCGCATCGACATGCGGCTTGGCGTGCTGTTCCAGCATGGTGCGCTGTTTTCGGCGCTGACCGTCCTCGAAAACGTCCAGGTGCCGATGCGCGAATATCTCGATTTGCCGAAGAAGCTGATGGACGAACTTGCCATGCTCAAGGTCGAGCTGGTCGGATTGCCGCCGGATGCGGCGCAGAAATTCCCCTCCGAGCTCTCCGGCGGCATGATTAAGCGTGCTGCGCTGGCGCGCGCTCTGGCGCTCGATCCGGATATCGTCTTCCTCGACGAACCGACTTCCGGGCTCGATCCGATCAGCGCGGCTGAGTTCGACGAATTGGTCGTCAAACTGCGCGATACGATGGATTTGACCGTGTATATGGTCACGCACGATCTCGACACGCTGTTTACCGCGTGCGACCGCGTGGCGGTGCTTGGCAACAAGAAAGTGCTGGTCGAGGGCACGACCGACGACATGCTCAGGAGCGAGGAACCCTGGGTAAAATCCTATTTCCGCGGAAAACGCGCCCGGCAACTTGATCTTGCGGCGCGCGCATAGCCATAAGTGAGCAATGGAAACCAGGGCCAACTACGTCATTGTCGGCATTTTCACGCTGGCCGCGATCCTCGCGGCTTTCGCTTTCGTCTATTGGACGGCGGCAATCGGCGAAAAGGGTGAGACGACGGTGCTGCGCGTGCGCATTCCAGGCTCCGCTTCGGGGCTCGGCCGTGGCAGCTTCGTGCTGTTCAATGGCGTCAAAGTCGGCGACGTGCGCCGTGTCTATATCGACGTCGACAATCCGACCGCTGCTATCGCCGACACCGAAATAGACCGGAATACGCCTATCACCAAGTCGACGCAGGCCGATATCGGGCTTGCCGGCCTCACCGGCCAGGCCAACATCGAACTCAAGGGCGCCGACCCCAAAGAGCCAAAACTTCTCGACGAGGCGGAAAAGGAAGGCCGTGTCGCCGAGATCGTTGCCAACCCGTCGGCGGTCACCAATCTGCTACAGACAGCGCAGAACATCTTCACCCGCGCCGACAAGGTCCTTTCGGAGCTCGAAGGCTTCACCAAGGATGTTCGCGGGCCGCTGACGCAGACCGTCAACAATGTCCAGACCTTCTCCGATGCACTGGCCAGGAATGCGGACGGCGTCGACAAGTTCCTGGCCAGCGTCAGCTCGCTGGCGGACGAACTGAAGGGTGTTTCGGGCAAGCTCGACGGCACCCTGAAGGCGGCGGAAGGGCTACTCAACGCCGTCGACAAGGACCAGATCAAGAGCATCGTCGCCAATGTCGACACGGTCACTTCCAACCTCAAGGAAACCAGCAAGCAGTTCGACACGGTCATCAAGAACGTGGACACCGCGGTAGGCTCGATCAACGAGTTCGCCCAGAAGACGCAAGGCACGCTGGCCAAGGTCGACGGCGTTCTCGACGGCATCGATCCGGCTGAGGTTCGCACCGCGCTGGCCAATATCCAGAAGGCCAGCGAAAACGCCAACGAGGCTGCCGCCGACATCGCCAAGGTGACCAACAAGTTCGCCAACCGGGCCGACGACATCGACGAAACCATCAAAGACGCGCACCAGCTCGCAGGACGCCTCAACGATGCCTCGGTGCGAGTCGACGGTATCCTTGCCAAGGTCGACAAACTGCTCGGCTCCGGTCAGGCCGACGGCGTCATGGCCGATGCCAGGGCGACGCTCAAATCGTTCAAGCAGGTCGCCGACACGCTGAACGCCCGCCTCGGCACCATCACCGACAATCTGGCGCGGTTCTCGGGACAGGGGCTGCAAAACGTCGAATCGCTGGTCCAGGACAGCCGTCGTTCGATCAACCGCATCGAAGAGGCGGTGACCGACCTCAGCCGCAATCCACAGCGGATCCTGTCCGGCGGCGAGGGTGAGGTCCGGCAGTTCGACGGCAGGGTGCGCCGTTGACTTCGGCCTGCGCCCACCGCAAGAACATAGCTTGCGGATGCGCGTTGTTTCCACGATCCGGGGGGGATCGCGTTTGAAGTCGATCAGTTCAGGCAGCGTCAGATCGAGTGGGTTCAAGACCGGAGCGGCACTGCTGGCGCTTTCGCTCGCCGGCTGCGCGGCGCTGGGCGGCAAGCCGGCGCCGCTGGATACGTTTGAGCTTTCGGCGCCGTCGCTGGAAGCGCGTGCCCACAGCCGTCGCCAGATACTCATCGCTCAGCCATCGGCGCTCAAGGCGCTGGACAGCCAGAACATCGTCATTAAGCCATCGCCGCGATCGATCCAGTATCTCAAGGGCGCGCAATGGGCCGACCGGCTGCCGATGATCGTACAGGCGCGGCTGGCAGAGACGTTCCAGCGCTCGGGCAGCTTCACCGGCGTCGGCAAGCCAGGCGAGGGGCTGGCGATCGACTATCAGGTGATCGTCGAGATCCGCTCGTTCGAGGTGCGTGTCGACGGTGGCGAACATGCCGAGGTCGAGCTGTTCGTGCGCCTGTTGAACGATCGCAACGGTGAAGTGCGCGCTTCGAAGACGTTTAGCGCAATCGCGCCCGTTTCGGGCAATGGCAACCAGGCCTATGTCGGCGCGCTCGATGCCGCGTTCGGCGATGCGGCAGGGCAAATCGTCCGCTGGACGGACACCGTGATCTGACACAGCCGGAACTGCCGGCACGGCACTCTACAGCGCCAATGGAATTCAGTACGGCATGAAAAAGGCGGGAAATCCGCCTTTTCGTTTGTTCTCTGTCGCCCGCTTAGTGCAGGCGGCCGCTGGCGTGGGCCAGCATGGTGTAGACCTTGCCGGTATCCGACGTCAGGTAGGTCTGCGCCATGATGTTGTCGCGGTCGTTGCGCGACACGTCCTTGAGCAGCTTTTCGAAATCGTCGCAGTAACGATCGACAGCAGCGCGGAACTCCGCCTCTGACTGATATTTGCGGCGGATCTCGTCGAACGTCTGCTGGCCCTTCAGCGTGTAAAGTCGGCGCGTGAAGACGTCGCGCTCGCCGCGCCGGTAGCGGTTCCACAGCTCGATCGAGGCATCGTGATCGATGGCGCGTGCGATATCGACCGAGAGCGAGTTCAGCGATTCCACGACATGAAGCGGCGAACGCGCAGCGGGAGCCGGGCGCGGCGCTTCGGCAGGCGCTGCCGGCTTGGCGTCGTCTTCGCGTGATGCACCGGTCAGGAGGTCACGCACCCAACCGCCCTGCGGCGTGCGGCCGTTGGGGTCGCGCTGGCGCGGCGCTTGGTCTGCGGGACGTTCGAGGTCGAGCGTGCCGCGCAGCGCCGTCTCGCCCGAAGGCGCCTGTGGTGCACGGCGCTGTTCTGGAGCCGGAGCCGGGCGACGTGGCGGTTCGGCGGGGCGTGCGGCAGGCGCTTGCGGCGTCGGACGCAGGTTGCGCTGTTCCGAACTGTCGGTGCTGCGGCCAGATTTGGCAACGATTTCAGAAAGTTCCTTCAGCGCGTTGATCTGCTCTGAAACGGCACGGCGGATAGCCGTGGTTGATTCCTTTGCCTCTTCCGGCATCTCGATGACGCCTTTCTTGAGCTCGGCGCGGGTGAGGTCGAGCTCGCTCTTGATCGAGCCGGCGGTACGCCGCATCTCCTCGGTCGCATCAGCAAAGCGCTTGGTGGCCGAATCGACCACTTCGGAAATCGCGGTACGGATCTTGTCGGCGGATTCCAGCGTCTTGCCTTCGGCGTTCTGCAGCGTCTGGCCGACCAGATTCTCGAACGAGCGCATGACCCTTTCGAGATCTTCCGATTTCTTGACAAGGCCGACCGCGAGGTCCTCCAGTGACGATTGCCTTTCGAGCGTGTGCTCGAGATTGCTCTGGGCCGAGCTCAACAGGTCCGAGGCACTGGAAAGCAACCGGCTGTGCTCGTCGAACTTGGTGGCGATAGAGGCAACCTCGCGCAAGGTCGAGGACGACAGCTCGGTGAGCCGCGTCGTGTTCGAATCGACCAGGCGCGCCGAGCTGGCGAAGGTCTGCGCGGTCTTTTCGGTAGTCGCTGCGAAGCTTTGCGTGCTGCCGGTCAGGCGTTCGTCGACCTGGCCGAGATTGGTCGCCGCCTGCTCGATCAACTGACCGAGCTGCGAGCTGGAGGTGGTCATGCGGCCGATGAGGTCGGCAACGCTGTCGGCAAGCGTCGAGCGCGCGCCTTCGACGGCCGACAGGGTTTCGGCCGTACGGCTGGCGAGGGCGTCGACGAGGGCGGCGTTTTGAGTGCGCAGCTTCTCGGTCGCACGTTCGGTGACCTCTTCCATGCTCTTTTGCAGCTCGGAGCCGCCCTGGGCGAAGCGCTCGACCAGAGGCCGTGCCGTCTCGTCCAGGATTTTCGATATTTCGGCCGAACGTGCCGCAAGCATCGTATTGAGCTCGCGAGTATTGGCACCGATGGTCTTTGCAGCGTCATTGGTGCTCTGGCCGATATGCTGGCCGACCGCGGTGAAGGTTTCGGCGATCGAGTTGGCGCGCGAGACCAACTGCGCCTCGGCATTCGAGACCTGTTCGTTGAGCTTTTGGCCCATTGTCTCGGCGGAGTAGGCGAGGCGGTTCTCGACGCTGGCGACCTGCTCCTCGACGCGGACCGCTGTGGCGGCGGCACTCGATGCCAGGCGTTCGTCGGCACCGGCAAGCAGTTGCTCGATTTCACGGGCATGGACGGCGAGTTCCTGGCCAGTCTGCCTGGCGCGTTCGGCAACCCGCTGCTCGGTGCTGGTGAAGGCACCGACAATGGTGTCGGCATGTTCGCCGATGGCGGTGCTGCTGTCGGCAATGCGGGACACCAGACGATGATCCGCCTCCTCGAAGATGCGGCCGATCTCGGACGCACGGGCCGAAAGTGCTTCGGAGCCTTCGGCAATGCGCGAAATAAGTTGCTGGTCGGCGGCATCGAAAATGCGACCGAGATCCGACGCGCGTGCCGCGAGCGCTTCGGCGGATTCGCCGATGCGCACGCCCAGCCGCTCGTCGGCCGTTTCGAAATTGCGCAGGATGTCGCCGGCACGTGCCGCCAGCGACTGGGCCGTTTCGATGGCGCGAGAGACCAGCCTGTGGTCCGCCGCGTCGAAGGTGCCGGCAATCTCTGTTGCTCTGGCTGCCAGCTGATCGGCCGTTTCCTGGGCACGCGCGAGCAAGCTGTTCGACGTGTCGTCGACGCGGGCAATCAGTGCGCTCGACGTATCCTCGGCGCGGGCGGCGAGGCGACGATCCGCCTCTTCAAAGGTGCGGGCGATGTCCTCCGCCCTGGCGAGCAGGGCGGCCGAGGTCTGCTCGGCGCGCTCGGCGATCTTGCGGTCGGCATCGCTGAATGCCGCGCCCGCCTGCTCATGCAGCGCGCTGGTAACTTCCATGACCTTCTCGCGCAGCGCGCCGGCGACGAAGACCGCGCTTCTTTCGAGCACACTGCGCACGTTGTCGACACCCGTCGACAGCGCCCGCTCCATTGTGCTGGCGCGCTCTTCAATGATGCCTGTCTGCCGGCTGAACGCCTGCTCGATCTTTTCTACGTCCGCAGCGATCGCATCGGAGATGTCGGTGCTCCTGGCGGCGATCTGGTCGATATGGCCGGACAGCGAACGGTCGACATCCTTGCGCGTTTCGGCGAGCCTGGAGAGATCGTCCTGCAATGCGCGGGTCAGCATGTCGCGGCCCTCGCTCAGCTTGCCGACATGACCGGCGACGATCTCGTCGACTTCGCTGCGGCTCATTGCAAGCCTCTCCAGATCGGCTTCCAACGCGCGCCTGAGGATGTCGCGGCCTTCCGCCAGTTTCTCAACCTGGCCGGCAACCAGCCCATCGATGCTCGAGCGGCTTTCCGCCAGCTTGGCGAGATCGTCCTCGAGCGCCTTCGACAGGGTCGAGCGGTCCTGGACGAGCTTCTCTGCGTGGGTTGCGACAAGGCTGTTCACGTTGCCGAGATCGGCTTCCAGCGCACGCGAAAACTGCGCGCGATTGTCGGTCAATAGCTGCGACTGATCGGCGATGGCGCCCCTGATCGTGCTGAGATCGGCCTCCAAGGCGCGCTTGAGGATGTCGCGGCCTTCGGCCAGCTTCTCGACCTGGCCGGAAACCAGTCCGTCGATGCTCGAGCGGCTTTCGGCCAGCTTGGTAAGATCGTCTTCCAGCGCGCGCTTGAGGATGTCGCGACCCTCGGCCAGCTTCTCGACCTGGCCTGCGACCAGCCCGTCGATGCTCGACCGGCTCTCTGCCAGCCTGGCAAGATCGTCCTCGAGCGCCTTCGACAGGGCCGAACGGTCCTCGGCGAGCTTGTTCATATGTTCGGAGACGACGCCCCGCACGGTCTCGAGATCGGTCTCCAGTGCCCGCGACAGCTGACCACGATCCTCCGCCAGCTTCTCGGATTGGCCGGCGATGACATCCTTGACAGTGCTCAGATCGGCTTCGAGCGCACGCTTGAGGATGTCGCGGCCCTCTGCAAGCTTTTCGACCTGGCCGGCAACCATCACATCGATGCTCGAGCGGCTTTCGGCCAACTTGCCGAGATCGTCTTCGAGCGCCTTCGAAAGGGTCGAACGGTCTTCGGCGAGCTTGTTCATGTGATCGGAGACAACGCCCCGCACGGCCTGCAGGTCGCTCTCCAGTGCCCGCGACAGCTGGCCACGGTCTTCCGCCAGCTTTTCGGACTGGCCGGCGATGACGCCCTTGATCGCGTTCAGGTCCGATTCCAGCGCGCGCTTGAGGATGTCGCGGCCTTCGGCCAGCTTCTCGACCTGGCCGGCAACCAGCCCATCGATGCTCGACCGGCTTTCGGCCAGCTTGGCAAGATCGTCTTCAAGCGTCTTCGAAAGCAGGCTGCGGTCATCGGCGAGCCTGCCAGAATGATCGGCGATCAGGCTCCTGATGTCGGACAGGTCGTTATCGAGTGACTGGGAAAGGCCGCTGCGGTCTTGCGCCAATTTCGCCGAATGCGCCTCGATGAGGCCATTGATGCCGGCGATGTCGGCTTCCAGCGCGCTGGCGAGTATGGCGCGACCCTCGGCGATCTTTTCGACCTGACCGGCGACGAGGCCGTCGATGCTGGCGCGACTCTCTGCCAGCTTGCCGAGGTCGGCCTCGAGCGCGCGCGAAAGGATGCTGCGGCCTTCGGCGAGCTTGCCGACGTGCCCGGCAACCATTTCATCAATTATCGTACGAGCTTGCACGAGTTTTCCGGAGTCTTCGTTCAAGGCCTGGGCAAGCCTGTTGCGACCCTCTTCAAGGCTTTCGAGATGGCTGCCCAGCGAAGCGTCGATCGCTGCGCGCGATTCGTTGACCTTGCGCAGATCCTCTTCAAGGGCGCGCGAGATCAGGCCGCGGCCTTCGGCTAGCTTCTGCACCTGGTTAGCCACCGCTGCGTCGATTTCGGCGCGACCTTCGGCGAACTTCGCCAGATCGGCCTGCATTGCCGCCGCCATCCGGTCGCGGCTTTCGGAAAGCTTGCGGCTGTGGTTCTCGACGGCTTCCTCGATGCCGGCGCGAGCATCGGCAAGCCGCTGGATGTCCGTATCGAACGAACGCGATACGACATGGCGCGCCGCTTCCATGCGCCCGGCAAAATCGCCGGCGCGGGCTTCAAGCATGGTCGAGGTCGATGAAATGATGTCGGCCATGTCGGCGCCGATCTGGGTCTTGCCCTGATCGATCATCGCCGACAGCGTCTCCTTGCTATCCTGGAAGGTGTGGGCGATTTCGCGGGCGCGCTCGACCAGCGTCTCGTTGATCTGGCGTGCGCGAGCCTCCAGCGCGGCGTTGAGCTTCTGCGTGCCGGTGTCGAGCGCCTCGGCGCGGGTCTGGAACTCGCTGATCAGCGCCTGGCCACGTTCAGCAAGCGTCCGCTCGATGCCGTTGAGGCTGGCTTCGAATTCCGAATTGAGTGTGCGGGCGGCACCGCCGAGCAGCGACACCATGCCGCTCGTGCGGTCGTCGAGCAGGTCGGTCAGTGACCGCGTCAGGCCATCGGTGGTGTCCGTCAGCTTGGCGATCCGGGTGTCGAGCAGGCTGGCGAAGGCCTCGCCCGACGTCGACAGCCGATCGGTGATCGATTCGAGCCGGCCTTCCACCGAATCGAAGATCGACAACGAGCTTCCGTTGATCCTGTCGATCAGCGTATCGCCGGATTCGTTGATCGTCATCGACAGCTTGGTCGAGGCGTTGAGAATGCTGTCGCGAATGATATCGCTGGCGGCGTTGATCTCGTCTTTCAGTGTCTCGTGGGCGCCGCTGATCGAGGCGCGCACGCGCTCGGCATGGGTGACGACCGCTTCGCGCTCGCTGCCCAGCCCGTCGACCAGCGAGCGGATGCGGGACTCGTTCTCTGAATAGGAGCGCTCGATCTGGTTCACCTCGCTGTGGACCAGCGTTTCGAGCTCGACGGCACGCGCAAGCGTGCGTTCGATGCCTTCGCCCATGGCTGCCACCTCCCGGCGAACCGCTTGGCCGATCATCATGACGCGATCCTGGGCAAGATTTTCCGGCTCGGCCAGACGGAAGGCCACCTCGGTCATCGACTGCGCGGCAAGGCGCATCTCCTGAGCGCGGCGAATCATCACTGCGAATGCCCAGAACAGGATGACGGGCACGATTGCCGCGACCGCCAGGCCGATCAGCTCCGGACGGGCGAAAAACTGATCGAAGGTGCGGATGTTCCAGATGCCAGGTCCGAACAACAGGTTCGCAAGGCCGCCAGCGCCGGCGATCCAGGCCAGCGAAACGAAAGCCACGACCCAGTAGATCGTGTTCGAGGCGCGCCGATTGAGGGTGTGCAGGAGCGTCTTATAGTCTTTTTGACGATCGTCGTTGGCCGGCGAGAAAGCTGCCGGCTGCGAGCCATTGCGCGTTGCGACAGGACGCAACTCAGCCGGCTTGGCCTTTGGCGCGGGTTTTGCGATCTGGCTTTGATTGGCGGCAGGTGCCGCGTTCTGGGTCTGGTCCGGGGCAGGCGCTTCGTTCTGGCTGCGACCTTCGCGCGCCAACTCGTCGGCGGCTTGCGATATTTGCGCTTCGAGATCTTCCATGGATGCAGCCATGTCGAAGTCGCCGCCGGCATCGCCGCTCAGATCGATATCAAGTGCCTTTTCAAGTTCCCTGGCTACGTCGCTGTCGAGCGTTCTTGTCGTCGTTGGTTTCTTCGCCATGCCTTCGCTACCCTGTACAAGCTGCCGCGGGACTTATGGTTCTGCTTATTGATTCTGCCTAGCGTGTCCCGCGCAGGAGGCTGAAAATGGACCTGTCGTATCGTAATGACACAGCCGGGTAAAGAAAACATGCATTCCGCCCGATACGTAAAACTTTAAATATAAGGTTAACACAGCCGTGATTCCGGCGCCGTTATCGCGACATTTTTCCGGGCCAATCATTAACCCGTTGTCCACCGGATACGCCTAGTTTTTGCGGCGGTCGAAGAACGGAGTCTCAAAGTGATACGTGGCGAAAACGGCATTGCCTTCTCGATGCCCGGCGGCGACGTGTCGGGGACAGCCGGGGCGCGGCCGATCGACCTGGCGCATCTTGCGCGCCAGACGATGGGCGATCGGAGCCTCGAGCAGGAGGTGCTGGCTCTGTTCGTGCAGCAGGCGCTGTCGGTGCGCGACAAGATCGTCGAAGCGGATGTCAGGCAGCGGCTGCTATTGGCACACGGGCTCAAAGGCTCGGCGCGCGGGGTCGGCGCCTTCGCCATTGCCGATTGCGCCAGCGCGATCGAATGCCGGCCCGAAGACGCCAGCACGCTGAAGCGGCTTGGCTCGCTGATCGAAGAAGTGCGCGACTTCGTCGCCGCCATCAGCCGATAGGACTTATCCCAAAGACGCCACGCACGGGCGCTTTCGCGCCGCAGTTGACTTGTCCGGCAGAGTGATTATGTCGGCTCAGACTCCCTTCAGGTGACAAATGACCAAGCTGACCTTCATCGCCCATGACGGCACGCATTTTGACGTGGATGCCGAAAACGGCTCGACCGTCATGGAAAATGCGATCCGCAATGCGGTGCCGGGAATAGAAGCGGAATGCGGCGGCGCCTGCGCCTGCGCGACCTGCCATGTTTATGTCGACGAAGCCTGGACGGCGGAGGTCGGCGAGCCGGAAGCCATGGAAGAGGACATGCTGGATTTCGCCTACGAGGTCCAGCCGAACTCGCGGCTGTCATGCCAGATCAAGGTGCGCGACGCCCTCGACGGGCTGGTCGTGCGCGTGCCGGCCCGCCAGGGCTGAAGCCGATTTTTGCGGCTGCCGCTTGGCAGCGGACCAATGGTCATGCAGTGTCGCGCCGTTTTCCCATAAAGGCGCATGCTTCATGACCGCTATCACCAAGACGGACGTACTCATTGTCGGGGCAGGGCCTGTCGGCCTGTTTGCCGTATTCGAGCTCGGCCTCTTCGACATGAAGTGCCATCTGATCGACATCCTCGACCGGCCCGGCGGGCAATGCGCCGAACTCTACCCGGAAAAGCCGATCTACGACATTCCGGCTTGGCCCTCGATCTCGGCGCAAGGCCTGGTCGACAAGCTGCTTGAGCAGATCGCGCCGTTCAAGCCCGAATTCACCTATAGCCGCATGGTTTCGAGCCTGGAAAGATTGGAGGACGGCAGCTTCCGCGTCATTACCGACGAAAACGAGGTGTTCGAAGCCAAAATTGTGGTGATTGCCGCCGGCGGCGGTTCGTTCCAGCCGAAGCGCCCGCCGATTCCAGGCATCGAACCCTATGAAGGCAAGAGCGTGTTCTACTCGGTGCGCCGGATGGAGGACTTTCGCGGCCACGACCTCGTCATCGTCGGCGGCGGCGATTCGGCGCTCGACTGGACGCTGAACCTGCAGCCGGTTGCCAAGAGCGTGACGCTGGTGCACCGGCGGCCCGAATTCCGTGCAGCGCCCGACAGCGTCAACAAGATGTATGCCATGCAGGAGATGAAGCAGCTGGAATTCCAGGTCGGACAGGTGACTGGCCTGACCGGCGCCGACGGCCAGCTCGCCTCCGCCACCATCAAGGGGCCGGAGGGCGATATCAAAGTGCCGTGTACGCGGATGCTGCCGTTCTTCGGCCTGACGATGAAGCTCGGCCCAATCGCCGAATGGGGCCTCAACCTCCACGAGAACCTGATCCCGGTCGACACCGAAAAATTCCAGACGTCGGTGCCCGGCATCTTCGCCGTCGGCGACATCAACTGGTACCCCGGCAAGCTGAAGCTGATCCTGTCGGGCTTCCACGAGGTCGCCTTGATGGCGCAAGCGGCCAAGCGCATCGTCAGCCCCGGCGAGCGCATCGTTTTTCAGTATACGACCTCGTCAACCAGTCTGCAGAAGAAGCTCGGCGTGATCGACTGAGCCTCGCCATATTTTCGTCGGGCCGGTCTACTCCGCCAGGGCTGGAGCCACAGCCTCGGCATGGCCGCGAAGCGTTTTCTCCGGCATCAGCCAGAGCGTGATGAGCGACAACAGCAAGATCGCGGCCGCGGCAAGAAAGATCATCACGAACGGCATGGCCGAGGCGATATGGCCGGCCGGCTGCGTGCCTTCGCTGGCCAGCGGCAGCCCGTAACCAAGGGCGACGGCACCGAGCATAGCGACGCCAAGCGCGCTGCCCAGCGAGCGCAGGAAGGTGAGAACGCCGGTCGCTACGCCAAGGTGCATGCGATCGACGGCGTTCTGGACCGAGACGGTGGCAACCGGAAAGGTCGTGCCTGTACCCAGGCCTACGCAGGTCGTCAACACCTCGACGAGCAAAAGTGAGGCATGCCCGGCGACCAGGCTGAGCACGCCGAGGCACAGGATCGAGAAAACAGTTCCGATCATGGCAATGCGCTTATAGTGGAAAAAGCGCGGGATCATTCGCGCGCTGAATGTCGCACCGGCCACCGTGCCGAGCATCAGCCCAAGCAACGCGGTGCCCGATTGACTGACCGACAGGCCGACGACCGATTGCAGGTAGACCGGCAGATAGACCGACAGGCCGACATTGGCGGCCTGCAGTAGGAACATCGACAATGTGCCGGCGAGAACGATCGGATTGCCGAGCACTTCGAGCGAGATCAGCGGTTCGGCCGCGCGCATGAGCCGCAGCGCGAACGCGCTCCAGAACACCGCCGAGCAGGCGAGCAGTCCAAGGATTTCAGGCGACAGCCACGGATACTCGCTGCCGCCCCAGTTCAAGGCAAGCAGCAGCAGCGAGGTGGCCGCGACCAGAAGCAGCGCGCCGAGGCCGTCGATGCGGTGATGTTTTGCGGCGATCGGCAGCTTCTTGAGCGGGTTGTTGATGATCGCCATGGCCAGCAGGCCGAGCGGAATGTTGATCCAGAAGATCAGCGACCAATGCAGATGTTCGGCGAAGGTGCCGCCGAGGAGCGGCCCCGCGATGCTGGCGACGGCCCATGTGCCCGAGATCCAGGCGGCGTATCGGGCCCGCTCGCGCGGCGGCACGAGGTCGCCGATCACGGTCTGCGTCAGGGCGAACAGGCCGCCGCCACCGGCGCCCTGGATCGCCCGGCCGACAACCAGGACCAGCATGTTAGGGGCCGTGGCGCTGACCAGCGAGCCGGCGAGAAAGATCAGGATTGCAGCATAGACGGTCGGCCGGCGACCATAAATATCGGAGATCTTGCCGTAGAGCGGCGCCACGGCGGTCGCGGTCAGAAGATAGCCGGTCACGATCCATGGCAGATATTCGGCATGCCCGAGCAGACGGGCCATCGTCGGCATCGCCGGCGCGACGATGGTCTGGTCGAGCGCCGCCAGCAGCATCGACAAAAGCACGCCGCCGATGATGGCGTTTTTCTCGGTTTCGGTCAGCGGCGCGCTGGTTTCCACCATCGTTTGCTTGTCGACAGCCTGGTCCATATCCGTTCATCCATTATGCCTGCGTGCACGTCCGCGACGGGCTGGGAAGCATCTAGGTACGCCGATTGGCGTTTGCCGGAGGCTGATCCCTGCGAACCTGGCATATGTCGTTCGCTATAGGCCGATTTCGACAGCGGCTCGAAAGTTTTCCGAAGCTGGCACTATGTTTCGGCAAAATTGGCTTTGTCCGACGACGCGGAGTTCAGCCGGGAGCGAGCCGGCCGTTCTCAATGCGCTCGATGCGATAGTGCAAAAGCCGCAGGATGCGGCTTTGGAAATTGGCGCTTTCGACGCGATCGAAGCGCATCTGGTCCTGGTCGTGTTTGGCAAGCATGGCCGCAGTGATTTTTGCGGCCTTGGCCTTTGCCAGTTCGCAGGTCTTTTCCGGGTAGCTCGCCTTCAAGGCGTCTTCTAGTTCGCGGCCGTGGTTCTTGGCAATCTCGACGTGGCGTTCCTCATGGCGCTTGATGTCGGCGGACAACGTATCCCAGAACAGCCTGACGCCGGCATCGGCTTTGCGCGGGCGGCGCCACTCAGGAAGGATGACCTTGACCTTGACGGTGACGACAGCGTCGGCAATCCAGCACGAGCCCGGCTTTTGCGCATAGCTGACGCGGGTGGTGAACGCCATCTGGGTAGCTCCCGGATGCCGCGACCCGGTGCTTTTCACCTGAGGCCCGAGTTTCGACAGCTGGGTCTCGATGTCGTCGAGCGTCCTGCCGCCGATCGGGAAATAACTATATGTCTTGACGAGAGTTGCAGCGCCGGCCGGGAATGCGGTCAGAGCGAGCATCAGGGCGCAGAGGAGGGATCGTTTCATCGTGTTGCCTCTTTCCCCACCTTGCTTTACCGCCGTCCTCGGCGCAACGGAATTGATCCCCCGCCACGCCGCGAGATCGAACATGGTTGATGGGCAATGATGACAGGGCGATGGCAATTGGCGCACGGACGCCATCTCGACCTTGGCGGCAAGGCCGTGGTCGTCGGCATCCTCAACATCACGCCGGACAGTTTTTCCGACGGCGGCCTGTTCGATGCGCCGGAAAAAGCAGTGGCCCAGGCGCGCCGCATGGTCGAGGAGGGGGCCTCCGTCATCGATGTCGGCGGAGAATCGACACGTCCCGGGGCGTCTGCGGTCTCCGCAAAGGAAGAGCAGGCTCGCATATTGCCGGTCATCGAGGCGCTCGCGACGTCTGGCGGAACGCTGATCTCGGTCGATACCTATCGCGAGGATACGGCCCGGCTTGCCGTCCAAGCCGGCGCGCATATCGTCAATGACGTCTGGGGCCTGCAGCGCGAACCGGGCATTGCCCGCGTC
Source organism: Mesorhizobium sp. M0808 (assembly GCF_040320025.1). Taxonomy (NCBI): domain Bacteria; kingdom Pseudomonadati; phylum Pseudomonadota; class Alphaproteobacteria; order Hyphomicrobiales; family Phyllobacteriaceae; genus Mesorhizobium; species Mesorhizobium sp. M0808. The sequence goes on from NZ_JAMYOX010000019.1 coordinate 39,618, forward strand.
GCGGCCGAAACCGGCGCTGGCCTTGTCGTCATGCACACGGGACGGGACCGGCAGAAACTGCCCGACGTGATTGCCGATCAGCTCTTCTTCCTCAGGAAGTCGCTAGAAATCGCGCGGCGGAGCGGTGTTGCCGACGATCATATCGTGCTCGATCCGGGCTTCGGCTTCGCCAAGGAGACGGCAGCGGAAAATCTTGACCTGATGGCACGGTTTTCCGAGCTTCATGCGCTGGGTTTTCCACTGATGGCCGGCACATCGCGAAAGCGCTTTATCGGCACCGTCACCGGCCGCGACGCAGCCGCAAGAGGCGCCGGGACCGCGGCCACCAGCGTTATCCTGAGGCTCAAAGGCGCGCATCTCTTTCGCGTCCACGATGTCGCAATCAACGTGGATGCGCTGGCCATCGCCGATGCTATGCTGGCACGTGAGATCGGGGAAAGCTGAGCCATGTATGTCATCCGCATGAAGAACTGCGCCTTCTTTGCCCGGCACGGTGTGCTGGACGAAGAAGAGACGCTCGGCCAGCGCTTTTATGTCGATGCGGCACTCACGGTGGATCCCGGGCAGGCGCTGGTCGAGGATTCCATCGAGGACACCGTCAATTACGGCATCGCCTTTGCGGTCATCGAGAAGATCATTACCGGCGAACGGCGCTTTCTGATCGAAGCGCTGGCGCTCGAAGTGGCGAGGGCGCTGACGGCGCGGTTTCCGCAGATCAAAAAGGCCGAAATCACCGTGCGCAAGCCAAACGCCCCGGTGCCGGGTGTGCTCGATCATGTCGAGGTGACCGTTGTCTGGCCAGAATAGTAATAACAACAACACCGTCTATCTCAGCCTTGGCGGCAATCTCGGTGATCCGGCGAAGTCGATGGCTGCGGCACTGGGCATTCTGGATGCCAACGAGAGAACGCGCGTCGTTGCCGTTTCGTCGCTCTACCGCACGCCGCCCTGGGGCAAGCTCGATCAGCCGGATTTCCTCAACGCGGCGGCCGAAATCTCGACCGCGCTCGCGCCACGGGCTTTGCTCGACCTTTGCCTCGACGCCGAGCGAAAACTGAAGCGGGTGCGCGAGGAGCGCTGGGGTCCACGCCTGATCGATATCGACATTCTGGTGTTCGGCGACCGCATCATCCACGAGACCGGACTGGAGGTGCCGCATCCGCGCATGCTGGAGCGCGCCTTCGTGCTGGCGCCGCTGGCAGAAATTGCGCCGGAGCTTGTGGTCGACGGCAAAAGCGTATCGGAACGGCTGGCCGCCGTCGACACATCGGGCATTGAACGGCTGCCGTCAGGCCGGGATTGGTGGAAAACCTGACGCTGCCGCCATCGGTGCCTGAAATCAGCCGGAGAACCCACCTCCGTCGAGGAACATTTGTTCGTCCGGTGTCGTCTCGCGGCCAAGCATCCTGTTTCGATGCGGAAAGCGGCCGAAGCGCTGGATGATGTCGCGATGCTCGATCGCATATTTCAGATAGATCGGGGCTTTGGCGGCGGTAAGCTCTGCCGATTTGAGCTGATCGGCGAGGTCCTCCGAATGCTCATAGGGCAGATAGAGAAAAACGCGGAGCTCTTCGTCGAGTGCCAGGTCATGGCCGGCAGCGATCGCTTTCCCGGCGAAATGCCGCGCCAGCGGGTCCGTGGCGTACATGTGGCCGGTGGCGCGAAAGCAGTTTCGCGGAAACTGGTCGAGCAGGATCATCAGTGCCAGCGACCCTTCGGCGTGTTCGGACCAGCCGTCGCATTCGCGGCGGGCGGCGGCAAAGTGCAGATCGAGAAACCGGGTGCGGAAGTCGGCATCAAAGGCGTCGTTCTTCTCGAACCACGCGTCCTCCCCGGCGTCGCGCCAGAATCTGGTGATGGAGACAGCGCGCTCGTCCAGTTCGTTCATCATTCGCGTCTTTCCAACGTTTAATCGGCCGGTTCGGATTTCTGCAGCACGCCGGCGGTCTCCTCGTTGAGCGCCTGGCCCACGCGCCGTGGCGTGCTGAGCGGCGTCGGGATGGGGGTGCCGATATTGCCTTTGAGGAAGCGCCGCCCGGCGCGGATGCCTTCTGCCTGTTGAAGTTCGAAACGGGCAGCATCGCGGCGGCGGACGTCCTCGACTACCTCGGCGACCTCTTCCGGATCGACGCCGAGAGCTTCCAGTGTCGAGCCGCCGAAGACAAGCGCCGATTCGAACGTCTCGCGGAGCTGATAGTCGACGCCGGCACGAATGAGCTGCAACGCCGTGCCGCGGTCGAAAGCCCGCGCCAGCACCGTCAGCAACGGAAACTCCGCCTTGATGAGCTCGGCGATGCGCACGGCGGCATCGGGCTTGTCAACGCAGATCAGCACGGCGCGTGCGCGCCCGGCTCCCGCGGCACGCAGGATGTCCAGCCGCGTGCCGTCGCCGTAATAGACCTTGAAGCCGAAATCGGCCGCTGCCTGGATCATCTCGACCTCATTGTCGATGATCGAGACGTCGATGCCGCGCAACAAAAGCGGCTGGCTGGCGATCTGGCCGAACCGGCCAAAGCCGATGATCAGCACGCTGCCGGTCAGGCCGTCGGCGACATCGACGCCTTCAAGCGATTGCTCGTCGCGTGGCGTCAGATACCGCAATGCTATGATCGCTAAGGGCGTCAGCACCATGGAAATGATGACGATGGCGGTCAGCATCGCATTGGCCTGGCTATCGATGATACCGACAGCCGCCGCTGCGGAATAGAGGACGAAGGCGAATTCGCCGCCTTGCGCCATGAAGACCGCGCGCTCGAGCGCTTCCCGGTGGCCGGTTTTGAGAATGCGGGCGACGATATAGATGCCGATCGCCTTCATCATCATGTAGGCGACGACATAGATGGCAATGAGCTGCCAGTTGACGACGACCACATGCAGGTCGAGCGACATGCCGACGGCGAGGAAGAACAGCCCGAGCAGAATGCCGCGGAACGGTTCGATGTCGGCCTCCAGCTGATGGCGGAAGGTCGATTCCGACAAAAGCACGCCGGCCAGGAAGGCGCCCATGGCCATCGACAGGCCGGAAAGCTGCATGGCGAGCGCCGACCCGAGCACGACCAGAAGGGCGGCTGCGGTCATCACCTCACGGGCGCGCGCATCCGCCAGGATACGGAAGAACGGATTGAGCAGATAGCGTCCTGCAAGCACCAGCCCGACGATCGCGGCAAGGCCGATGCCGACCTCCGTCAACCGATCCGACAGGCTCATATCGGCGCCGCCCGGCGCGAGGAAGGCGATCAGCGCCAGCAATGGCACGATGGCCAGGTCTTCCAAAAGCAGGACCGAGACGATGCGCTGGCCCTTGGGCGTGGCCAGTTCGCCGCGTTCTTCCAGCAATTGCATGACGATTGCCGTCGAGGTGAGTACGAAACCGGCGCCGGCGACGAAGGATTGCGCGATCGGGAAACCTCCCGCAAGGCCGACGCCGGTCAGCAGGACCGCGCAGACGCCGACCTGCAGCGCGCCAAGCCCGAAAATCTCGCGGCGCAGGCCCCATAGCCGTGACGGCTGCATCTCCAGCCCGATGATGAACAGGAACAGGACGACGCCGAGTTCGGCGACATGAAGAATGGCTTCCGATTCGGAAAAGATGCGCAGCCCGAACGGACCGATCACGACGCCGGCCGTCAAATAGCCGAGGATGGAGCCAAGTCCCAAACGCCTGAAGATCGGCACCGCAACGACGCCGGCGGCGAGCAGCGCCACCACCTGGATCAGATCGCCGTTCGATGCCTCTGCCGCCATGCCTGCCGTTCCGCTCTCTTGCAACAAGCGGCCAAGATAGGGGCTTCGGGGCGGATCGAACAGTGCGAATCCGGCGCGTTGTGAAGGCGATATTGCAGGCGCACTGAACAGGATAATGGGCTCCCGCGCGTTGCTTGTTCCAGCAATCCGGCGCTAAGGACGCCCGGCTTCGGCCAGTGAAGGGCGAGCGACGATCAAGTCGCGGCCCTTTTTTGAGGAGATGACTGACATGAAGACGTTTTTGCTGCTTGCCGTTGGCATCGCGGCACTTGCCGGTTCTGCCTGTTCGAAGGCGCCGGAGTGCACGACCGAGATGCTGACCAAGAAGGCCCAGGACATGACTGCGGCACTTCAGGCTGCGATTACCAAAAATCCGGCCAAGGCAGCCGACCTCGGGGCCAAGGTCCAGGCGGTCACAACCAAATATCAGAGCGGCACGACAGCGGCTGAGGCCTGCAAGGCCTATGACGAAGTGATTGCCGCGATCAAGGACTGAGCGCCCATTTGCATGTCAAAGAGGGCGGCGCCGTTTGTCTGCCGCCTTTTTTCATGCCGGGGCTCAGTTCGGAGAGATGGAGCCAACTTCTACCGTATCGACCCGCTTCAACTTCATGCCGATGACCGGGACCAGCTGCTGGTCGACGCGCACGGCAACGGTCACCGTCATCGAATTGTCGTCGGGGACAAGCGCCTGCATCACGCCGCGCAACTGATTGCGATTGATGGTGAAAACCACCTTGTGCACATCGACGACATTGCCGCCGATAATGTCGAGGCCGGAGCCGGCGGCCCCGCCCATAAAGCTGCCCTTGTAGCCCTGCCGGCCCTTGTGTTCGATCGTTGCCGACATCTGCTGGGTGAACATGCCTACCCGGCAGCCGCCGTCGAGCGACATGCCGACCTTGCCGTCAGGCGTCGAGCCGATGAAGCTGCAGGTGAATTTCGTGCCCTTGTATTTGCCGGCAACGATTTCCCCGGGGCCGACCCATTTGCCTTCGACCGATCGAAAGAACTGCTTGTCCGGTTCCGCCGCCGAGGTCTTTCCGGCAATGCCGACGGTTGAGACAAGCGCGAGCGCCACGGGCAGCCCGCTGGACAGAATAACGCTTTTCATCGACGACACCCGGCAACAAAGAGACTGGTTTGGACGCTTCCGACCATGGACAAGATTGGTTAATGCTTTGTCACCCCAAGGCAATAGTCACGTTCCGGAAGCGGATGTTTCTTTTTCTTTCTTTGCTGCAAAGGAGGTCAGCGCGGAGAGGAAATCGCCCAATCCGGGCCGCCTGACCGCGTAAAAGGGCAGGGGCCTTGCGGTTTCCATCGCTGCAATGCCGATGCGCGCAGTCATCATGCCGTTGACGACGCCTTCGCCGAGCTTGGCCGAGAGCCGGGCGGCAAGGCCGTGGCCGACGATCTGCTGGACGAAACTGTCGCCGACGGCGATCGACCCGGTGACCGCGAGATGGGCCAGAACGCTGCGCGCCAGGCGAAAAAAGCCAAGCGTGCCGGGGCGGCCGCCATAAAGCTCCGACAGCCGGCGAATCAACCGGCCGGCTTCGAACACGACATAAGCGACGTCGACCAGCGCGCGGGGGCTGACCGCGGTCACCAGGGAGACGCGCTTCGCCGCTTCGAGGATCATCACCCTGGCGCGGGCATCGAGCGGGCCGAGTATCTCGATCTCGGCCAGCCGTACCAGATTGCCGCCGTCAATGATCTCGCCGCGCAATTCGGCCAGCGAGCGCCTGCCGGCCGCGGTTTCAGGCTTGGCCGAGACAAAGACCGACAACTCGTCGACCACGGCGCGGGCGGCCTTCGGATCGTCACGGGCAATCGCATCGAGCGCCCGCTTCTGCAACTTTTCGACCTCGGCAAGGCGGGCAATCGCCATGAATTCGCGCACGAGGATGATCAGAAGCGCCAGGATGGCGATCGCGGCCATAGCGGCAGCCAGCCAGCCCAGCCACTCGGCGCGCTCGAACAGGTCGCGAATCAGCTGGTCGGTCCAGAGGCCGACGGCGAACGAAACCAGAACGCCCAGCGCGCCGAAGAACAGGCTGCCAAGCGGCGAACGTTTTCGCGGCGCAATCGCCGGCGGCGGTTCGGCAGCGACGATATCAGCCTCGTCGAAGACGTCGATCTCCGCCGGTGTGACCACGGCAAGATCCGCCGTCACGGTACGCGGCTTTCGCGCCGGCGCGGCCTCGGACGCAGCATGGTGAGCCGTCGAATCTTCCTTCTGCTGGGGCTCCGGCTCTATGCGAAAGGCCGCCGGTCTGCGGGGCGCACTCATGCGAGATGATCTCCGATCAGGAACTGCAGCGCGCGGTCGAGCCTGATATGCGGCAGCGACAGCGTGACGCCCTCGGCGGTGCGCTCGAGTTTCGGCGGGCGAAAGCGCACGAAGCGGATCGCGGGGTCGTCATTGTTCTGCCGGCGGGCCGATTCGGAAACGTCGAATAACGCATCAACTTTCTCCGGCAAGTCCCCGGGAAATATGGCTGTTTCGGTCTTTCCGTCAAAGGTTTCGCCGTTGATTTTTTCGCCGCGCAATGGCGTGCCGATAATGACCGGCAAAGTCTCGCGGCCCTGCTTGACCGTGCCTTCACGGGTCGCGCGCATGGCCGCCATGGCGACGACGTCGACGTCGGTGCCGGTGAAATTCGCCCGCGCCACGGCTCGGTCGGCTAGCCGCCGCACGATGGCCTGCAGGCGGTCGTGGCTTTCGTGGTGCAGATGGTCGGCCTTGGTCGCGGCCACCAATATGCGGTCGATGCGCCTCGAAAACACGTCGGTCAGGAAGTTGCCCCGGCCGGGCCGGAAACAGGACAGGATTTCGGTGACCGCGCGCTCCAGATCGGCCATCGCACCGGGGCCGGCATTCAATGCCTGCAATGCGTCGATGAGCACGATCTGGCGGTCGAGACGCGTGATGTGTTCGCGAAAGAACGGTTTGACGACATGCGTCTTGTAAGCCTCGTAGCGCCGCTCCATCATAGCCTGCAGCGATCCCGAGCGGGCGCGCCGGCCGCCCAGATTCGGCAGCGGCGCGAAGGTGAGAGCGGGCGAGCCTTCAAGATCGCCGGGCATCAGGAAGCGGCCGGGCGGCAAGGTCGAAAGCGCCCGCTCGTCGAGTTTGCAGGCCTTGAGATAGGCCGCGAAGCTCTCAGCGAGACGGCGCGCCGTCATCTCGTCGGCCTCGGCGTTGGGGTCGACCGGATTGGAGAGCGCCCGCCATTCCCGCGAAAGGTCGACACGCACCGGCAACACGGCCATCTCGAAGGCCTCACGCGAAAAATCGGCGTAGGACTTGCCGAGCAGCGGCAGGTCGAGCAGCCATTCGCCGGGATAATCGACGATGTCGACCGACAATTTGCCGGCGGAAAACATGCGGCTCCAGCCAGAGGCCGATTCGTATTCGATGGTGAGCCTCAGTTCGGAAATCGCACGCGTCGAATCCGGCCAGATGCGGTCGTCGACAAGAGCTGCGATGTGATCCTCGTACAGGAAGCGTGGTACCGCGTCGTCCGGCTGCTCTTCGAGAAAAGCCCGGGCGATGCGCCCAGATTTTTGTGCCTCAAACAGCGGCAAGCGTCCGCCATGGACCAGATTGTGCACAAGGGCCGAGATGAACACCGTCTTGCCGGCGCGGGACAGCCCGGTCACGCCAAGACGCAGCGACGGAGCGAAAAGCCCGGCAGCGCGGCCTGACAACGTATCCAAGGCAATCTTCGCCTCGTCGGTGAAAGTCGTCAGCGATGATGCCAAAATCTGTTCTCGCGGGCCGGTCAGGATCCGATATAGGCTTTGATGGGCGGCTTTGAAATGGCCTCAGATATCGGCAGGCGTCAGGAAGGCTTCGAGATAGCCGGCGCCCGGCGCAGCCTCGGCAAGACTGCCGTAGAACCGGACCACCGCAAGTGCGGAGGTCGGGAAGCCGTGGTTCAGCATGGCCCGCGCGGTCTCGTCGCCGTCGCCTGAGAGCGCCATGGCGAGATCCTCGATCATCGGATTGTGGCCGATGACGAGCAGGGCCTCCAGCCCGCCATTCTGCCGGATGGCAGTGAGGTACGCGGCGGCATCGTCGCTGTAGAGGGTGTCACAGAACAGCACCCGGCCCGTGTCCGTATGGCCAGCCAAGCTTTCCAGCGTCTGGCGGGCGCGCTTGGCGCTTGAGCAAAGGGTGCGGGCCGGTGCGTATTTGCGGGAACGCATCAGCACGCCCATCGCTTCGGCATCGGCGAAGCCGGATGGATCGAGCGGGCGGTCGAAGTCAGCCACGCCAGGCAGCGCCCAGCCGGCCTTCGCATGCCTCAGCAGGTAAAGTCTGGTCACCGGATCCCCGTTGTGCCGGGCACCGAACCCGTCAGCACGCCGCAGGATTTGCCATCAGAAGAGCTCCGTGCGCAATGGCAAGCGACCCTCAAGCATAGCGAATCATGTACGAATTCGGTCGTATTCTTCGCAAAAAGGGCATCGCCGATGGTGGTTTGTCCGAGACTAACAATTGCGTGAAACTGTCGTCGATTGACCTTGTGCAGCTTTCGGTCCGCGAATATATAGGCGCCAAATTTGGGGTTTGTTGGGTGAGTCGAATGAACGACATCGTTACCGCCGATTACGTACCCTCCGAAGACGAGCCGTTCATGAACGAGCGGCAGAAATCCTACTTTCGCATGAAGCTCGTCACCTGGAAGAACGACATCTTGCGCGAAGCGCGCGAAACTCTCGAAATCCTGCAGCAGGAAAACGCCAACCACCCCGACCTCGCCGATCGCGCCTCCTCGGAAACCGACCGCGCCATCGAACTTCGCGCCCGCGATCGCCAGCGAAAACTCATCTCCAAGATCGATTCGGCCCTCCAGCGCCTTGACGAAGGCACTTACGGTTATTGCGAGGAGACGGGCGAGCCGATCGCGCTGAAGCGGCTCGACGCGCGCCCGATCGCCACCTTGTCGATCGAGGCACAGGAGCGCCATGAGCGGCGCGAGAAGGTCTACCGCGACGACTGAGTCGCCGGGAAAAACAGCGGCATCGGTAAAGCGTTCAAAATGGCCGGTTTTCCGGCCATTTTCATTGGCCGTTCGCTATCGGCCTATCTTTTCTGATTGGACAACTCGCCGAGGAGCTTCGTCATCTCGTCGTCGAGAGAGGGCGACGCCTTCGCCACCGGCTTGCTCGGCGTTTGGCTGAAGCGTGGCTCGTCGAGGGAAACCTCCAGCTCCTTCATCAGCGCATCGTCAATCGACTCGTGCTGTGCCGGCGGCTCGTATCTTGCCGGGGGGTCCTGCCTTGCCGGCGGCTGCGCATGCCGCGAGGCATTGGCGTTGACGGATCCATAACTTGGCAACGGCGTGACGTTCGATGCCGGTTTCGGCGCCGGCGCCGGCATTGTTGCCGGCATCGTCGCCGTCTGGCCGGCTCGGACAGGGGTCGCGGTTACGCCTGCCGGCTGCGGTGGCGCTTGCCTCGCCGGCGCGGCTGTGATCGAAGCCGACCTTGCTGCCGGCTGGTGGCCGTTGTCTCCGGTCAATGCCGGGCGCCGCAGCGCCGAGAGCCTGATGTCGCGCTCGACGACGACGTCGGTCGGACCACCGATCAAGAGCAGGTGCTCGATATCGTCGCGGCGCACCAGCACCAGCCGCCGGTGACTGTCGACCGCTGTGGCATCCATGACAGCCAGCCGCGTCTTGCGGTTCCTGCCGCCGGCGACGAATGTCCCGAACGTCAGGCTGCGGACCAGCCTGATGATAAGAAGAATGATGAGCAGAAGGACAAGTACTGCAAACGTCCATAGGATTGCTGCGGCATAACCAGGACCCGCCACGCCATCCAGCCATTGCAGCATTGGTTCCCCCAAAATCAGCTTTCGAAGAGAGGCGACACTAGACTGTTGCGGCAGGCCACCGCAAGTTGCCTTTCACGCTTCGTGAACAGCTTGAAACGCCGGGAGCCGAACGGCGTCATTTTTAACGGACATCTGCAGCCGGGCCTTTTCCCAACCCTGAGAATATGATTCAACCGACACCGGAATTCACGAGCAGGGGGCACATGGCCAAGGAAGCGCGCGGCGATTTCTATCCGGTACCTATCGTCGACCAGAACACGCGGCCGGGAGCGGTCACCCGGCTCATCGTCTTCATCGTCGTCCTGACTGGGGCAGCGATCGTCTTCGGCCTTTTCCGCGAGCGCCTTGGCGATCCATTCCTGCTCGGCATGCTTGGCGTGCTGGCGATGATCGGCGTCGGCTTTCTATTCGCCACTGCGATCGGCTTCGTGCACATCACGCCGCGCTCGACAAGCGACGAACTGTCGAAAGCTTTCGTCGATTCGATGTCGCAAGGTCTCCTGGTCACCGACACCAAAGGCCGTATCATCTACGCCAACCGGACCTATGCCGATATGACGGGTGCCGAGTCGGCCGCCGACCTCAAGACCGTCGAAGGTTTGCTTTCAGACGTTCCCGAGGCCTCGGTGACCATATACCGGCTGGCGTCCGGCCTGCGTGATGGCCAGCCTGGCGACGGCGAGTTTCGGCTCGCGCAGTCCATTCGGCCAGGCGCCGAACCGGGCGCTCGCTGGTACCGCGTTCGGGCCCGCGCCTTCAGCGTTCCCGGCCAGCGGCTGCCCATGCTTGCCTGGCAGCTTGCCGACATCTCGCAGGAACGGGCCGAGCAGGAGCGGTTCTTTCTCGACCTGCAAAAGGCGATCGATCACCTCGACCATGCGCCGGCCGGTTTCTTTTCGGCCGACCAGGAAGGCCGCGTCACCTATATCAACGCGACCCTTGCGGAGTGGCTGGGCATCGACCTGGCCAGCTTCACTCCCGGCGCCATCACGCTGCCGGAGATCGTCGCCGGCGACGGCATGGCGCTGGTCCGTTCGGTCAAGGCCGACGCTGGTACCACGCGCAATGCCGTTATCGACCTCGATCTGACGACGATGACCGGCGAGGCGCTGCCGGTGCGCTTCATGCATCGTGTCTCGGCCAGCCGAGAGGGGCTCAACGGCCCGACTCGCACCATCGTGCTCAACCGGACGCAAGGCGAGGACGCTTCGGCCGACCTCCGCGCATCGGAAATACGCTTCACGCGGTTCTTCAACTCGACGCCGATGGCGATAGCCGGCGTCGACCATGCCGGCCGCATCCTGCGCACCAATGCGCCGTTCCTGTCGCTGTTTTCCTCGGTCGTCGACCGCGATGCGGTCGATCGGCGTGTGCGGCTGGATACGGTGATCCACGAGCGCGACCGGCCGGCTTTCGCCGCGGCCTTTGAAAAGGCACGCCAGCAACAGGCTGACATCGAGCCGATCGATACGGTGCTGCCCGGCAATGAGGAGCGCCACATACGCTTCTACGTCAACGCGGTCGCAGACGGTACCGGTGGCGAGGGCGCCGAGGAATCGGCCATCGTCTATGCCGTGGAGACCACTGAGCAAAAGGCCCTCGAGGGCCAGATGGCGCAGAGCCAGAAGATGCAGGCGGTCGGCCAACTCGCCGGCGGCATCGCGCATGATTTCAACAATGTGCTGACCGCCATCATCATGGCCTCGGACCTGCTTTTGACCAACCACCGGCCGTCCGATCCGTCGTTCCCGGACATCATGAACATCAAGCAGAATGCCAACCGGGCGGCCTCGCTGGTGCGGCAGTTGCTGGCCTTCTCGCGCAAGCAGACGCTGCGGCCGGAGGTGCTCAACCTGACCGACGTGCTCGCAGATCTAAGGATGCTGCTTGCCCGGCTGGTCGGCAACGACATCAAGCTCAAAATCGACCATGGCCGCGACCTGTGGCCGGTCAGGGTCGATATCGGGCAATTCGAGCAAGTGGTGGTCAATCTGGCGGTCAATGCACGCGATGCGATGCCGGCCGGCGGCGAGCTCACCGTACGCACCCGCAACGTCAGCGCCGGAGAGTGCAAGACCTTTTCCTACCGCGAACTTACTCCGGCCGACTATGTGCTGGTCGAGGTCGAGGACAGCGGCAGCGGCATCGCGCCTGATGTGCTGAAAAAGATCTTCGAGCCCTTCTTCACGACAAAGGAGGTTGGCAAGGGAACCGGCCTCGGCCTGTCCATGGTCTATGGCATCATCAAGCAAACAGGCGGCTTCATCTTCTGCGATTCCGAAGTCGGCAAGGGATCCGTGTTCCGCATCTTCCTGCCGCGGCACATTGCGGAGGCAAGGAAGGCGGGCGAGGCTGGAGAAGTGCCGGCCGCCCCTGCCAAGATCGCCGACTCAGCCAAGGATCTGTCGGGCTCGGCCACGGTGCTGCTGGTCGAGGACGAGGACGCCGTGCGCATGGGCGGCATGCGGGCGCTGAAATCGCGCGGCTACACCGTCCACGAGGCGTCGTCGGGCGTCGAGGCGCTTGAAGTCTACGAAGCGCTCGGCGGCAAGGTCGACGTCGTGGTGTCGGACGTGGTGATGCCGGAAATGGATGGCCCGACGCTGCTTGGCGAATTGCGCAAACGGCAGCCCGACATCAAGTTTATCTTCGTGTCCGGCTATGCCGAAGACGCGTTCGCCAAGAACTTGCCGGCCGACGCGCATTTCGGCTTCTTGCCGAAGCCGTTTTCGCTCAAGCAATTGGCCACGATCGTAAAGGACATGCTGGAATCCTGACCCTTCCAACGCTCCGCTTGCGCAATGTCGTGAGACTGCCATGATTGCAGGCGAAACGGGCGACGGGTTTTGGAAGCATGCCGTGACGCCACACAACGAGGCTAGCAAAGGCGACTACGCAAGCACGGTGCTGCTGCCGGGCGACCCGCAGCGCGCTGAATGGATGGCGGAGACCTTTCTGGAAGCGTCGCGCTGCGTCAACCGCCGCCGCGGCGCGCTCGGCTTTACCGGGTTGTTTCGCGGCAAGCCTGTCAGCGTCCAGTCCACCGGCATCGGCGTCCCGTCATTCCTGGTCTACGTGCACGAGCTGCTGGATTTCTACGGTGCGAAAACGTTGATCCGCACCGGCACCTGCGGCGGCCTGACCGCCGAGATGGCGCTGCGCAGCCTGGTGATCGCACAATCGGTGCGCGGCGAAAATGCGGAGAGCGGCCAGGTTTTTGGTCTCTATCGTGCCGATGCCGGCCCCGATCCTGCATTGTTGGCCCAGGCGTTGGCCCGGGCTTCGGAACTCGGGATCGACCATCGGGCCGGGCTGACGATCTGCAGCGACATTTTTTATCATCCGCTGGGGCGCGAACGCTTTGCCGAAGCACAGGCACAGGGGGCGCTCGCCGTGGATATGGAAACCAGCGCACTCTACCGCATTGCGGCCGATTTCGGCGCCCGGGCGCTGTCGATCCTGACCGTCGTCGACAATGTGGCAACCGGCGAGCAGACCGACTATTCCGAACGCCAGGGCCTTTTCACCGATATGACCCGGCTGGCGCTCGACATGGCGGCGGAGAGCTAGGCGGCTTCTACTTCGGAGTACGGAACCTCGCCAGGTTCCGTACTTTTCAACGCTTCGTGCAGGTCGAGGCGGTAAAGGCGCCGTCTGGCTGCTTCATGATGATATCGAAGGACGGGGTGGTTCCGCTTTCCAGCGTCGCCTGCGTAAGCGAGATCGAGTTGCCGCCACTGGTGTAGCCGCCCAGCGGACCCAGCCAGGTGATCACGCCGTCTGCATCCATCTGGTAATTGTAGCTTTGCGGCGCGATGCCGAAGCTCACCGGACCGCTATAGACGTTTCCCTTGATGGTGATGTCGCCGAGGCTGAGGAACATGCCAAGCAGATAGACTTCGCAATGATAGGAGCCGTCCGGCAGCTTGCCGTCGCTGAAGCCGGCGCGCGCTACGGTCGTCGCCGCCAGCAGAAGCATGGCGGTGAAAATGCAAGAAGCTCTGAAGGCCATGGAGTCCCCCGTTAAGGGTTCGAACTTGCCTCATTTCGCTGCGGCGCTGCAATCCTCGCCAGCGCTCATATGATGCTGCTCAAAATTCGGGCATTGGCCTATATGTGAGTAAAACTTAGGCTGATACGAGTGATCTTTTCTCATTTCAAACCTGGCAGGGGAGGTTCATCTCCTGCGGCTAATACATTAACCGACTGACAGGGCTGGGAAATCTCAAACACTCCGATCTTTCGCCGGTGATTGGCACAGCCGTTGCATGGTCCTGTTCCGATGCAGTTAACCAGCTTGGGAGTTTAAAAGTATGAGGGGCAGTTTCTCGACAATAACAAAAATGTTTTCGGCCGGCGTGGTCACCGCCGGCCTGCTGATGAGCATTCCCGCCAGGGCGGCCGACGACACCATCAAGGTCGGCATCCTCCATTCGCTGTCGGGAACCATGGCGATCTCGGAGACGACGCTGAAGGACGCCATGCTGATGCTCATCGAAGAGCAGAATGCCAAGGGCGGCCTGCTCGGCAAGAAGCTCGAGGCGGTGGTCGTCGATCCGGCTTCCAACTGGCCGCTGTTCGCAGAAAAAGCGCGCGAGCTGATCTCGAAGGACAAGGTCGCCGCGGTGTTCGGCTGCTGGACCTCGGTGTCGCGCAAATCGGTGCTGCCGGTGTTCAGCGAGCTCGACAACATCCTGTTCTACCCCGTCCAGTACGAAGGCGAGGAAAGCGAGCGCAACGTGTTCTACACCGGTGCGGCGCCGAACCAGCAGGCCATTCCGGCCGTCGATTATCTGATGAGCGAGGATGGCGGTTCGGTGACGCGCTGGGTTCTCGAAGGCACCGACTACGTATACCCGCGCACCACCAACAAAATCCTCGAGGCCTATCTGAAGGCCAAGGGCGTCGCTGCGGAAGACATCATGGTCAACTACACGCCGTTCGGCTTCTCCGACTGGCAGACCGAAGTCTCGGCGATCAAGAAATTCGGTTCGGCCGGCAAGAAGACCGCCGTCGTCTCGACCGTCAACGGTGACGCCAATGTGCCGTTCTACAAGGAACTCGGCAACCAGGGCATCAAGGCCGAGGATATTCCGGTCATGGCCTTCTCGGTTGGTGAGGAAGAGCTTGCCGGTCTCGACACCGCGCCGCTGGTCGGCCATCTCGCCGCCTGGAATTATTTCGAGAGCGTCGACACACCCGAGAACGCGAAGTTCATCGCCGACTGGCACAAATTCATCAAGAACGACAAGCGCACCACCAACGACCCGATGGAAGCCCATTATATCGGCTTCAACATGTGGGTGAAGGCGGTCGAGAAGGCCGGCACCACCGATCCGGACAAGGTCATCGACGCCATGGTCGGCGTCTCGGTGCCGAACCTGACCGGCGGTTATTCGACGATGATGCCGAACCATCACATCACCAAGCCGGTGCTGATCGGCGAAATCCAGGCCGACGGCCAGTTCGAAACCGTCTCGCAGACGCCCGGCCTGGTGATGGGCGACGAGTGGTCCGACTATCTGCCTGACTCCAAGGACCTGATCTCCGATTGGCGCGCGCCTCTGTCCTGCGGCAACTTCAACGTTGCCACCGGCAAATGCGGCGGCAAGGGAACCAACTGATCCTCCCGGTCTGTCCTCCCAGACCCGCAAGCCTCCGGGCAGGCTCCTCCTCCAGCCTGCCCGGAGGCGACATTCAATCTTCAAGAGCCACCAGAAACCAATGATCCTGATCCGCGCGATTGGCCTGATGCTGCTCCTTCTCCTGGGGACGCTGCTGCCGTCGAACGCCAGCGAAGCAGATCTGCGCGTGGTCATCGCCAAATTCGCCACCGCCGCCAATTTTCCGGCGATAGAAGCCGTGGTGCGCGAGCTTGCGGCTTCCGGCGATCCAGCCGTGGAACGGTCGCTTGCCGCGCTTGCGGAGGGCAGCCTTTACGTGCGCAAGGCCGATTCACTGGTCTTTGTCGGCAAGGAGAGCGGCGACGGCATCGAGCTGCTCGATGCGCTCACCGGCGAAAGATCGGGCGAAGCTGCCAAGGCCGACATCACCAAGATCAAGGTCAACAACACGCTGCGCCGCGTCATTCGCGATGCATTGGGCACACTGACGCTTGGCTCCAAGGATCCGGCCGTGCGCATTGCCGCTGCCGACACAATGTTCAAGACGCCGGACGCGGCAAACATCGAGCCGCTCGACACCGCCATCGCCAATGAGAGCGTGGCAAGCGTCAAGGCGCTGCTAGAACAGGCCCGCGCCGCGTCGGTTCTCGTTTCAGACAGGCCGGAGGCCGACAAACTGGCGGCGATCGCGCTCATCGGTGCGCGCGGCGACCGCGATGCGGTGTCGCTGCTCACGTCGGTAGAGGCCAATTCCGAAGGTGCGGTGAAGGACGCGGCGACGGCTGCGATCGCCAACATCAATTCGACGCTGGCGCTGTGGGATGCCGGCCAGAACGTCTGGTACGGCATATCGCTTGGATCGGTGCTGCTGCTGGCGGCGATTGGCCTGGCCATCACCTTCGGCGTCATGGGCGTCATCAACATGGCGCATGGCGAGATGGTCATGCTCGGCGCCTACACGACCTTCGTCGTGCAGGAGGTTATCCGTAATTCCTTTCCCGGCCTGTTCGACTGGTCGCTGGTCATCGCCCTGCCGCTGGCCTTCCTGGTGGCGGCGCTCGTCGGCCTTGTCATCGAGCGCGGGCTGATCCGCTACCTCTACGGTCGGCCGCTGGAAACCCTGCTGGCGACGTGGGGGGTCTCGCTGATCCTGCAGCAGGCCGTACGCACCATCTTCGGGCCGACCAACCAGGAGGTCGGCAACCCGTCATGGATGTCCGGCTCGTTCAATATCGGCCAGCTTGCCGTGACCTGGAACCGGCTCTGGATCCTCGTATTCGCGCTCGGCGTGTTCGCTGTGCTGCTCTACGTGATGAAACGCACGCCTTGGGGGCTGCAGATGCGTGCCGTCACCGCCAATCGCCGCATGGCCGCCTCGATGGGCATCAGGACGCCGTGGGTGGACGCCCTGACGTTTGCACTCGGCTCCGGCATTGCCGGCATCGCCGGTGTCGCGCTCAGCCAGATCGACAACGTCTCGCCCAATCTCGGCCGCGGCTACATCATCGACAGCTTCATGGTTGTCGTTTTCGGCGGTGTCGGCAATCTCTGGGGCACGCTGGTCGGCGCCTTCTCGCTCGGCATCGTCAACAAGTTCCTCGAGCCTTATGCCGGAGCGGTGCTCGGCAAGATCGTCGTCCTGGTGCTGATCATCCTGTTCATCCAGAAACGCCCGCGCGGTCTGTTCGCGCTAAAGGGCAGGTCGGTGGAAGCATGATCACGGGACGCTTCTTTGCCGCCGGCGCCGACCGCCGCGTCGCCATCACCATCTTCATCCTGCTGGCGGTTGCAATCGTCGTGCCGCTGCTCAATCTTGCGGTCTCGCCGACAAGTGCGTTTTACGTGCCGTCCTATATCGTCGCGCTCACCGGCAAATACCTCTGCTATGCACTGCTCGCCTTGGCGCTCGATCTCGTCTGGGGCTATTGCGGCATCCTCTCGCTCGGCCACGGCGCCTTCTTCGCACTCGGCGGCTATGCGATGGGCATGTATCTGATGCGCCAGATCGGCTCGCGCGGCGTCTACGGCAATCCGCTGCTGCCGGATTTCATGGTGTTCCTTAACTACAAGGAACTGCCATGGTTCTGGTATGGTTTCGACCATTTCTGGTTTGCCGCGATCATGGTGCTTGCGGTGCCCGGCCTGCTCGCCTTCATCTTCGGCTGGTTTGCCTTCCGCAGCCGCGTCACCGGCGTCTACCTGTCGATCATCACCCAGGCGATGACCTATGCGCTGCTGCTTGCGTTTTTCCGCAACGACATGGGTTTCGGCGGCAATAACGGCCTGACTGATTTCAAGGACATTCTAGGGTTCAACGTGCAGGCCGACATGACGCGGTCGGCGCTGTTCGCGGCCAGCGCCGTCATGCTGGCGTTTGCCGTCTTCGTCACCTGGGCAATCGTCGGTTCCAAGTACGGCAAGCTTCTGATGGCGGTGCGCGACGCCGAAAGCCGCACGCGCTTTCTCGGCTGGCGGGCGGAGAACGTCAAACTGTTCGCCTTCACCGTGTCGGCGGTGATGGCCGGCATCGCCGGTGCGCTTTACGTGCCGCAGGTCGGCATCATCAACCCTGGCGAATTCGAGCCGTCCAATTCGATCGAGGTGGTGGTGTGGGCGGCCGTTGGCGGGCGCGGCACCATCGTCGGGCCGATCATCGGCGCGCTTCTGGTCAATGCCGGTAAATCCTGGTTCACCGGCGTGCTGCCTGAATTCTGGCTGTTTGCGCTGGGCGGACTGTTTGTCGCCGTCACGCTGTTCCTGCCCAAGGGCATCATCGGCATGTGGGATTCCTGGCGCGGCAACGCCAAGGCGCTGCGGGCGGCCTCGGTTGCCGAGGAAGTCGGCATCGATCCCGATGCGCCGGTGCCGCCGAAAACCGACCGCTCGGCGGCGAGAAGGCCGGGCGACTGGTCGGCCTCCGGCGCCGAACCGCAGCCGGCGGAGTGATGGCCTGATGTCGAAGAGCAACACCATCCTCTATCTCGACGGCGTGTCGGTTTCCTTCGACGGGTTTCGCGCCATCAACAACCTTTCGCTGGTGCTCGACAAGGGCGAGATGCGGGCGATCATCGGCCCCAACGGCGCCGGAAAGACGACGATGATGGACATCGTCACCGGCAAGACGCGGCCCGACGCGGGTGAAGTTTTCTTCAACGGTGAGGTCGACCTAACCAAACACGACGAGGCCGAAATCGCCATGATGGGCATCGGCCGTAAATTCCAGAAGCCGACCGTCTTCGAAAGCCACACTATCGAGGACAATCTGATGCTGGCGCTGAAAGGCCCGCGCTCGATCTTCCCGGCACTGTTCCATCGTCGCTCGGCCGCGGACGTGCGGCAGATCGACGACATCCTCGGCATCATTCGGCTTGGCGACAAGCGTGACGAACTCGCCGCCAATCTGAGCCACGGCCAAAAGCAATGGCTCGAGATCGGCATGCTTCTGGCGCAGGATCCGAAGCTGCTGCTGGTCGACGAACCGGTTGCCGGCATGACTGACGCCGAGACCGAGGAAACCGCGCGGCTGCTCAGGGACATCGCGCGCGACCATTCTGTCATCGTCGTCGAGCACGACATGCATTTCGTGCGCGAGCTCGGCGTCAAGGTCACCTGCCTGCACGAAGGCTCGGTGCTTTCCGAGGGCAGTCTCGACTTCGTTTCGGCCGACGAGCGCGTCGTCGAAGTCTATCTGGGGAGATGAACATGGTCTGGCGCGTTCCGTTCCATCATTTCGACCTTTCGTTCTTCACGCGTTGGAGAAAGCGCTGACCATGCTCGAAGTCTCCAATGCCACGCTGCACTACGGCGCTGCCCAGGCGCTGCGCGGCGTCTCGCTGAAGGCCGGCGCCGGCAAGATCACCTGCGTGCTCGGCCGCAACGGCGTCGGCAAGACCAGTTTGATGAGATCGATCGTCGGCCATCACCGGCTGACGAGCGGAAGCGTTGCCTTCGAGGGGAAGGCGCTCGACCGGAGCGCGGCGTATGATCGCGCCCGGTCGGGCATCGCATTCGTGCCGCAGGGCAGGGAGATATTTCCGCTGCTTACGGTGCGGGAAAACCTCGAATCGGGTTTTGCGCCGTTGAAGCGCGCCGATCGCAACATTCCCGGTCATGTCTTCGAATTGTTTCCGGTGCTGAAGCAGATGCTCGCGCGCCGCGGCGGCGATCTTTCCGGCGGCCAGCAGCAGCAGCTTGCCATCGGCAGGGCGCTGGTGATGCGGCCGAAGCTGCTGGTGCTCGACGAGCCGACCGAAGGCATCCAGCCGTCTATCATCAAGGACATCGGCCGCGCCATCCGCTATCTGCGCGACCAGGCCGGTATCGCCGTGCTTCTGGTCGAACAATATCTCGACTTCTGCCGGGAATTGGCCGACGAGGTCAACATCATGGACCGCGGTCAGATCGTCCATACCGGCCCCGCCGAGGATCTCGACCGGGCGGACGTCCGCAAATTCCTGACTGTCTGAATTCTTATTGATTCCGTTACTTTGCAACTCTGGCGCGCTGCAGATTGCGTGCTAGATTTTGCTTGGCCTTGGTGAGTCGGCCGCTTTCCGTACCAGTTTCAACTTGGCAGATCAGGGGAAGGCGCGGCTGCGTCCGCACGCTTGCGCGCAAGCCCTTCCAGCGATCTGTTGTCGTCCAACATTTCGGGTGCTTGGGAGCCAGGGCCAATCAATGGAGCGCTATGTCGAGGACTACCAGAAACGACGGCTCACGGAGCGCGTCGATATCCTAACAGCCATCAACATTCTGAAATCGCAGGGGTATGACCACGACGAACTCATCGCGGAGATCACCAAGGTCTTCTATGTCGATCTCGATGCCTTTAACGAGATCGTCAGGGTTGATCGGCGTCCGGACGAACGCGCCGCATAGCCGGTAATTGAGGGCCCGGCCAGGCAGACCACCGACAGCGGGGCGTCAGCCTGCGACCCGCTTCATCAGCGCGATGGCGCCGAATGGAGCGCGGACCTTGCCCTCTGTGATGAAGTAGACGAACACATCGCGTGGCTTGACCGGCGCGTCGGTTGAAGGATCGGCGCGCGACAGGTCGGCCGGCACCTTGCCTTCCGCCCAGGTTTTTGCGCGCGCCGCCCATTCGTCGAGCGCCTTTGGCGTATAGCAATCGGGATTGTCGTCGCTGCCGGTCTGCAGCCGCGCATAGATGAAATCGCCGGTAACGTCGGCAATGCCCGGATATTTGGCGTGGTCGGCATAGACGATGGCGGCCTTGTGCTTTCGCGCCAAGGCGGCGAACTCCGGCACGACGAAGCTGTCGTTGCGCACCTCGACCGCGTGGCGCAGCGCAACGCCGTCCTGCTTTTCCGGCAACAGCTTCAGGAAGGCCTCGAAATCGTCCGGGTCGAATCTCTTGGTCGGCGCGAACTGCCACAGGATCGGCCCGAGCTTGTCGCCAAGTGCCGCGACGCCCGACCCGAGGAAGCGCATGATCGATTCCCCGGCCTCGCCGAGCACGCGGCGGTTGGTGACGAAGCGGTTGCCCTTCAGCGAATAGACGAAACCATCCGGCGCCTCGTTGGCCCATTTGACGAAGGTCGGCTCCTTGAAGCTCGAATAATAGGTGCCGTTGACCTCGATAGTGGGCACCTGCCGGCTGGCATAATGCAGTTGCTTGGCCTTCGACAATTTGTCCGGGTAGAAGGACGTGTCCCACGGCTCGAAGGTCCAGCCGCCCATGCCGGCGCGGATTGTTCCTGATTGAGTCATGGTCGTCCTCCCGGTTTGCAGAAAAGGATCACGCGATGGCGGTCGTCTCGACGGCTTTCGCCATGTCGACGATCGTCCATCCTGGCCGATATGGATTGGGCCGGCGACCCGTTTCGCGAAAGCCGTAGCCTTATACAACGAAACGTTCCGTTCCATTCTGGCATTGGTGTAGAGTCGGATTTCAGGCAAGCTCCACAGGCGCGTCCGTTGCTCGGCCCAGTCGAGCAGCCCGATGCCGAAACCCTTGCCCTGAAAGGCGGGCGCAACGGCGACGCTGAAGATCATTGTATGGTCCGCATGTCGTTCGAGAACGATCAAGCCGGCCGGCTGTCCGTCCTGCTCCGAAAGCCAGACCTCGCCGCGTTCTATGCGCGGCGCATAGTCCTCGGTGACGAGGATCGGCGGCGCTCCGAACAGGGCAGTGTAGGGCGCGTAGGCGTCGGTGGTGAGCGAGATCACCGTGGGGAGATCATCGGCCCGAGCGGCTCTCATGATCAAAACTGGCCCGCGCCGGCAGCGGCCGCAATCACCTTGTCCATGCCGGCCGCTATCGCGGCGACGGCATTGCGACTGGCGTCGCCCAAGCCGTGGCGCTCAGCGAGCCAGTGCGCGTCATTGTAGGAGAGCCAGACCTTGCCTTGCTCGTCCTCCCAAGCCAGTGCCTTGACCGGTAGATCGATGCCGGCAAGCTGCCGGTCCTGCATCAGCGGCGTGCCGCCTTTCGGGTTGCCAAAAATCAGAAGCTGGGTCGGACGCAGAGAAGCTTCGACACTGCGCGCACCGGCGGCGTGGTCAATGCGGGCGAAGACCAGCAATCCTGCACGTTCCACAGTGCCGACCAGGCGATCGATCGTTTCGGCCACGCCGAAGCGGCTTTGGACCGTGATGAGACCGTTCTTTGCCATCACTCCGCCGCTTCGCGCTTGCCTCCGGGGCGCCGCTCCAGCAATTCCCTCAGGAACTGCCCGGTATAGCTGCGTTTTTCGCGAACGATGTCCTCAGGCGTGCCGGACGCTACCAGCTCGCCGCCGCCGTCACCACCTTCGGGGCCAAGATCGAGCACCCAGTCAGCGGTCTTGATCACCTCTAGATTGTGCTCGATGACAACGACCGTGTTGCCCTGGTCGACCAGCTCGTGCAGCACTTCAAGCAGCTTGGCGACGTCGTGGAAATGCAGGCCGGTGGTTGGCTCATCGAGAATGTAGAGCGTCTTGCCGGTCGCCTTGCGCGACAGTTCCTTGGCAAGCTTGATGCGCTGCGCCTCGCCGCCCGACAAAGTCGTTGCCTGCTGGCCAACATGGATGTAGCCGAGGCCGACCCGTTTCAGCGTCTCCAGCTTGTCGCGCACACCGGGCACGGCGGCGAAGAAATCGACGCCTTCCTCGACCGTCATGTCGAGAACGTCGGCGATTGATTTGCCCTTGAACAGGACGTCGAGCGTCTCGCGGTTGTAGCGCTTGCCGTGGCAGACGTCGCAGGTGACGTAGACGTCGGGCAGGAAGTGCATCTCGATTTTGATGACGCCGTCGCCCTGGCAGGCCTCGCAGCGGCCACCCTTGACGTTGAACGAGAAGCGGCCCGGCTGGTAGCCGCGCGCCTTGGCCTCCGGCAGGCCGGCGAACCAGTCGCGGATCGGCGTGAAGGCGCCGGTATAGGTGGCAGGGTTGGAGCGCGGGGTGCGCCCGATCGGCGACTGGTCGATATCGATGACCTTGTCGAGGAATTCCAGCCCCTCGATTCGGTCATGCTCGGCCGGATGCTCGCGCGAGCCCATGATGCGGCGCGACGCCGCCTTGAACAGGGTCTCGATCAGGAAGGTCGACTTGCCGCCGCCGGATACGCCGGTGACGGCGGTAAAGGTGCCGAGCGGGATTTCGGCGGTGACGTTCTTCAGGTTGTTGCCGCGCGCGCCGACGACCTTCAGCCGGCGGTTCTTCTTGGCCTCGCGCCGAACCGCCGGCGTCGCCACTTCGAGCTCGCCCGACAGATACTTGCCGGTGATCGAGGCGGGGGTCGCCATGATCTGCTGCGGCGTGCCCTGCGCGATGATGTGGCCGCCATGGATGCCGGCCGCCGGGCCGATATCGACGACGTAGTCGGCATGCAGGATGGCGTCCTCGTCATGCTCGACGACGATGACCGTGTTGCCGATGTCGCGCAGATGCTTCAGCGTGTCGAGCAGGCGGGCATTGTCGCGCTGGTGCAGGCCGATCGACGGCTCGTCGAGCACATAGAGCACGCCGGTCAGGCCGGAGCCGATCTGCGAAGCCAGCCGGATGCGCTGGCTCTCGCCGCCCGACAACGTGCCGGAGTTGCGCGACAGCGTCAGATAGTCGAGACCGACATCGTTGAGGAAGCGCAGCCGCTCGCGGATTTCCTTGAGCACGCGCACCGCGATCTCATTCTGCTTGTCGTTGAGCGATGCAGGCAGGTCGGTGAACCACTGGTCGGCCTTGCGGATCGACAGCTCGGTGACCTCGCCAATGTGCTTGCCGGCGATTTTGACCGCGAGCGCCTCGGGCTTCAGCCGATAGCCGCGGCAGGCCGGGCAGGGCGTGGCCGACATGAAGCGCTCGATCTCCTCGCGCATCCAGGCGGATTCCGTTTCCTTCCAGCGGCGCTCGAGGTTGGGGATGACGCCCTCGAAGGTTTTCGTCGTCTTGTAGGAGCGCAGGCCGTCATCGTAATGGAAGGTGATTTCGCGCTCGCCGGTGCCGTGCAGGACGGCTTGCTTTGCCTCCTCGCTCAAATCCTTGAACTTGTCGCCGAGCTTGAAGCCATAGGCAACGCCCAGCGCTTCCAGCGTCTGCGCATAGTAGGGCGAACTCGACTTCGCCCAAGGGCTGACGGCGCCGGCCCGCAGCGAGACATTCTCGTCGGGCACGACCAGGCTGGCATCAATGGCGCGTTGGCTGCCGAGCCCGTCGCAGGTCGGGCAGGCGCCGAACGGATTGTTGAAGGAGAATAGCCTGGGCTCGATCTCGGGAATGGTGAAGCCGGATACCGGGCAGGCGAACTTTTCCGAGAACAGCATGCGTTCATGCGTCTCGTTCTTCGATTTGTTGACCGAATCCTCGCCGGTCTGGCTGGCGTCGAGCGGCTTGTCGGCAAATTCCGCCACCGCCAGCCCGTCGGCCAGCTTCAGCGCGGTCTCGATGGAATCGGCGAGCCGCGTCGCCAGATCGCCGCGCACGACGATGCGGTCGACGACGACGTCGATGTCGTGCTTGTACTTCTTGTCCAGCGCCGGCACGTCGGCGATCTCATAGAAGACGCCATCGACCTTGACGCGCTGAAAACCCTTCTTCTGCAGCTCCAGCAGCTCCTTGCGGTACTCGCCTTTGCGGCCGCGCACCATCGGCGCCAGGATGAACAGCCGGGTGCCTTCCACGACTGCAAGCACCCGGTCGACCATCTGCGAGACCGTCTGGCTCTCGATCGGCAGGCCGGTGGCCGGCGAATAGGGTACACCGACGCGGGCGAACAAAAGCCGCATATAATCGTAGATCTCGGTGACGGTGCCGACCGTCGAACGTGGGTTCTTCGAGGTGGTTTTCTGCTCGATGGAGATGGCTGGCGACAGGCCGTCGATCTGGTCGACGTCCGGCTTCTGCATCATTTCGAGGAATTGCCGTGCATAGGCCGAAAGGCTCTCGACATAGCGGCGCTGGCCCTCGGCGTAGATGGTGTCGAAGGCAAGCGACGACTTGCCCGACCCCGACAGGCCGGTCATGACGATCAGGCTGTCACGCGGCAGGTCGAGATCGACATTCTTCAGATTGTGTTCGCGTGCCCCGCGAATGGAGAGATATTTATGGTCGGCCATCGCCGGTCGCCGCCTCAGAATCTGGAATTCGTGGGATGGGCGGGTTTTCCCGACCACCCCCTATGTAGGCAATTTCGCCGCCTTTTCGAGAGACGCCACAACTCTCGACCAAAGCGTTTAACCGCCTTTCGCGCGAACGGGCAAGCGGAAAGAACAAAGGCCGAACACGCTCCTGACAAAAGCTGCCCGTGGGGCCGGCTTCCCAAAACGTCTCGCGATCACATTTTTCGGTAATCGGCTATTCAAGGTTGACGTCCCTGCACCGTGGGGGCAGACTCCAGACGTCAACGAAGCCGGCCGTCTTTCGATGGCCTCGCGGCCTGGGGCTAGCCTGCGAGACGCCGCGGGTTATGCGATGAGCGCTTCGACGACGACAGTCGCAACCAACAGAAGGAGAGCAGAGGCATGACTCCACCGGATTGTTCGTTGAGGCTCCACGTGTCGCTGGAGCCGCGGCAGGTATAAGTGGCCAGGGTCAGGCGTTTTCGCTGCCCGCCAAACGGACCTGCTGATCCCCATAAAATCAGAGACTGCTAGTCGGATCGTCGGCTGAATGCCGCGAAGCATCCGAAATAAAATGCCGGCAGTACACTCCCGGCAATTTGGATTTCAGATCCAAGAAGCCCCGTCAGTTGCAAACGCAATGGCGGGGCTGTTCGTTTGAAGCGCAATATTTGTGGTTCACACCAGGCGAGCTTAGCGGCTGGAGGGCCTGATCCCGCCGGTAGCGACATCGATGGTGATGCTACCGGAAATCCGAACGTCGGTATCGCCAATCTTGAAGGTGCCGTTGCCGCTGCCTGGAGCCATATCGTCAGGCTCAGGCCGCGGCGCTGGCTCGGCGATGCGATAATCGCTGGTCACACCGGGCAGGGCGCCCTTTTGCGAAGACATCGAATTATCTTGGGCAAGTGCCATACCCACCAGCATGTTCGTGCCGGCTACGGTAGCGATAGCAAGGCATAACAGGCTGGACGAGCGGCTGGCGGTCATCGCCGGACTATAGTGCCGCGATAGCGGCAAGACCAGACCGATGTCGCTGAAATTGCGGGCGCTCAATCGCGTCAGTTCCGTCCGCCGGCCCGGCTCGTTCATGCGGCCTGCTTGCGAGTGTCGAAAACATGGTCGACGAGGCCCCAATCCTTGGCCTCCTGCGCGGTCATGAAAAAGTCGCGGTCGAGCGTGCGTTCCACTTCTTCGTAGGTGCGGCCGCAATGGCGGGCGTAAAGATCGGTCATGCGCCGCTTGGTGCGAAGGATGCCCTCGGCATGGCGCTGGATATCGGAGGCTTGGCCCTGGAAACCGCCGAGAGGCTGATGCAGCACGATGCTGGTGTTGGGTAGCGCGATCCGCCGCCCCGGTGTGCCGGCCATCAAAAGGAACGAGGCCATCGAGGCGGCGAAGCCCATACAAACCGTGGAGACCGGGCAGCTGATATACTGCATCGTATCGTAGATCGCGAAACCGCTGGTCACCACGCCACCCGGCGAGTTGATGTAGAGCGAGACCTCCTTGTCGGGATTGTCGGATTCCAACGACAGAAGCTGGGCGCAGACCAGCGCCGAGGTGCCGTCGTCGATCGCCCCGTTGATGAAGACGATGCGCTCGCGCAGCAGCCGCGAAAAAATGTCGAAGGCGCGTTCGCCGCGGCTCGACTGCTCGATCACCATTGGCACCAGATTGGCAAGGCCGCTCATCGGTTCTCTCCGTTGACTGTTGTCGTTCAGGCCGCGCGCAGGAAGAGGCGCGGCGTGTTTGCGGCGATCTGCTTGTGTCTGGGAGTGCGCGCTTCAAACGAAAGCCGGCAACCGGCGCCTGCCATCGCGATCTCCGGCACTGCTGCCCGAGCAAAACCATCATGGACGATGCGCAGATGCGTGCCGCCGGAAACGGTGCGGTCGAGCGTAAAGGTGACGATGCTGTCCACTGGGCTGTCGTTCATTGCGCTGTCCAGGGGGCTGCCGGGCGGCACCTGCGTATCGCCGGGCGCCGGCCGCTCCCGCCAGGAATAGCGCAGCAGCCGTCCGGGATCCGCGTCGAGGATTTCGCACTCGATCGGCGCATTCGGCGCTTTAAAGGCAAAGCGGTTGCCGATTTCGGGCTTGATGTCGTTCGGCATCATCCAGGCCGCGAGCAGGTCCGGCACCGTCAGCGCCCGCCACACCTTTTCCGGCGGTTCGGGCAGCTCGCACTCGAACTCGATCTTGTCTGCGGCCATTTCGGCGCGTTCTGTGCCTCGGCTGGTCATTGGTCCATGTCCTTCAAAACCGTCTTGAGTCTTTCGATGCGCTCTGGCCAGAACGCACGGTAGCGTTCGATCCAGCCGAGCAGTGGCGCAAGCCCCTTCGGATCGACGCGGTAATAGGCATTGCGACCGGCCCGGCGCTCGACCACGAGGCCGGCGCCGCGCAGCACTGCGAGATGTTGCGATACCGCCGGCTGCGATACCGGTATGCCAGTGCGCAGTTCCGACACCGTCATCTCGCCGTCGGCGAGCCGCTCATAGACGGCGCGACGCGTTGGATCCGCTAGTGCCCGAAAAATGTCTGCTTCGATCATGCCGAAAGCATAAGTCAATACTTATCGGTTTGGCAAGCCGTGTTTTTTAAGACAGGCGGTGTTTTTTAAGACAGGCGAGGTTTTACAAACTCGCTGGAGGCCAGCGTCTCACCATGTCGGGGGATCCGTTGAACGTCGCCTCGAAAACTGGTGACGCGAGCACAGCATGAATATGAAGCAATTCGGAGCCGACGTTTCGGAAGCCATGTTGCCTGTGCGCGGCAACAACAAGCGACTGTCCGGCAGTCAAGACGAGATGCTCTTCGTCGATCCACATCTCGGCCCTGCCAGCGATGACGGTAAGCACTTCCTCGACCGGGTGCCAATGTGTCGGGGCGCCAACCGCGGGTTCGACCCATTGTTCGAATATGCAAAGTTGAGTTGCGCCGTTGCAGGCCGAGACATGCATGCGGGTCTTTACTCCCGTCCGCCATTCTTCTTGCGGCTGATCGTCGTGCGCAACCATCTTCATGCGTTCGCCTCGATCCCATGGTCTGTGGAAATTCGACGCCAAGACACTACTTCTTACTGACAACTATTGACAGTGCAGGGCCTCTCCTATAGAACGAAAAGAGAACAAAAACCTTGTGGGAAAAGGCAGCGACGACAGGCAGGGATTGTCCATAGCCTGTAAGGTGCGGCGACAAAAATTCGGTTTCGGATGAGCGCGGAGAAGTATCATGGCGGGTAGCGTCAACAAGGTCATTCTGGTGGGCAACCTCGGGGCGGACCCTGAAATCCGCCGCTTGAATTCGGGTGACCCGGTCGTCAACATCCGCATCGCGACGTCGGAAAGCTGGCGCGACAAGACATCCGGAGAGCGCAAGGAAAAGACCGAGTGGCACAATGTCGTGATCTTCAACGACCAGATCGCCAAGGTGGCCGAGCAGTATCTGAAGAAGGGCATGAAGGTCTATGTCGAGGGCCAGCTGCAGACGCGCAAATGGCAGGACCAGACCGGCAATGACCGCTATACGACCGAAGTCGTGTTGCAGAAATTCCGCGGCGAGCTGCAGATGCTCGATGCGCGGGGCGAGGGCGGCGGCCAGGTCGGCAACTATGCCGGTGGTGGTGCGAGCCGCGGTTCCGATTTCGGCCAGTCCGGCCCGGGCGAAAGTTTCAATCGCGGTGGCGCCAACAAGGGCGGCGGCGGTGGTTCGTCGCGCGAGCTGGACGACGAAATCCCGTTCTGATTTCTCGGGGCGGACTGCCCTTGCGACGAAAAGCGCCGGCACCTTGGCCACGAAATGGCGTCCCGAAAATCTGTCTTGGATTTTCGGGACGTTGTGCGTTTGAGCGGTGAAAGGACGTATCAGGTGAAGGCAAGGGTCAAATGGGTCGAGGAGCGCACTTTCGTTGGCGAGTCCGCCAGTGGGCACAAGCTGGTGCTAGGCACTGCGTTCGGGCCGGAGGGCAAGACGCCGGGGCCGAGCCCAATGGAACTGGTGCTGATCGGCACTGGCGGCTGCTCGGCCTATGACGTGGTCCATATCCTCGAAAAGGGGCGCGAGGCGGTCGAAGATTGCGTGGTCGAACTCGATGCCGACCGTGCAGAAGCCGATCCCAGGGTGTTCACCCGCATTCACATGCATTTTGTCGTCAAGGGCCGGGCGCTATCACACGACAAGGTGAAGCGGGCGATCGGGCTTTCGATCGAGAAATACTGCTCGGCCTCGGCAATGATGGCCAAGACTGCCGAGATTACCCACGACTTCGAAGTCATTGAAACGACAGCGAAGTAGGGCTGTTCCTACGTCGCCATCAGCGCCTTGATGCCGTCGGCGACGAACTGTACGGCGAGCGCCGCCAGGATGACGCCGAGCAGCCTTGTCAGGATCGAACGGCCGGTTTGGCCGAGGATACGGTCGATGCGCTCTGACAGCACGAACACCAGGTAGGTGATGACGAGGCAGATGGCGATGATGCCGACAAGGGCTGTCTGCGCGCCCAAACCCTGAAACGAGCTTGAGAGCAGGACGGTCGCCGAAATCGCGCCGGGACCGGCAATAAGCGGGATCGCCAGCGGAAAGGCGGCGATGTTGTGGATCATGTCCCTGGTGATGGCGACGTCGCCGATCTTCTCCTTGCGGTCCTGCCGGCGCTCGAACACCATTTCGAAGGCGATGAAGAACAGCAGAAAGCCGCCGGCGACGCGGAAGGCCGGCAGAGTGATGCCGAAGACTGACAGGATCGACGCGCCGGCGATTGCGAACAACGCCATTACCAGGAAGGCGATGACCGAGGCGCGCACGGAGACCTGGTTGCGCTCCTCGCGGTTCATGCCGCGGGTCACGGCGAGGAAGAGCGGCGCCAGGCCGGGCGGATCGATCGTCACCAGTATGGTGACGAAGGCGTTGAACAGGCTGTCGAAGCTCGGCATGCTGACCCTCCCCGCCGGCAAAGCCGGATAACGGGATTGGTAGAGCAAAGCGGAGGCAGTGGAAACCGTGCGGATCAGGGGCTGACGGCCCGGCGCGCCAGAAACTCGACTTCGAGACGCCAGGTGGCGCCGTCGTCCTGTGAGCGTTCGCCCAGCCAGCGGAACGAATTTTCGGTGATGCGCGAAAAGCTCCAGCGCACAGCAGATCCGGTGCCGTCTGCGCCTTGCTGGATGATGGTGTCGCCCTCGGCACGGCCGAGCTGGCGGCTGTAGTACTGATTGCGCGGATCGCTCCAGAAGATGTGCCAGGCGTCAACGCCGGGATCGTAGACGCGCAACGTTGTGCCATAGAAGGTCCATTTGCCGAGCGAGGGCGAGGGGCCGGCGTCACGGGCAGGCAGGATCCATACGTCCTGGATCGCGCGGCCTTCGAGCGCCCAGCCGAAATGCACTTCGCCGCGCCCGGTCAGCACCTGACC
Organism: Mesorhizobium sp. M0808; assembly: GCF_040320025.1. Taxonomy (NCBI): domain Bacteria; kingdom Pseudomonadati; phylum Pseudomonadota; class Alphaproteobacteria; order Hyphomicrobiales; family Phyllobacteriaceae; genus Mesorhizobium; species Mesorhizobium sp. M0808. The sequence continues at coordinate 69,811 of NZ_JAMYOX010000019.1, forward strand.
GTCCTCGAGATGGCGCGTGGCGTCGAACGTCCAGGCGCCGACGAAGCGGCCATAAAGATCCAGTTTCTCGGCAAGGGCCGGTACGGGCCCTTCGCTATGCAGGGCCTTGGCAAAGGAATTGGACATGGCTTCGCTCTCATCTTGTCAGGAGGGCAAGCATAGAGGCCGACAGGGGTTCTGTGCTTGGGAAAAGTTGCTATGTTTCGGCGATGACGACGAGCGCGCACAGGCTGGCGTCGGGCCGAGGCTGGCAGGTGTCGGATGTCATCTGCACCGCCAGCGCCGCCGACAGGCCATTCGAGGAGGAGCATCGGGATTTCTGCGTTGCCGCCGTAACCAACGGCACCTTCCGCTATCGTGCGCGCGAGGGCACGGCGATGCTGGCGCCGGGCGCGCTCCTGCTCGGCAATCCCGGCACATGCTATGAATGCGGTCACGAGCATGGCGCCGGCGACCGCTGCCTCTCCTTCCATTTCGGACCGGCCTATATGGAGCGGATCGTCGCCGACGTGCCGGGCACGAAGACGCTCGATTTCGGCACGCCGCGCCTGCCGCCCTTGCCGGCGCTGGTGCCGCTGCTTGCCGAAGCGGAGGCGGCGCGCGAGATGGCCGACACCGGCGCGTTCGAGGAACTCGCCCTGCGCATTGCCGGTGCCGCGGTGACAGCGGCTTGCAGCGCCACGGATCGGGGACGGACGCCGAGCCGCCGTGACCAGAAGCGTGTTGCCGAAGCGGTGCGGCGCATCGAAGTCGATGCCGACCGGCCGATCTCGCTTGCCGAACTCGCCGACGAGACCGCCACCAGCCCTTACCATTTCCTGCGCACCTTCCGGCACGTCGCCGGTATGACGCCCTACCAATTCCTGCTGAGAGCGCGGCTGCACAGGGCAGCCGTGCGGCTCCGGACGTCGGATCAGACGATTTCGGCGATTGCCTTTTCGGCGGGATTCAACGATCTATCAACCTTCAATCGTCGTTTCCGGCGGCTGATGGGCGAGGCGCCGGGTACTTATCGCGCCCGCCGGCGACGCCCGTGAAAGGGTGCCACGGCCATATCGTCGCAATTGGTTTATCCTTTTGAATTTGCCGCTAAAAACCACACTGGAAAACTGCCGCGATTGTTGGAGTTTCAGGCTGGCTTCCTATATAAGCACCAAGTGATTCCTGATTAGATTGTGATCCGATTTGACCGACCAAAAAACACCGCGCGGCGCCGACGGCGGCCCCACCGGCATCGAGCCGATATCCATCATCGAGGAGATGCAGCGCTCCTATCTCGATTACGCCATGAGCGTGATCGTCAGCCGCGCGCTGCCGGACGTGCGCGATGGCCTCAAGCCGGTGCATCGCCGCATCCTCTACGCCGCCTATGAGAGCGGCTATCACTGGAACCGCAAATATGTGAAATCGGCACGCCCGGTCGCCGACGTGATGGGTAAATACCATCCGCATGGCGACGCCTCGATCTACGACGCTTTGGTGCGCATGGCGCAGGATTGGTCGCTGCGCGTGCCGCTGATCGACGGGCAGGGCAATTTCGGCTCGATCGACGGCGATCCGCCGGCGGCGATGCGCTACACGGAATCGCGGCTGACCAAGGTCGCGCATGAGTTGCTGGAAGACATCGACAAGGACACCGTCGATTTCCAGGACACTTACGATGCGTCGGGCAGCGAACCGAAAGTCCTGCCGGCGCGCTTTCCGAACCTGTTGGTCAACGGCTCCGGCGGTATCGCCGTCGGCATGGCCACCAACATTCCGCCGCACAATCTGGGCGAGGTCTGCAACGGCGCCATTGCCCTCATCGATAATCCAGCGATCGACCTTCCGGCACTGATGGAGATCATTCCGGGGCCGGATTTCCCGACCGGCGGCATCGTGCTCGGCCGCTCCGGCATCTACAGCGCCTATTCGACCGGCCGCGGCTCCATCGTCATGCGCGGCCGCGTCAACGTCGAGGCGCGCGGCAACGATCGTGAATCGATCGTCATCACCGAGGTTCCCTATCAGGTGAACAAGGCGTCGATGATCGAGAAGATGGCCGAGCTGGTGCGCGACAAGCGCATCGAAGGCATTTCCGACATTCGCGACGAGAGCGACCGCCAGGGCTACCGCGTCGTCATCGAACTGAAGCGCGACGCGGTCGCCGATGTCATCCTCAACCAGCTTTACCGCTTCACCCCGCTGCAGACGTCCTTCGGCGCCAACATGGTGGCACTGAACGGCGGCAAGCCGGAATTGCTGACGCTGACCGACATGCTGAAGGCGTTCGTCGCCTTCCGTGAGGAGGTGATCAGCCGGCGCACAAAATTCCTGCTGCGCAAGGCGCGCGACCGCGCCCATGTGCTGGTCGGCCTTGCCATCGCTGTTGCCAACATCGATGAAGTCATCAAGCTGATCCGCAGCGCTCCGGACCCGCAGACGGCGCGCGAGCAGTTGATGGAGCGGCGCTGGCCTTCGGGCGACGTGGAATCGCTGATTCTTCTGATCGACGACCCGCGCCATCGCATCAACGAGGACGGTACCTACAATCTCTCCGAGGAGCAGGCGCGCGCCATCCTCGAACTGCGGCTGCAGCGCCTGACCGCGCTCGGCCGCGACGAGATCGCCGACGAGCTGAACACGATCGGCGACGAGATCAAGGACTACCTGGACATCCTCTCGTCCCGCGCCCGCGTCCAGCAGATCGTCAAGGACGAGCTCATCGCCGTGCGCGACGAGTTCGGCACGCCGCGCCGTACCGAGCTCGCCGAGGGCGGGGCGGACATGGAAGACGAGGACCTGATCCAGCGCGAGGACATGGTCGTCACGGTCAGCCATTCCGGCTACATCAAGCGCGTGCCGCTATCGCTCTACCGGGCGCAGCGCCGCGGCGGCAAGGGCCGCTCCGGCATGTCGACCAAGGAAGAGGATTTCGTCACCCGGCTGTTCGTCGCCAACACGCACACGCCGGTGCTGTTCTTCTCCTCGCGCGGCATCGTCTACAAGGAAAAGGTCTGGCGCCTGCCGATCGGCAACCCGCAATCGCGCGGCAAGGCGCTGATCAATATGCTGCCGCTCGAACAGGGCGAGCGCATCACCACGATCATGCCGCTGCCGGAGGATGAGACGAGTTGGGGCGAGCTCGACGTCATGTTTGCCACCACGCGCGGTACCGTGCGTCGCAACAAGCTGTCGGACTTCGTCCAGGTCAACCGCAACGGCAAGATCGCCATGAAGTTGGACGAGGAGGGCGACGAGATCCTCGGCGTCGAGACCTGCACCGACAATGACGACGTGCTTTTGACGGCAAGTTCCGGCCAGTGCATCCGCTTTCCGGTCAGCGACGTACGCGTCTTCCAGAGCCGCAATTCGGTCGGCGTGCGCGGCATTGCGATGGCCGATGGCGACCGGGTGATCTCGATGGCGGTGATCGAGCATGTCGATGCGCCGCCGGCGGAACGTGCCGCTTACCTCAAGCGGGTGGTGGCCGAACGCCGGCTCGCTGCTGACATCGCGGCCGGCGAGGAGGAAGAAATCCAGCTCACCAATGAAGAGGTCGGCGAAGAGGCGGAGCTTTCCGACGACCGCTATGAATTCCTCAAGGCGCACGAGCAGTTCGTGTTGACGGTGACGGAATATGGCTACGGCAAGCGTTCATCGTCCTACGATTTCCGCCTGACTGGCCGTGGCGGCAAGGGTATTCGCGCCACCGACGTCTCGAAAACGGCTGAAATCGGCCGCCTGGTGGCGACCTTCCCGGTCGGCAATGACGATCAGATCATGCTGGTTTCGGATGGCGGCACCGTTATCCGTGTTCCAGTGAACGGCATTCGTTTCGCCAGCCGCGCCACCAAGGGCGTTACCATCTTCAATACCGCAGAGGGCGAGAAGGTCGTTTCGGTGGAGCGAATTTCAGAACCGCAAGCGGATGAAGAGATCGAAGAGAGTGTCGATGCTGAAAGCGGCGCTGTTGCCGATGCCGAAGGTAGGGAGCCCGATACTTCCGTCGAGTGAGTTTGCCACGACGACGCCAGCCCTATGAGCCGACGTGTGAAGACACCCCGCAATCTAGAAGTGGCGATAAGGCTTGCGGTTGCCGAAGCCTTCGAACCGCTTGGTATTGGCCTTGGCGCGGACGCGCTGTGCTTCCTGATGCAACCCGAATACGGTAGCGATCAGCATGGCGACGGTCATTGCGGTGGCGAGGATGTAGATCAGCATGTGCGTGTTCTCCTGCGCCTAACAACGATTAGATGGGTGTTTGGTTTCATCTTCTGCAGCGGCAACTTAGTGAACACTGCGTGAAGCTGTTGTGAGCGGCACATTCATCTGTCGTTCACGTCGGCCAAAAGGTTCACGGGGCGGGCTGGCGATCGGATTTGCCTTTAGGGGAGAGGCTCGCTAGAAGCACCTGCCATGACCGAACGCATCGCCCTTTATGCCGGCTCTTTCGACCCGCTGACCAACGGCCATCTCGACGTGCTGAAGGCGTCGCTGGCCGTGGCGGATACAATCTATGCGGCGATCGGCATCCATCCCGGCAAGAAGCCGTTGTTTTCCTTCGAGGAACGGGTTGGCCTGATCGAAACGGCCGCGAAGGCGGAATTCGGCAGCGACGGTGCGCGTATCAAAGTAGTCGCCTTCGACGGGTTGGTGATCGATGCGGCCAGGAAGCATGGCGCCTCGATCATCATCCGCGGCCTGCGCGACGGCACCGATCTTGACTATGAGATGCAGATGGCCGGCATGAACGAGACCATGGCGCCGGAGCTGCAGACCGTGTTCCTGCCCGCCAGCCCTTCAGTGCGCACCATTACCGCCACACTTGTGCGCCAGATAGCTTCGATGGGAGGCGACATCCGCCCCTTCGTGCCGGCGGCCGTGGCCGGCGCGCTCACCGCCAAATTCGCGAAATAAATGCATGTCACCCAAAAGTGGAACCCGGCTTTGGGTAACGACATGCATGAACGAAGATATTCGGAGAAAGATCCCATGCAGCTGAAAAAGCTTGCCTTCTTGCTTGCCGTGCTTGCCGGTCTTGTGACCGCATCCGTGTCGGCCTTTGCCGCCGATCCGGAAAACACCATGATCGTAACGCTGAAGGACGGCGACGTGACCATCGCGCTGAGGCCCGACCTTGCGCCGAAGCACGTCGCGCAGATCAAAAAGCTGGTGCGCCAGGGCGCCTACGACAACGTCGCCTTTCACCGCGTCATCGACGGCTTCATGGCGCAGACCGGCGACGTCAAGTTCGGCAACATGAAGAGCGGCTTCAATGCCGACGCTGTCGGCACCGGCGGCTCCGATCTTCCTGACCTGCCGGCCGAATTCTCCAGCACCGAGCACTACCAGCGCGGCGTGGTCGGCATGGCCCGCTCCGACGATCCGAATTCCGCCAATTCGCAATTCTTCATCATGTTCGCGCCGGCACCGCCGCTCGATGGCCAGTACACCATCGTTGGCAATGTCGTCAGCGGCATGGAGCTGGTGGACCACATCAAGAAAGGCGACGAGGCGCAGAACGGGACGGTGACCGACCCCGATCGCATGATCAAGGTGCGCATCGCCGCGGACGGCAAGTAACCCCAATTGTTCAAAAGGATATTTCTGACATGGCCGAAATCAAGGACCGCGAGAACGCGCTTATCATGGACACGACCAAGGGCAAGGTCGTCATCGAATTGTTTCCAGATCTGGCGCCCGGCCATGTCGGCCGTATCAAGGAACTGGTACGCGAAGGCGCCTATGACGGCGTGGTCTTCCACCGCGTCATCGACGGCTTCATGGCGCAGACCGGCGACGTGAAGTTCGGCAATTCCAACAAGCCGTCTTTCGCGCCATCGCGCGCCGGCACTGGCGGTTCCGACAAGCCCGATCTGAAGGCCGAGTTCTCCAACGCCAACCACGGCCGCGGCACCTGCTCGATGGCGCGCTCGCAGAACCCGAACTCGGCCAATTCGCAGTTCTTCATCTGCTTCGACGATGCCGCCTTCCTCAACCGCCAGTACACGGTATGGGGCCAGGTCATCGAAGGCATGGACAACGTCGACAAGATCAAGCGCGGCGAACCGGTGCAGGATCCTGACAAGATCGTGTCGCTCAAGGTCGCGGCCGACGTGAAATGACGGGCCGGGCTGTCGCGGCCATCGCATTTGTGCTCGTCGCGGCTGCCACCCCGGCGCTGGCGACGGAATCGATCGTCTGCAGCGCCGACGGCGGCGCGGCATCGATTGATGTTTTGATGGGACACACGGCCGTCATTGCGGTCGCGCGTGTGTGGCTGGATGCCGGCGGCAAGACATGGACCACGGACGGACAGGCAGGCTCAACGAAAGTCATCGTTGGACAGGCATTCGAAGACGACGAGCGCATGCTGATCGATCTCACTGATGAGGGCCTCAGCTCGATCGTCGCCAAATTGCGGCTGGTCAAGGCCAGCGAGCAGTCCAGCTTCGCAATGGGCGGTACGCTGAGCATAGACAGTGTCGGCGCCTGGGCGGTGACCTGCCCGGAACCTTGAGGCGGGGATTTCTTGCGCGTCGACCTTTTCGACTTCGATCTGCCGGAGGAGCGCATCGCGCTTCGCCCAGCCGAGCCGCGCGACAGTGCCAGGATGCTGGTGGTCAGGCCGGGTGAGGGGCTCGAGGACCGGACGGTGCGCGACCTGCCGTCCCTGCTCAAGGCCGGTGATGTGCTGGTCTTCAACGACACTAAGGTCATTCCGGCGCAGCTGAAAGGCATCAGGCGGCGCGGCGAAGCAGCAGCGCAGGTCGAAGCCACGCTGCATATGCGGATGGCGCCCGACCGGTGGCTAGCCTTCATGCGTCCGGGCAAGCGCATCGCCGCCGGCGATCGCATCCATTTCGGTCATGACGCCAATTCCTGCTTTCTCGGCCAGCTCGACGCGACAGTGATCGAGAAGGGAGAAGGTGGCGAGGTGCTGCTCGGCTTCGACCTGTCAGGTCCGTTCCTCGACGAGGCGCTGCACGCTGTCGGCCACATTCCGCTGCCGCCCTACATCGCCTCCAAGCGTGACGACGACGAACGCGACCGCAGCGATTACCAGACCATTTATGCCAAGGAGGAGGGCGCCGTGGCCGCGCCGACGGCAGGGCTGCATTTCACGCCGGAGCTGTTTGCGACGCTCGACGCCAAGGGCATAGAGCGCCGTTTCGTCACGCTGCATGTCGGCGCCGGCACGTTCCTGCCGGTGAAGGCGGACGACACCGCCGACCACAAGATGCACGCCGAAACCGGTTCGGTCAGCCCGGAAACCGCCGAGGCGCTGAATGCGGCGAAAGCAAAAGGAGGGCGCATTATCGCCGTCGGCACGACATCGCTGCGCTTGTTGGAGAGCGCGGCTGGCGAGGACGGCAGGCTGGCCGCATGGTCAGGCCCGACAGACATCTTCATCACGCCCGGCTATCGCTTCAAGACCGCAGACATGCTGATGACCAATTTCCATCTGCCGCGTTCGACGCTGTTCATGCTGGTTTCGGCCTTCTGCGGTTTGCAGACGATGCGGGCGGCCTATGCGCATGCCATCGAGAATCGCTACAGGTTTTATTCCTATGGAGACGCAAGTCTTCTGTTCAGGGAGGATAGTAATGGACGATGACCTGGAAACCTTCGACCGGGAAGCCTTGATCGACGAGGTCAGGAAACTGCGCGCCGGCATCCGCCAACACCGCGACGCCACCGGCCATGATCTGTGCTGGCATCATCCCGACCTCTGGTCACTTTTGCCCGAAAAGACCGAGCCGGCGATTGCCGTGCCGCCGTGGCCGAAATTCATGCGCGGCTGCATCCGCTACCGGCAATCACTCGACAAGCAGGCCCCGGACGCGCCGGTATTCGACAAGGAGTTCGATGGCTAGGGAATTCAATGACTGACGCATTCACCTTCAAGGTGCTGGCGACCGACGGCAGGGCGCGGCGTGGTGCAATCACCATGCCGCGCGGGGAAATCCGCACGCCTGCCTTCATGCCGGTCGGTACCGGCGGCACGGTGAAGGCCATGTATATGGATCAGGTGCGCGGCGTCGGCTCGGACATTATCCTCGGCAACACCTACCACCTGATGCTGAGACCCGGCGCCGAGCGCGTGGCTCGGCTCGGCGGCCTGCATGAATTCGCCCGCTGGCCGCATCCAATCCTGACCGACAGCGGCGGCTTCCAGGTGATGTCGCTGTCGAAGCTGCGGAAACTGACCGAGAACGGCGTTACCTTCCGTTCGCATATCGACGGCGGCGCCTACGAGATGTCGCCGGAGCGTTCGATAGAGATCCAGGGGCTGCTCGATTCCGACATCCAGATGCAGCTCGACGAATGCACGGCGCTGCCGGCCAAGCAGAACGAGATCGAGCGTGCCATGGAGTTGTCGTTGCGCTGGGCCGAGCGTTGCAAGACGGCATTCGGCGAGCAGCCCGGCAAGGCGATGTTCGGCATTGTGCAAGGCGGCGACGTGCCGGATCTGCGGCTGCGCTCGGCGCAGGCGCTGAAGGCAATGGAGCTGAAGGGCTATGCGATCGGCGGGCTGGCTGTCGGCGAGCCGCAAGCGGTGATGCTGGAGATGCTCGACATCACTTGCCCGGAGCTGCCGGCTGACCGGCCGCGCTACCTGATGGGCGTCGGCACCCCGGACGACATTTTGAAGTCGGTGGCGCGCGGCATCGACATGTTCGACTGCGTGATGCCGACGCGGGCAGGGCGCCACGGCCTTGCCTACACACGGCGCGGCAAGGTCAATCTGCGCAACGCCCGCCATGCCGACGATCCGCGTCCGCTCGATGAGGAAAGCGACTGCCCGGCCGCACGCGACTATTCGCGGGCCTATTTGCACCATCTGGTGCGCTCGCAAGAGGCGCTTGGGGCGATGCTCCTGACCTGGAACAATCTGTCCTATTACCAGCAGCTGATGCGCGACATTCGTGAAGCGATCGAGGCTGGCAGGTTCGCCGAACAAGCCGAGATCATCACGCAGCAATGGGCAAACGGTGACCTCGCCGTCCGGTAGGCATGCTCGCCAGGAATCCGGCTCCAGGGAGGAGTTGCCCCTGCCATGAACTGTTTTGAAACGACTGCCTAATAAGCATTGCCGGACGACATCGGGCGAGGATCAAGAACCTGTTCGTTTCGGGGCAAGTTTCAGTTCCTGGCACGACGGTGCGGACGAACGGCATCGCTTCGCCTTCGTCTTCGTCCTCCGTGGCGGTCCAGCAATGGACGGCGGGGTCGTTGCTTGCCGCTCTGATGATCGCCGTGACCGGTCTGGTCTTGCGCTTGCTTGGCGCGCGCGGCGACCTTTGGCTGGACGAGATCTGGAGCTTTGCGCTGATCGAGCCGCTGACGTCGATCGACCAAATATTCTGGCGCGTCAATCACGACAACAATCATTTCCTCAACTCGGTCTATCTCTATCTCATTGGCCCCGATGCTTCGCCGCTGATCCAGCGAGGTCTGTCGATAGCATTAGGTATTGCGACGATCGCTGCGGCGGCAGCGAGCGCCGCATCGCGCGGACGAAGGGCGATGATTGCCACAAGCCTGTTGTTTGCCATGAGCTACCCCATGGTCCATTACGGCTCGGAGGCGCGCGGCTATGCCGGCCTTGTGCTGTTCACGCTGCTTTCGGTGGTTTTTCTGGAGCGCCGGCTCGACAATAGACGGTGGTCTGGTGCGGCCTTGGCAGCGGCGATCCTTTTCGGCTTCCTGTGCCACCTCACCATGATCGGAATGGTGGCGGTCCTCGCAATCTGGACCGCCTGGGTCGCCTGGCAGCGTACGGCGAAGGTCGGCCGTGTCGTTGCGGACCTGGCGTCGATCTTCCTGCCGGGCTTGCTTGCCGTGCTGCCGCTGGCTGTCGGCGTGTTTGTCGGCTGCAGGCTGTTCGGCTTCAGTGTCGGCGGTGTTTCGCCGTTCTCGATTGCCGCCTTCGCGCAGGGCTATGGCGGGATGATCCGCTCTCTGTTCGGGCTGCCACCCTGGTTCGGCGACGGGCCCTACATCGTTGCCGCCTGCGGTCTTGTCGGCCTCTCCGCCGGTGTCTGGCGCGGTCGTCGAGCCAGCCTTTATGCCATCGGGATTATCGGACTGCCTTTGCTCATGGCGGCGGCGCATCTGCCCAACCTCGAGTTCCCACGCTATTTCATCATCAGCGGAACATTGCTGCTGCTCTGGGCCGGCGAGATGATTGGCCACGGCCTGGATGCTCGCGGGACTGCAAGGCTACTTGCGATGGGAGCGCTGGCGATCGTGGTGAGTGGAAGCATTTCGTCGCTGCTTCAGTTCTATCAATATGGACGCGGCTCCTACGCCGCTATCGTCGATGAAATGACCAGGAATGGCGCAACCACCTATGCCAGCGACGGCAATTTCCGTACCCCCATTGTCGTCGACTATTTTGCGGCGCGAATGGATCGTCGGGCATTGCTGGTTCCAGACGACGGGATGTGCACCGAACGGCCCGCCTGGCTGGTCCTCGAGGGGGACGTGGACAAACAAGCCGAACATGTCGAACCGACGGCCGCATGCACTCTGGCCTATGAACGGGCCGATGCGTCGAGGCATTGGGGGTTTTCAGGCCTGAGCTGGACGCTCTACCGGCGACAGGATTGAAACACCCCTTTAGGTGCTGAGCGACGTGGACGCACGCAGGCTGCAGCCGGTGATCCGAAAGCTGCCGTCAGGCTGTAGTTCGAGCGTGTAAACCGCCTCGTAGTCCTTGCCATCCGGGCCGACGATGAGCACTTGCTGGATGATCGAGGTCGGGCTCGTCTCGCGAACCTTGCCGAAGGAGTAGGTCTGCGGTTGGCGCACCGGCGGATAGCCTTTTGTCACCATGTCCATGAAGGTATCGACGGTCGGAAAGATGCGTTTCACATTCGGTGCGGCAAAGCTGTAGGCCGTCATTCCATCATTGGCGATGAAGGCCCTCAACTGCCCATCGATGACCGTCTGCGCCGCTTTGACTTCGGCATCGCCAGCGAAGGCCTGGGATGCGAAAATGAATGGAACGACTGCGAATGCGAAAAACGCGCGGCGCATGGTCTGTCTCCGTTGTCCCTGAGAAATCGCTGCCTGAAGGTACATGATACCATACGCTTTGCAGTGCTTCAGGGTTTCAGCCGAGCGCAAACATTCGGCGTGGCAGTCCGTGTCCGAGCCGAGAAAGCATTGTCGGGGCGAGACAGCCTGAGCGATTGCCGATGCTTGAAAGCCGGGCGGCAGTCTGCCACAAGGGCCGCTCGATTAGAGCGTGCGATGTTGGGCAGGACCAGGCAATGAAGGCATTTTTCGTGCAGATAAAGTGCGATCTGGGCAAGGCCTACGACGTTGCCAGCGCCCTGGCCGATGCCGAGATTGCTTCGGAGATCTACTCGACAGCCGGAAACTACGACCTGCTCGCCAAATTCTATGTCGACGACGAGGAAGACATCGGCCACTTCGTCAATGAGAAAGTGCAGATTCTCCCGGGCATCAAGGATACGTTCACGGTCGTCACCTTTCGCGCGTTTTGATCTCCATCCGACATTTGCCCGGACACCAGGCAAAGCCTGATCAAGGCCCTATTGGTGCTGCCTTAATTTTAGGCAAGTGCGATATACTGATCGCCGGCGCCCAACAAATCACCGATTGCGCTTGATTTTCTCCAGCGAGGCCAGTGAAATGGCGCCACAGGGGAGTATGCGATTGGCAGCGTTCGATGAAATGCTTCCGGAAGTTTCCGGGCTGAGAAAACCGTATTCGGCTTACGATCGCTGGCTGAAGGAACAGGACCCGGCCAGACTTACCGAGAAGATGCAGGACGCCGAACGCGTCTTTCGCAAGACAGGCATCACTTTCGCCGTCTACGGCGAGCAGGAAGCATCGGAGCGGCTGATACCCTTCGATATCGTTCCGCGCATCATTTCGGGCAATGAATGGCGACGGCTGACGCAAGGCATAGAGCAGCGCGTCCAGGCGCTGAACGCCTTTCTCGACGACATCTACCATCGCCAGGAGATCTTGCGCGCCGGCCGGGTGCCGAAGGAGTTGATCGCCAAGAACGAGGCGTTCCTGCCCGAGATGATCGGCGTGCGGCCGCCGGCCGGCGTCTACACCCACATCATCGGCGTCGACATCGTACGCATCAGCGAGAACGAGTTCTACGTGCTGGAGGACAATGCGCGCACGCCGTCCGGCGTCTCCTACATGCTGGAGAATCGCGAGACGATGATGCAGCTCTTCCCCGAGCTGTTCCAGCAGATCAAGGTGCGGCCGGTTGAGAATTACCCGCAGCTCTTGCGCCAGTCGCTGGCGGCAGTGCGGCCGCAAAGCACCAAGGGCGCGCCGACCATTGCCGTGCTGACGCCGGGCAGCTTCAACTCAGCCTATTTCGAACATGCTTTCCTTGCCGACCAGATGGGCGTGCAGCTTGTCGAGGGGCAGGATCTGCGCGTCGTCGATGGCCATGTCGCGATGCGCACCACCGAGGGCTACAAGCAGATTGACGTGCTTTACCGGCGTGTCGACGACTCGTTCCTCGATCCGCTGACCTTCCGCCCCGACTCGGCACTTGGCGTGCCGGGCATTATGGACGTCTACCGCGCCGGCAACATCACGATCGCCAATGCGCCGGGAACCGGCATCGCCGACGACAAGGCGATTTATTCCTACATGCCCGAAATCGTCGAATTCTATACCGGCCGCAAGGCGATCCTCGGCAACATCCCGACCTGGCGCTGCTCGGAGCCGGACAGCCTGAAATACGTGCTCGAACACATTGACGAATTGGTGATCAAGGAAGTCCACGGCTCCGGCGGTTACGGCATGCTGGTCGGTCCGGCGGCGACCATGAACGAATGCGAGGATTTTTCCAAAAAGCTCGCGGCAAAACCGTCGAACTACATTGCTCAGCCGACGCTGGCGCTGTCGACCTGTCCGATCCTGACGGACAAGGGGCTGGCGCCGCGCCATGTCGATCTGCGCCCCTATGTGCTGGTTTCCGACCGTATCCAGATCGTGCCCGGCGGGCTGACCCGAGTAGCGCTCAAGGAAGGCTCGCTGGTCGTCAATTCCTCACAAGGGGGCGGCACGAAAGATACGTGGGTGTTGGATGATTAGAGTGGAAGTAGTGAATAGTGAATAGTGAATAGTGAATAGATAAGGATATGGGTCGTTAATGTTGGTGAAATGCCCTGAAGTGAAGCGCGCGGAATCGTGCCCTGGAATCTGGATAGTCACCATTCACCATTCACCTTTCACTATTCACCACAGGACCGCCTGACATGCTTCTCGGCCGCACCGCCAACGGGCTCTACTGGATGAACCGCTACATCGAGCGGGCGGAAAACATGGCGCGATTGGTGGATGCCGGCCTGCGCATGGCGCTGACTCGTACTCAGAACGCTTCGGAGGAGTGGAATTCGGTGCTGCTCAGCGCCGGTTCGGACGCCAGCTTCACGCAGAAATATTCCGACTACACCGCCGCCAATGTCGCCGACTATCTGCTGCGCGACACATCGAACCCGTCGAGCACGATGTCGTCTATCGAAACGGCCCGTAACAATGCCCGCATGGTGCGTACCGCACTGACGCGTGAAACCTGGGAAAGCATCAACGAAGCCTGGATGTCGCTGAAGCGGATGCTGGCCAAGCCGATCGACGAGCGCGACCTGCCCAACGCGCTCGACGCAATCAAGCGCGAGACGGCGCTGATCCGCGGCTCGTTCTACGGCACGATGCTGCGCAACGAGATTTTCGATTTTTCGCAGCTCGGCACTTATATCGAACGCGCCGACAACACCGCGCGCATCCTGGATGTGAAATACTACGTTTTGTTGCCGTCGATCTCCTGGGTCGGCTCGACGCTCGACAACTACCAGTGGGAATCGATCCTGCGCTCGGTGTCGGCGCACCGTTCCTATCGCTGGGTCTATGATGCCGACTACAAGCCGAGCAACATCGCCGATTATCTGATCCTCAACGTCCGCATGCCGCGCTCGCTGACCTTTTGCTACCGCTTCCTGACGGAGCATCTCAAATTCCTGGGTGACGACTATGGGGAGCGCCACGCCTGCCATGCGACGGCTGCCAAGACCCAGGCCATGCTGACGGCCGGGTCGATCAAGGATATTTTCGATGCCGGCCTGCACGAATTTCTGGCCAATTTCATCCGCGACAACACCAGGCTCGGCGACGAGATCGCGCAGGATTACCGGTTCTATTGAGCATGACCCTAAAAAGCGGAAACCGGTTTTCGGAAAAGCTCATGCTCCAGGGACGAGTGCGATGCGGCTGAAGATCACCCACCGGACGGAATACCGCTACGATGCGCCGGTGCATTATCTGTTGCAGCGTTTGCGGCTGCTCCCGGTGAACGGGCGCACCCAGACGGTACTGTCCTGGGCGCTGAAGATCGAAGGCGCACGCGAGGAAGTGCGCTTCACCGACCATTTCGGCAATGATACCCGGCTGTTGAGCGTCGAGGGCGAGCGCGACTTCATCACCGTCGAAGCAGCCGGCGAAGTGGTGACGCGCGACACCGCTGGCGTCTGCGGACCGCACCAGGGTTTCGCGCCGCTCTGGCTGTTCGGCCAGGAAACGCCGCTGACGATGATCGGCAGCGGCATTCGCGAGCTTGCTGCCTCGGTCGGCAAGGGTACCGACATCGAAAGGCTGCACCGGTTGATGGCGGTGATCGGCGAGCGCGTCGCTTATACGCCGGGCAGCACCAACGTGACGACGCCGGCCGAAGAGGCCCTGGCGCTCAAGACCGGCGTTTGCCAGGACCACAGCCACATCTTCGTTGCCGCGGCGCGTGCCATGGATTTTCCGGCCCGCTATATCAGCGGCTACCTGATGATGGATGCGGCCATCGAGCAGGTGGCAAGCCACGCTTGGGCCGAGGCGCATGTCTCGGGCCTCGGCTGGGTCGCCTTCGATGTCGCCAACGGCATTTCTCCGGACGAGCGCTATGTGAAGGTGGCGACCGGCCGCGATTATCGCGACGCCACGCCGGTATCTGGAATTCGGCTGGGACAGGCGGAAGAACAGCTTGCGGTCACCGTCACCGTGGAGCAGTAATCCCCGGCAAGATTGTTGCCAAAGAGATTCGATGACCTATTGCGTCGGCCTGAAGATCGATCGCGGGCTCGTGTTCATGTCGGACACGCGCACCAACGCCGGCATGGATTCGATCTCGACCTTCAGGAAGATGCATGTCTGGGAAGAGCCGGGCGAGCGCGTCATCGTTTTGATGTCGGCCGGCAATCTGGCGACGACCCAGGCCGTGGTCAGCCTGCTCGACGAACGCACCAAGGCAGTGGCGGAGCGCCGTGCCACGCTGCTCGAAACGCCCTCCATGTACCAGACAGTCCGGTTGGTCGGAGACACCGTCAAGGAGGTCATCGCCAGTTCGTCGCCGGCTGGCGAAAAGGCGGATTCCTACTTCAACGCCTCCTTCATCCTCGGCGGTCAGATCAAGGGCAGCGCGCCGCGCCTGTTCATGATCTATCCGGAAGGCAATTTCATCGAATCGACCGACGACACGCCGTTCTTCCAGATCGGTGAGACCAAATACGGCAAGCCGATCATTATCCGCGCTTATGAAAGGACGATGAGTTTCGCCGAGACGGTGAAGTTGCTGCTGGTGTCGTTCGACTCGACGCTGAAGTCGAACCTGTCGGTCGGCCTGCCGCTCGACCTGCTGTTCTATGAAAAGGACACTTTCAAGGTCGGCCTCAAAAAGCGAATAACCCAGGACGATCAATATTATCGTACGATCTCGGATAGCTGGTCGAACGCGCTGAAGACCGCCTTTGCCAGTCTGCCTGATTTTCCCGAATGAAAACCTTCGTTTTTCGTGCTCTTTGATCGCGGCTCGATGAGGCGCCACGGAGGCGAAGAAGATGAATAGCAACGAATTCCGCGAGTGGTCGCTGCGAGCGGCTGAATGGGGCGTCGACTACAGAAACAGCCTTCGCGAGAGACCGGTGCGGCCGCTTGTCGAGCCGGGCGAAATCTTCAAAAGCGTCGATGCCGCGCCGCCGGAAGACGGTGAAACGATGCAGGCAATCTTCGCCGATTTCGAACAAAAGATCCTGCCTGGCATGACGCACTGGCAGCATCCGCGTTTCTTCGCCTATTTCCCGGCCAATGCGGCACCGGTCTCCGTCGTGGCCGAGTATCTGGTTTCCGCGATGGCTGCGCAATGCATGCTCTGGCAGACCTCGCCGGCGGCAACCGAGCTCGAGACGCGGGTCGTCGATTGGATGCGGCAGGCGCTTGGTTTGCCGGAGGGATTTTCCGGCGTCATGCAGGATTCGGCTTCATCGGCGACGCTTGCCGCCGTGCTGACCATGCGCGAGCGCGCGCTCGACTGGCAAGGCAACAAGAACGGCTTGCAAGGGCAGCCGGTCGTGCGGATCTATTCTTCCGACCAGGTCCATACTTCCATCGACCGGGCGATCTGGGTGTCGGGGATCGGCGAGGCGAACCTCGTGCGCATTCCGGTCGCCGGACGCTTCCGCGCCATGCAGACGGCGGCTCTGGAAGCCGCGATCGTTACCGACCGCGAAAACGGCATGCTGCCGGCGGGCATCATCGCCAGCGTCGGCGGCACAAGTACCGGCGGCACCGACAATGTGGCGGCTGTTGCCGAGGTGGCGAAGCGGCACGGGCTCTACCTGCATGTCGATGCCGCATGGGCCGGCTCCGCCATGATCTGCCCCGAGTTCCGGCATTTCTGGACCGGCGCCGAAAATGCCGATTCCATCGTCTTCAACCCGCATAAATGGTTGGGGGCACAGTTCGATTGCTCGATGCAGTTCATCCGCCAGCCGGAAGACCTGGTCCGCACGCTGGCGATCAAGCCCGAATTCCTCAAGACGCATGGCCGCGACGGGGTCATCAACTACTCCGAATGGTCGGTGCCGCTCGGCCGAAGATTCCGCGCGCTGAAACTTTGGTTCCTGCTGCGTGCGCATGGCTTGGAAAATCTGCGGACCATGATCCGCAACCATGTCGCCTGGAGCGAGAGCCTCGCCGCGCGGCTGGCTCGGGAACCGGATTTCGAGATCGTCACGGAACCGATGCTGTCGCTATTCTCATTCCGCCATCTCGCGGCTGCGGCCATCGACTCTGACGAGCGCAATTTGCGGTTGGTCAGCGCGATCAACGATGACGGCCGCATTTACCTGACGCAGACCCGGGTGGACGGGCAGGTGGCGATCCGCTTTCAGGTCGGGCAGTTCGAAACGACTGCGGCGGACGTCGATACTGCTTTCGAGGTCATCACTGAGATCGCGCGAGGGCTGAGTTGATACCCTCGTCGAGATTGCGCCGGAGCTTTTCTCTCTGCAGTCGCCCGATTTTCATTAGCCGGCCCATACCTGTTCATGGCTTTCGTTTTCAGCTATAGACGAGAAAAACGAAAATGAGAGGTTGCTAGATGTATCTGTCGCCGCGTCATTCCGAAATCATCCAGATGGCCAAGGACCATGGCCGCGTACTGGTCGAGGAACTGGCGACGCATTTCAACGTGACGCCGCAGACGATCCGCAAGGATCTCAACGATCTCTGCGACCAGCGGCTCTTGTCCCGCATCCATGGCGGGGCATTGTTCCCCTCCGGCATCGAGAACATGGAATATGAGGCTCGGCGCAAGATCGCCGCCGAGGAGAAGGAGGCGATCGGCCGCGCAGCAGCCCGGCTGATCCCCGACAACGCGTCTCTGTTCATCAATATCGGGACAACGACGGAAGCTGTCAGCAAGTCGCTGCTCGATCACAGCGGCCTGATGGTCATCACCAATAACATCAATGTTGCCAACAGGATGCGCATATATCCTTCGATCGAGGTGGTGATCGCTGGCGGTGTCGTGCGCGGTTCCGACGGCGGTGTGGTCGGCGAGGCCGCGGTCGATTTCATCAGGCAGTTCAAGGTCGATTTTGCGGTGATCGGCGCCTCGGCCATCGACCATGACGGCGCACTGCTCGACTTCGATTTTCGCGAGGTGAAGGTGGCTCAGGCGATCATCGCCAACGCCCGACATGTGATCCTGGTGTCGGACCAGACCAAATTCGAGCGCACCGCGCCCGTCCGCATCGGCCATCTGTCGCAGGTCAACACCTTTATCACCGATCGTTGCGACATCCCGTCGGTGCGTAAGATCTGCCGGGAGGCAGAAGTTCAGCTGATCGAAACGTCGCTATCCTAGAGATGCCGTTGCGGCATCTTCCGCCTATCATATTTCGTTTGACATTCGTTATCATTTCGAAATAATTCCTCTACGGTTTCGCAAGAACCCAAAAATGCTGCAATGCGAAATCGAGGGAGGATTCTTTGAGCGCATCACCGATTCATGACATTTTCGTCATCGGTGGCGGCATCAATGGCTGCGGCATCGCCCGCGATGCCGTTGGACGTGGCTTTTCGGTTTTTCTTGCCGAGATGAACGATCTGGCCAGCGGGACCTCTTCCGGCTCGACCAAACTGATCCATGGCGGCTTGCGCTATCTCGAATTCTACGAATTCCGTCTGGTGCGCGAAGCGTTGATGGAACGCGAGGTCCTGTGGAAGAACGCGCCGCATATCATCTGGCCGATGCGCTTCGTGCTGCCATACGCCAAGGGACTGCGTCCGGCCTGGCTCATCCGGCTCGGGCTTTTCCTCTACGACCATATTGGCGGGCGCAAATTGCTGCCGCCGACGAAAACGCTGGACATGGCCAAGGATCCGGCCGGCAAGCCGCTGAAGCCGCTGTTTCGAAAGGCGTTCGAATATTCGGACGGTTGGGTCAACGATGCCCGGCTGGTTGTGTTGAACGCCCGCGACGCTGCCGAGCGCGGCGCAACCATTCGAACCCGAACAAAGGTCGTCAGCGCACGCCGCGAAGGCAATCTCTGGACGGTCAGGCTTGAAAATGTGCGGACCGGCGATACCGAGGAGGTCAAGGCGCGGCTGCTGGTCAATGCCGCCGGCCCGTGGGTCGATCAGGTGCTGTCGGCCACCGTCGGCTTGAACGACGTGCACAATGTCCGCCTCGTACAAGGCAGCCATATCGTCGTGGGCAAGAAATTCGACGACCCACGCGCCTATTTCTTTCAGAACAAGGACGGGCGCATCATTTTCGCCATCCCTTACGAGGACGAGTTCACGCTCATCGGCACCACCGACCGTGACTATCCCGGCGATCCGCACAACGTCAGGATCAATGACGCCGAGATCGACTATCTCTGCGCTGCGGCAAGCGAATATTTCGCGCAGCCGGTCAAGCCGTCGGATATCGTCTGGACCTATTCCGCGGTGCGACCGCTCTACGACGATGGCGCCTCAAAGGCGCAGGAAGCCACCCGAGACTATGTGCTGAAGGCCGATGGAGGCGAGGGTGCCGCCCCGATCGTCAACGCCTTTGGCGGCAAGATCACGACCTACCGCCGATTGTCGGAATCGATGCTCGAGAAGATCGAGGGTTTTCTCGGCAAGCGCGGCAAACCATGGACGGCAAACGCGCCGCTGCCCGGCGGTGACTTTCCCGTCACCGGCTTCGATGCCGAGGTGGCGAAACTGAAAACGGCGTACCCGTTCCTCGACGCCCGGCTGGCCCGCCGGTTGACCCGGCTCTACGGCACCCGCGCAAGGAAGCTGCTGGGCCTCGCCAAGTCGAACGTCGATCTTGGCCGCAACTTCGGCGCCGATCTCTACGAAGCCGAGGTGCGCTACCTCGTCGAAAACGAATGGGCGATGACTGCCGAGGATGTATTGTGGCGCCGGACCAAGCGCGGCCTGCGTCTCAGCCGTGAGCAGGCGGCAGTGCTCGACGAGTTCATGCGCGGAATAAGCCGGCAGCACGTAGCGGCTGCCGAATAGGAACGGCCGACTGATGCAGAAAGCCTGGGAGGAGGCATCATGCTTGAACTGAGAAACGTGACGAAGACGGTGGGTGCAGCGGAACATATCCGCGACGTCTCGCTGACGCTTCAGCACGGCTCGCTCAACGTCCTGCTCGGGCCGACGCTCTCCGGCAAGACCAGCCTGATGCGGCTGATGGCGGGCCTCGACGTGCCGACCTCGGGCTCGGTCTGGTTCGATGGCAAGGATGTCACCGGCATGCCGGTGCAAAAGCGCAACGTCGCCATGGTCTACCAGCAATTCATCAATTATCCGGCGATGACGGTCTACGAAAACATCGCCTCACCGCTGCGGGTGGCCGGCACGGATCAGGCAACGATCGACAGGGAGGTGCGCAATGCCGCCGCCCTTCTCAAACTAACGCCCTATCTCGACCGGACGCCTCTCAGTCTGTCGGGCGGCCAGCAGCAGCGCACCGCGCTGGCCCGCGCCATCGTCAAGAATGCCAGCCTCGTGCTGCTCGACGAGCCGCTCGCCAATCTCGACTACAAGCTGCGTGAAGAATTACGCGCGGAACTGCCGAAAGTCTTCGCGGCCGCCGGTACAATCTTTGTTTATGCCACGACCGAGCCGCACGAGGCTTTGCTGCTCGGCGGCAACACGGCAACGCTTTCCGAGGGCAGCATCACCCAGTTCGGGCCGACCATCGAAGTGTTCCGCAAACCGGTCGATCTGGTGACGGCGAGAACCTTCGCCGATCCGCCGCTCAACACCATCGTGCTTGCCAAGAAGGGCCTGGATTTCCTGCTCGAGGGCGGCGTGAAATTGCCGGTGCCGGCGGAACTCTTCGGCATTGCCGATGCGATCTATACGATCGGCTTCCAGCCGCATCATCTGTCCCTCGATCGGCCCAACGCCGCCGCAGTGCCGGTGCGCGCAAAGGTGACGATCACTGAGATCACCGGATCGGAAAGCTTCATCCATCTCGATTTTGCCGATGCGCGCTGGGTCATGCTGACCCACGGCATTCGCGACTTCGAGCCGGACGAGGAGGTCGAGGTGTTCATCGACCCGCGCCACATCATGGTCTTCGACGAGCACGGCCGCGCCGTGGCCGCGCCGAAGCTGGCGGCCTAGGAGGAAGCGATGGCGCGCATCGATGTCAATCATATCCGCCACTCCTATCTGCAGAACCCGCGCACGGATGCCGATTTCGCGCTGAAGGAAGTGCACCACACGTTCGAGGATGGCGGCGCTTATGCGCTGCTCGGCCCATCCGGCTGCGGCAAGACCACGCTGCTCAACATCATTTCGGGATTGCTGCATCCCTCGCATGGCCAGCTGCTGTTCAACGGCAGGGACGTGACCAATCTGTCGACCCAAGAGCGCAACATTGCGCAGGTCTTCCAGTTCCCGGTGATCTACGACACGATGACCGTCTACGACAATCTGGCATTCCCGCTGCGCAATCGCGGCGTGCCGGAGGCCGACGTCGACCGCAAGGTGCGCGAGACGCTGGAGATGACCGGGCTGGCCGATATGGCCAAACGAAAGGCGCGCGGACTGACCGCCGACCAGAAGCAGAAAATCTCGCTCGGACGCGGGCTGGTGCGCTCCGACGTCAATGCCATCCTGTTCGACGAGCCTTTGACCGTCATCGACCCGCATATGAAATGGGTGCTGCGCTCGCAGTTGAAGCAGCTTCACCGCCGCTTCGGCTACACCATGGTCTATGTCACGCACGACCAGACCGAGGCGTTGACCTTCGCCGACAGGGTGGTCGTCATGTATGACGGCGAAATCGTGCAGATCGGCACACCGGCGGAGCTGTTCGAGCGCCCGCGCCACACCTTTGTCGGCTATTTCATCGGCTCGCCCGGCATGAATGTCATGCCGGTGGCGATCGACGGCAAGACAGCGAAGCTGGGCTCGCAGCAGATCGAACTGCCGGGCGTGCCCAAGGCGGGCGGCGGCGCCATCGAGCTCGGCATCCGTCCCGAATATGTGCGCCTGGGCAGCCAGGGCATGGCCGTCCGGGTCAGCAAGGTCGAGGACGTCGGCCGCCACAAGGTGGTCCGTGCCAATCTCGAAGGACGCGAGATCGCCGCCGTCATCGGCGAGGACGAGACAGTTCCGGCTGATCCGAAGGTGCGGTTCGACCCGGCCGGCATCAACATCTATGCCGATTCCTGGCGCGTCGAGATGGGAGCCTGAAGTGGAAAAGACCTGGAACAACAGAGCCTGGTTCCTGGTGCTGCCGGTGCTGCTGCTGGTGGCGTTCTCGGCGGTCATACCGCTGATGACGGTCGTCAATTATTCGGTGCAGGACACTTTCGGCAATAACGTCTTCTTCTGGGCCGGCACGGAATGGTTCGAGGAACTGCTTTCCTCCAGCCGCTTCTGGCAGGCGATGATCCGCAACCTTGTCTTCTCCTTCATCATCCTGGCGATCGAAGTGCCGCTCGGCATCTTCATTGCGCTCAATATGCCGAAGAAGGGTTGGGGCGTGCCTGTTTGCCTTGTTTTGATGGCGTTGCCGCTGCTGATCCCGTGGAACGTCGTCGGCACCATCTGGCAGGTGTTCGGGCGCAACGACATTGGCCTGCTCGGCTATTACGTCAACGCGCTCGGCATCGACTATAATTATGTGCAAGACCCATATGACGCCTGGGTCACGGTCATCATCATGGACGTCTGGCATTGGACCAGCCTCGTCGTTCTGCTCTGCTATGCCGGCCTGGTCTCGATCCCGGATGCCTTTTATCAGGCGGCCAAGATCGACGGTGCCTCGCGCTGGGCGGTGTTCCGTTACATCCAGCTGCCGAAGATGAACCGCGTGCTGCTGATCGCCGTGCTGCTGCGCTTTATGGATAGCTTCATGATCTACACCGAACCGTTCGTGGTGACCGGCGGCGGACCCGGCAACTCGACGACCTTTCTTTCGATCGATCTCGTCAAGACGGCGCTCGGCCAGTTCGACCTCGGCCCGGCGGCGGCGATGTCGCTGGTCTACTTCCTTATCGTCCTGTTGTTGTCATGGGTGTTCTACACCGTGATGACCAATTACGACGCGGAGCGCTGAGATGAGCCGCGCTGACGAAAGAGCCGACAGAGTGAGCGAGACGACAGCTTCGGAAGGGCTTGCCAGCCCGCTACGGCAGGACGAGATCGCACGGCTGATGCGCCGTCGCGGCGAGGAGTCGCGCTGGTGGTGGATCGTGCCGACGCTCTACATCATCGTTCTGCTTTTGCCGATCTACTGGCTCATCAATATGAGCTTCAAGACCAATGGCGAGATCGTCTCGTCGCTGACGCTCTACCCGCACGCACCGACATTGGCGAATTACCGCACCATCTTCACCGACGCGTCCTGGTATTCGGGCTACATCAACTCGATCACCTATGTGGTTATGAACATGGTGATTTCGGTGGCTGCGGCACTGCCTGCTGCCTATGCCTTTTCGCGCTATCGCTTCCTCGGCGACAAGCATCTGTTCTTCTGGCTGCTGACCAACCGCATGGCGCCGCCGGCGGTGTTCGCGCTGCCATTCTTCCAGCTTTATTCGGCCTTCGGCCTTATCGACACCCACATCGCCGTGGCTCTGGCGCATTGCCTGTTCAACGTGCCGCTGGCGGTGTGGATCCTCGAAGGCTTCATGTCGGGCGTACCCAAGGAGATCGACGAGACCGCCTATATTGACGGCTATTCGTTCCCGCGCTTCTTCATCAAGATCTTCATGCCGCTGATTGCGAGCGGCATCGGCGTGGCGTGCTTCTTCTGCTTCATGTTCTCGTGGGTGGAGCTCTTGATCGCCCGTACGCTGACGACAACCGATGCCAAGCCGATCGCCGCGACCATGACCCGCACCGTTTCGGCCGCCGGCATGGATTGGGGGCTGCTCGCCGCAGCCGGCGTGCTGACGCTGATTCCCGGCGCGCTCGTCATCTGGTTTGTGCGCAACTACATCGCCAAGGGCTTTGCCCTGGGGAGGGTATGATGGAGCAGGTCGACAGAAGCCCATGGTGGTGGGCCGTGCTGCTTCTCGCCCTGGTCGTCGTGGCCTGGGTGGCACTTCAAATCGATTTCGTGGCAATAACGGTAGGCTTCAGCGATCCGGCTAATATCCGCCTGTGGGGATTTAACTTCTCGTCCAACCTCGATTTTTCGTGGATGGCCTGGACGTGGCCGACCGCGGCCTTCTTTGGAACCATCTTTCTGCTGCTTTGCGGCATGGCGGCGTGGGAATACTTCTCGCCGGGCGGCAATCCGCGCGTCGGCGTGCTGCGGTTCGAAACGACGCGCGGCGACCGCCTGTTCCTGTCGCTGCTTGGCAGCGCCTTTATCCATCTCGCTTGGCTGGGTCTAGTCGGACCCAATCTGTGGTGGGCTCTCGCTCTCTCCGTGGTCTACGCCGTCGGCGTGTTCCGCTACGTATAGAGGGGGAAACTGTTGGAACGGCGGCGTGCCGGCCGCCGATCCAGATCGCACTTTGAACTTTAACAGTGGAGGAAATACATGCGACGGCAATTCTTGACATCAACAACTGCGCTTGTCCTGTTGCTCGGGGCAAGCAATGCCTATGCCGGAATGGACGAGGCCAAGGCCTTCCTCGATAAGGAAATCGGGCCCCTTTCGACGCTTTCGCGCGCCGACCAGGAAGCCGAGATGCAATGGTTCATCGATGCCGCGAAACCTTTCGCCGGCATGGATATCAAGGTGGTTTCCGAAACCATCGCCACGCATCAGTATGAATCGCAGGTGCTGGCGCCGGCCTTTACGGCCATCACCGGCATCAAGGTTACGCATGACGTCATCCAGGAAGGCGACGTCGTCGAGAAGATCCAGACCCAGATGCAGACCGGCCAGAACCTCTATGACGGCTGGGTCAACGATTCCGATCTGATCGGCACGCACTGGCGCTACCAGCAGGTGCGCAACCTGACCGACTGGATGGCAGGCGACGGCAAGGATGTCACCAACCCGAATCTCGACCTGAAGGATTTCATCGGCACTTCGTTCACCACCGCGCCCGACAAGAAACTCTACCAACTTCCCGACCAGCAGTTCGCCAACCTCTACTGGTTCCGTTACGACTGGTTCAACGACGAGAAGAACAAGGCGGACTTCAAGGCCAAATACGGCTACGACCTCGGCGTGCCGGTGAACTGGTCGGCCTATGAGGACATTGCAGCGTTCTTCACCGGGCGTGAGATCGACGGCAAGAAGGTCTACGGCCATATGGACTATGGCAAGAAGGACCCGTCGCTCGGCTGGCGGTTCACCGACGCCTGGCTGTCGATGGCCGGCAATGGCGACAAGGGCATTCCGAACGGTCTGCCCGTCGACGAATGGGGCATCAAGGTCGACGAGAATTCGCGTCCGGTCGGTTCCTGCACGGCGCGCGGCGGCGACACCAATGGTCCGGCTTCTGTCTATGCCATCCAGAAGTACCTCGATTGGCTGAAGGCCTATGCACCGGCGGAAGCCCAAGGCATGACCTTCTCCGAATCGGGGCCAGTTCCGGCGCAGGGCGCGGTTGCCCAGCAGATCTTCTGGTACACCGCCTTCACCGCCAGCATGGTCGACGCCAGCGCCAAGGCGGTGCTGAACGACGACGGCACGCCGAAATGGCGCATGGCGCCGTCGCCGCATGGCGTCTACTGGAAGGACGGCATGAAGCTCGGCTATCAGGACGTCGGTTCCTGGACGCTGATGAAGTCGACGCCGACCGACCGCGCCAAGGCCGCCTGGCTCTACGCGCAGTTCGTCACCTCGAAGACGGTCGACGTGAAGAAGAGCCATGTCGGCCTGACCTTCATCCGCGAGAGCACGATCCACGACAAGAGCTTCACCGAACGTGCGCCAAAGCTCGGCGGCTTGATCGAGTTCTACCGCTCGCCGGCGCGCGTCCAGTGGTCGCCGACCGGCACCAACGTGCCGGACTATCCGAAGCTGGCACAGCTCTGGTGGCAGGCGATCGGCGATGCTTCGTCGGGTGCCAAGAGCGCGCAGGAAGCGATGGACTCGCTCTGCGCCGAGCAGGAAAAGGTGATGAGCCGCATCGAGAAGTCGGGCGTCCAGGGCGATATTGGTCCGAAGATGGCCGAAGAGCATGACCTCGCCTACTGGAATGCGGACGCGGTCAAGAAGGGCAATCTCGCTCCTCAGCTCAAGATCGAGAACGAGAAGGAAAAGCCGGTCACCATCAACTACGACGAGCTGGTGAAGAGCTGGCAGCAATAGGACCGTTTGATGCGGGCGTCCGCGCCCGCATCGCCATACTCAGGGGAGGCGGCATGTTGCCGTCTCCCCTGTTTGCGTGAACGGCTCCGCGCCATCTGGCGTCGAGACATTGCAGCACCTTTGAACTCGCTTCGACGGGAGAGAGAATGACCGGATATATCCTTGCAATCGACCAGGGGACGACATCGAGCCGGGCGATCCTGTTCGACGACAAGATGATGGTCGTCGGCAGCGGGCAAAAGGAATTCACCCAATATTATCCGGCCTCCGGCTGGGTCGAGCACGATCCCGAGGATATCTGGTCGAGTGTCGTGGAAACGGTGAAAGCCGCGCTGAAGACAGCCGGCCGCAACGCAGCGGAAGTCGCCGCGATCGGCATCACTAACCAGCGCGAAACCGTCGTCATCTGGGACAAGGAGACCGGCAAGCCGATCCACAACGCGATCGTCTGGCAGGACCGCCGCACCGCGCCGCTATGCCAGAAACTGAAGAAGCTGGGGCTGGAGAAGAAATTCACGAAAAAGACCGGCCTGCTGCTCGATCCCTATTTCTCCGGCACCAAGATCGCCTGGATGCTGGACAAGGTGAAGGGCGCCAGAAAACGCGCCGAGAAGGGCGAACTGCTGGCTGGCACCATCGACAGTTTCCTGATTTGGCGCCTGACTGGCGGCAAGGTCCACGCCACTGACGCCACCAATGCCTCGCGCACACTGGTCTACAACATCGAACAAAACGCTTGGGACGACGAGCTGCTGGCCATTTTCGGCATACCTGCAAGAATGCTGCCGCAGGTGAAAGATTGTGCCGATGATTTTGGAATCACCGACAAAAGCCTGTTTGGTGCAGAGATCAGAATCCTCGGTGTGGCCGGCGACCAGCATGCGGCGGCGATCGGCCAAGCCTGTTTCGAGCCAGGCATGATGAAATCCACCTACGGCACCGGTTGCTTCGCGCTGCTCAACACCGGCAGCGATCTGGTTCGTTCGAAGAACCGGCTTTTGACCACCATCGCCTACAGGCTGAACGGCAAGACCACCTACGCTCTGGAAGGCTCGATCTTTATCGCGGGCGCCGCCGTGCAATGGCTGCGCGACGGCATCAAGGTAATCGGCAAGGCCGAGCATAGCGGCAAATTGGCAGCGGAAGCCGATCCGACGCAGAACGTCTATCTGGTGCCTGCTTTCGTCGGGCTCGGCGCGCCCCATTGGGATGCCGAAGCGCGCGGCGCCATCTTCGGGCTGACCCGCAATTCGGGGCCGGCGGAATTTGCCCGCGCGGCACTGGAATCCGTTGCGTTCCAAACACGCGACCTGCTTGACGCCATGCGCAAGGACTGGAAGGCCGCCTCGGCCAAGACCGTGCTCAGGGTCGATGGCGGCATGGTGGCGTCGGACTGGACCATGCAGCGGCTGGCCGACATTCTCGATGCGCCGGTAGACCGGCCGACAATTCTCGAGACGACCGCGCTTGGTGCGGCATGGCTGGCCGGCTCGAAGGCCGGTGTCTGGCCGAAGGCGCGGGAATTCGCCAGGAGTTGGGCGCTCGAGCGCCGGTTCAAGCCGGACATGGATGCTTCGACACGTGCGGCCAAGCTGGCCGGTTGGCGCCACGCTGTGCGCAGGACGCTAAGTACGCAATAGGCAGGGATGCCCCGATGCCCCGGGATTCGCACTAATGAAAAACCCGCGCCGTTTCGGGCGCGGGCTTGCAGCCTCTAATCTGGGACTCAGTAAGGCGACCGGCACTGCCGGCGCGGACCGTAGTTGGGCTGGTAAGTGTTGTCAGAAGCGCGATAGCTCCGATAACGGTCATAGCACCACTGCACGTGGGCATCGCCACGATACACACGATTCTGGTTGACGATCGCGCCGGTAATCAGCGCTCCGGTAGCAAACGCAGCCAGCGGGAACCAGAAATCGCCGTGACGGCGATAGCCGCGACGATATTCGCGATAGCCGCGATGGCCGCGCCAATACATGCCGTCGTCACGCGCAAAACTGCGCCGGGAGAAATCGCGACGCGAGAAATCGCGATTGAAACTCCGGTGCCTCCGCCACGGCTCGTACTGGACGGTCTGGACATTCGAGGTGAGCCCCGGGGCCGGGGGCGCATAGCTGGGCTGAGCGTTGACTGGCACGATCTCCGCTGCAGCGAATGAGATCGAAAGAGTGGTCGCCAGCAGGCCCGACATGATCCTATTCATGGTCTTCTCCTTGAAACGCATGTCCCTTATCGCGGGAAACGGGCAGGCTGCGCAAATTGTTCCGCCAAAAATCCCAAGTTGCTGATCCGCAAAGGTTCTTCCGATTCGTTGCTTGCGCTTGTCCCGCAAAGCGCGAGCTTCGGTCTTGCGCGAGAACGAGGCCGTTCCGTCGACGCCGAAGCGCTCCGCAAGGCATGATGACACTGCAGGACAGTCCGGTTTGCGAGCCGTCTTTTTCCGGTTGACCGGCAGAGGCACTCTCCCTATGTTCCGCGCAATTTCGAGGGCGGCCTTTCTGAGCCCGCGGGAGCGCGTAGCTCAGCCGGTAGAGCAACTGACTTTTAATCAGTAGGTCATGGGTTCGAATCCCATCGCGCTCACCAAAATCAAGATTGCCCAACCCGGAGACATAGGTAACAGATTGTACCTAAGACATGGGTGACAACCTCGTGCCGAACGCATGCAGTGGCTTTAGCCGCCCGCTCCATCGTCCATCATCGTGCCGGTGAGCGCCTCATAGGCTCTGCTGCACAGCTGTGAATGCGGACAATCCTTCACGATAAGCACTGGCGCCACGGTGAGAACTGCTGCGGCAAGGATTTGCAGGCAAGGACCGACGGCGCTTACCTTCCTGCCCAACACGCCGGCCAAGAAAAAGTAGAGACCCTGGGCCATGCAGGCTGCGGTCAGAATGCCCCGAAGCGTGCTGGTCGCTCTTGCGAAGGGCGTTATGTAGCCATCAGGAAAACCCAGCATGCCGAGATCGGCGGACCATTGCAGCGCCAGCATGACGCTCAGCGCTGACCAGATGAGGGCCGTCGTGCGAGTGAACAGCGTCTGCTTTGGTTTGTTGCTCGGATCGGCCATCGGGATCACGTCGGAATTGCGTGCCGGGACATGCGCAAGCTCTCGGTCAAATCAGCGAGACATTACCGCCGGCATGGCGCGTCGAGGCGCTCGGCCCGACGCCAGTGGCGGTAGACGAGATCATCCGCCACACCGGCCTGCATCCCGCCCAAGTGTTCATGGTGCTGCTGGAGCTCGACCTAGCCGGACGGCTCGAGCCGCCCGACTTTTCGGCAACGCCGCCGCCGCGCGAGGACGACCGCGACCGCGTCGGCTCCTCAAGCGGCGATGTCCTTGGGGCCCAGGCGCCGACCAGCGGGGCGATCGCACTGGTGATATCGGCGGCCTCGGTGACAAGGGTTGCGCCGTCCTTGAGCAGGCCATTGGCGCCGGCAGCGCGCGGATCGAGCGGCGAACCGGGAACGGCAAAGACCAGCCGGCCCATCTCGCCGGCAAGCCGGGCGCTGATCAGTGAGCCGGAGCGCTGTGCGGCCTCGACCACCACCAATCCCAATGCAGCACCGGCGACGAGCCGGTTGCGGCGCGGAAAATCCTGTGCGCGCGGCTGCCAGCCAAACGGCATTTCGGAAATGATGGCGCCGCCGCACTCGGCGATCTCGTCGCACAGGCCGGCATTTTCGGGCGGGTAGGGCAAATCGAGGCCGCCGGCGAGCACGCCGATTGTGCCAGTCGCAAGGCTGCCATGGTGCGCGGCCGTATCGATGCCGCGCGCCAGGCCGGAGACGATGCCATAGCCGTCGCGGCCGAGATCCGCCGCCAGCATCCGCGCCATTTTGATGCCGGCCAGCGATGCGTTGCGAGCGCCGACGATGGCGACCGCTGGCAAGCGGAACACCGCGCTATTGCCCCTGACCGCGAGCAGCGGCGGCGGATGATCCATGCTTTTCATCAGCGGCGGATAATCCGCCTCGCCGATGCCGACGAAGCGGGCGCCAGCCCGCCGGGCGGTCTCCAGCGCCGCCTCGGTCTCGGCAATGGACGGGATGCGGACGATTTTTTTGGCGCCACCCGAAATCATCAGCTCGGGCAGCATCGATAGCGCTGCTTCGGCCGAACCGAACCGGTTGATCAGGTCGCGAAAGGAAGCCGGGCCGACATTCGGCGTGCGGATCAGACGAAGCCAGCTCAGCCGCTGCCGGTCGCTGAGGCGCGGCCCGGCGTCGGGCTCGCTCACTCGTTGGCCCCGATCTTACCCTCGGTGCCGGCAAGCAGCCGCGCAATGTTGGCGCGGTGCTTTACGATGACGATTAGGCTCATCGCCGCGAAAAGCCCGGCAATCTGCGGCGTGCTCAGGAAATACAGCGCCATGGGCACCACGACTGCTGCCGTCAGTGCCGCAAGCGAGGAGAAGCGGAACAGGAAGGCCACCGCCAGCCAGACGACGGCGAAGATCAGCGCCGCCTGCCAGGCAAGGCCGATCAGCACGCCAAGGTAAGTGGCGACACCCTTGCCCCCCTTGAAGCCGAGCCAGACCGGAAAGAGATGACCTAAAAACGCGCCGAAGCCGGCCCAAAGTCCGAGCTCGGGCGCAAAGCGGCCTGCGATCAGCACCGCCGCGGTGCCTTTAAGGGCGTCGAGCAGAAGCGTGGCCGCGGCCAAGCTCTTGTTGCCGGTGCGCAGCACATTGGTGGCGCCGATGTTGCCGGAGCCGATGTTGCGCACGTCGCCGAGGCCGGCGGCACGGGTGATCAGCAGGCCAAACGGGATCGAGCCGAGAAGATAGCCGAACACCAATGCCAAGACGGGACTGTAAGCCATTGTTCCCCCGAACTTTCCTTGGCTGAGCGGATTTTAAGCCGTGACGCCTGTTTTCGTCCTAGGCCGAAAACACTGTGCGGCCCGCCACCATCGTTTGCAAGACCTTGCCTTGCAGTCGTGCGCCTTCGAAACAGGTGTTTTTCGAGCGTGAGCGGATGCCGCTCTCGCTGACGACCCATGGCTCGTCCAGATCGACGAGCGAAAGGTCGGCCAATGCCCCCGGTTTCAGCGTGCCGCCGGGCAGGCCGAACAATCTTGCCGGCGCGGTCGACAGTGTCTCGACCAGCCGGAGCAGCGTCACGTCGCCATTGTGATAGAGCCGCAGCGCTGCGCCTAGCAGCGTTTCCAGGCCGATGGCGCCGGCCGCGGCATCGGCAAAGGGAAGGCGCTTGGTGTCGACGTCCTGCGGGTCGTGCGAGGAGACGATGAGATCGATGGTGCCGTCCTTGATCGCTTCGATCATCGCCAGCCGGTCTTCCTCCGCGCGCAGCGGCGGCGTCAGCCGGAAGAAGGTGCGGTACTCGCCGACATCATTCTCGTTGAGCGACAGATTGTGGATCGACACGCCTGATGTGACATTGGCGCCATCGGCTTTCGCGCGTGCTACCGCGCTTGCCGCCATAGCCGTCGAAATCTTGGCAGCGTGATAGGCGCCGCCGGTCAGCCGAGCCAACGCGAGATCGCGCTCCAGGGGGATCGATTCGGCTTCGCGCGGAATGCCGGCAAGGCCAAG
The DNA here is from genome assembly GCF_040320025.1 of Mesorhizobium sp. M0808. Taxonomy (NCBI): domain Bacteria; kingdom Pseudomonadati; phylum Pseudomonadota; class Alphaproteobacteria; order Hyphomicrobiales; family Phyllobacteriaceae; genus Mesorhizobium; species Mesorhizobium sp. M0808. Next base: position 101,431 of record NZ_JAMYOX010000019.1, read on the forward strand.
CCAGCTTGCGTAAAGGCCTTCGTTCATCACGCCGGCCGAAGCGAGGTCGGCGTCTTGGGTTTCATGCGCGATGACGCCACCGAAATCGCGCGCATAGGTCAGCGCGCGGCGCATCACCAGCGCGCTGGCAATAGAATGCCGGCCATCGGTGAAGGCGACCGCGCCGGCCTCGCGCAGCAGGCCGAATTCGGTCATCTCGCGGCCTTCCAGCCCCTTGGTGATCGCTGCTGCCGGCAAGATGTTGACGATTGCGGTGTCCTTGGCGGTGCGCAGCACGAACTCGACCAGTGCGACATTGTCGATCACCGGGTCGGTATCGGGCATCATGACGATTGAGGTGACGCCGCCGGCCGCCGCAGCGATGCTCGCCGAAGCAATGGTCTCCCGGTGTTCACCGCCGGGTTCGCCGATGAAGACGCGCGCGTCGATCAATCCGGGGATGATAGTCTTGCCGGCGCAGTCGATGATGGTGGCGCCGTCGGGCGCGCCCTGGTTCAAGGCCGCCTTGCCGGCGGCAACGATTTTGCGGCCTTCGACGATGACGGTGCCGACCTCATCGACGCCGCGCGACGGGTCGACGATGTGGGCCCGGCGGAAGACCGTTATGCTCATCAGGCGCGGCCCTCGTGGTTTCGACGGGGGTCGAGCAGCGCTTCCATAACCGCCATGCGCACGGCGACGCCCATCTCAACCTGTTCCTGGATAACGCTTTGCGGGCCGTCGGCGATCTCGGAGGCGATCTCGACGCCGCGGTTCATCGGGCCGGGATGCATGACCAGCGCACCGTCCTTGGCCGCCTTCAGCTTCTCCGCGTCGAGGCCGAAATAGCGGAAATATTCGCGCACCGACGGTACGAAAGCGCCTTCCATGCGTTCGCGCTGCAGGCGCAGCATCATCACCACGTCGGCGTCCTTCAGACCCTCGGCCATGGAACGGGTGACGATGACGCCCATCTTCTCGATGCCGGCGGGCAAAAGCGTCGAAGGGGCGACGACCCTGACCTGGGCACCAAGCGCGTTGAGCAGGATGATGTTGGAGCGGGCCACGCGCGAATGCAGGATGTCGCCGCAGATCGCCACGATCAGCTTCGGCAACGGACCCTTGACGCGGCGGATAGTCAGTGCGTCGAGCAGCGCCTGGGTAGGGTGCTCATGGGCGCCGTCGCCGGCATTGACCACCGAACAGCCGACTTTCTGGGCGAGAAGTGCTGCCGCGCCGGCCGATTGATGGCGGATGATCAATATGTCGGGACGCATGGCATTCAGCGTCATCGCCGTATCGATCAGCGTCTCGCCCTTTTTCACCGACGAACTCGCTACGGACATGTTCATGACGTCGGCGCCGAGCCGTTTGCCGGCCAGCTCGAATGACGATTGCGTACGGGTCGAGGCTTCGTAGAAGAGATTGATCTGGGTGCGGCCGCGCAGCGTCGATGTCTTCTTGTCCGACTGCCGCGAGATGGCAACGGCCCTGTCCGCCCGGTCGAGCAGAAGCTCGATGTCGGCAGGGGAAAGATCGCGGATGCCCAGAAGATGGCGGTGGGGATAAAGCGGCAGGGACGATGCGTCGGTCATCTCAAGTCGCTGCTATAGGGGGGAGGCTCCGCGGCTGCAAGCACCGGCTTGGGATTGGATTGGTTCTCCCCGGTATTTTCGTCGCGCGCCGCTGGCCATAGGCTATAAACCGCCTTGGCTTTGGATTCGCAGCCTTCAGGTGATAAGGACGAAGCGTGACTGACGACGTGACCAACCAGCCGCCGCCGCTGGCCGGCGGCAACGCCTGGCGGGGCGATCCGTTGCTGATCCAGCTTGCCGAGCGCTTTTCCGATCCGGTGCGCAAGGACCTCGACGGGCTTGGCCGTTTCGTTCTGACCCATGAGGCGCAGGAACTGGCCCGTCTTGCCAATGTCGAGATGCCGAAGCTCAGGACCCATGACCGCCAGGGCCGGCGCATCGACCAGGTCGAGTTCCATCCCGCCTATCACGCGCTCATGCGCCGCTCTGTTGCCAACGGGCTGCATTCGTCGGTCTGGGAGAATGGCGACGCCGAGATCGGCCGCCGCCACCAGGTGCGCGCTGCACGCTTTTACCTCACGGCTGAGCTCGAGACCGGACATCTCTGCCCGATCACCATGACCAGCGCTTCGCTGGCAGCGCTGATGGCCAGCCCGAAGCTGTTTCGCGAATGGGCGCCTCGGGTGACGACGCGCAAATACGATCAAAGCCAGAAGCCTCCAGTCGAAAAAGCCGGGCTGACGCTCGGCATGGGCATGACCGAGAAGCAAGGCGGCACCGATGTCCGTGCCAACGTCACCAGCGCCGAGCGCGCCGGCAGCGGGTTTTATCGCCTGACCGGCCACAAATGGTTCATGTCGGCGCCGATGTCGGATGCCTTCCTGGTGCTCGGACAGGTGCCGGAGGGACTGTCGTGCTTTCTCGTTCCCCGCCTGCTCGGCGACGGATCCGGCAACGGTTTCCGTTTTCAACGGCTGAAGGACAAGCTCGGCAACCGATCCAATGCCTCGTCGGAGGTGGAATTCGTCAATGCCATCGGCGAGATGGTCGGTGAGCCCGGCGCGGGCGTGAAGACGATCATGGACATGGTGACCCTGACGCGGCTCGACTGTGCCGTCGCCTCATCGGCGATCATGCGGGCCGGACTGGCCGAGGCTGTCCACCACACGCGCCACCGCAAGGTGTTTGGAACCAATCTGATCGAGCAGCCGCTGATGCAGCGTGTGCTGGCCGATATGGCGCTCGACGTTGCCGCCGCTACCGCGCTGTCGTTCCGGCTGGCGCGCTCCTTCGACGAGGCGGCCGGCGACCGCGGCGAGGCGGCCTTCGCCCGCGCCATGACGCCGGTCGTCAAATACTGGGTCTGCAAGATTGCGCCGCCGCTGCTCTATGAAGCGATGGAGTGCCTCGGCGGCAATGGCTATGTCGAGGAGGGGCCGCTCGCCCGCTACTATCGCGAAGCTCCGGTCAACGCGATCTGGGAGGGATCCGGCAACGTCATGGCGCTCGATGTGCTACGTGTGCTGGGGCGTGCACCCGGCCTGTTCGATGACGTGCTGGCCGGCATCGACCGCGATCTCGGCGCCGGCGGACGCGGCACCGTCGGCGTGCTCAAGGCGGCAATGCAGGTCGCTGCAACCGACGAGGGCTCGGCGCGGCTCTTGACCGAGCAATTGGCATTGTCGGCGGCGGCAGCAGAGCTTCGCAGGCTGGGGGCAGGGCGGATCGCCGACGCCTTCGTCGAAACGCGCCTCGCCGGCCAGTGGCGCAATACCTATGGCATGATCGATTCCCGCCATGATGCGCGCATGATCATCGATACGCTCTACCCGCCGATCAACTAAGGGCCGTCGCCCAATTCGCTGCCGCTCTCGCGACCCTGTGGATGATCGTTAACCTTAACGAATGGTTTCCATTGCGGCGGCCGATGGCAAAGCCCAGTGTTATGGTTAAGGCAAGGATTGTTCAGCTTGAGCGGCTTTGCCCTGCGAAGCAGGAGCGTCATGCGGCATATTCTGAGCTCTTTTCTGGCATTGCATTGGGCGGCCGTTTTCGCCCTGCTGGCGTTCATTTGCATCGACGGGAATCGAGGCGTGGCGACGGCCCTTGGCGTACTGGGCGTTCCCGTCCAGAACACTCGATCTGCCGATCTCGAAAACGCCGTCGTCGTGGCGCCGCTCGCCGTGGCACTGCTTGTCGTCGCGGTGCTGTTCTGCTGGGCCTTTGTTGAAGCACTGACCAGCGACACGACCAACCCGGATCCCGCCGATAGCGTCATGCGAATCGCCTTCATTTCCGCCTTGGGCGTGCTGTCGCTGATCGTCATCGGCGGCGCCGCGCAAGGCATCAATGGGCTGTTCATGATTGTCGCGGTGCAATTGGCGGCACTTCTGGCGTCCTATGTCGCGGTGCTCGCGGAGCGGCGGTCGACCGTTGCCGCGGCAGCTCCAGGGACCGGCGAAATCCGAGCGGCCGCGCATGTCATGGCCAAGGCAGCGGCGCATAATTCCTCGCTTGCCCGCATTTCCGGCCGGCTGGATTCGAGGGATGACCGCTGATGCGCACCTTGTTCGCGCTGTGGGCGGCTCCGCTCCTCTTGTTTTGGGGCTGGTTCTTTCTGTCGCTCAACGACATCAATTTCGGCTATGTCGTGCTGAGCCGCCAATTACACGATCTCGTCTTCCAGCTCTATGGACAGATGCTCGGCGTTGATCCGGCGCTTATTCCGGGGATGGTGGCGAAAGCTTGCGTGTTCGATGGGCTGCTGCTGGTGGCGTTCTGGGCATTTCGCCGCCGCAAGGCGATTGGTGGCTGGATCACGGCGATGCGCAACCGCTATTTCGACCAGGCATCGACGCCGAGCGCCTGAAGCCGGTCGAGAACACCCTGGAGGATAAAAGCGGCCGCAGCAGAATCGATCTTGCCGGCGCGTTTCTTGCGGGAAAAATCCATCTCGATCAGCGTCCGCTCGGCCGCCACCGTCGACAGTCGTTCGTCCCAAAAGAGGAAGGGCAGATCGGTCAATCCAGCCATATTGCGGACGAAAGCGCGGGATTTTTGGGCGCGCGGGCCTTCGGAGCCGTCCATGTTGATGGGGAGGCCGATCACCACGGCCCCGGCATTCTCCTTCTGCAACAGAGCGAGCAGCACTGCGGCATCGAGCGAGAATTTCCTGCGCATGATGACGGGGCGCGGGTGGGCGAACGACAAGCCGCGGTCGGAAACCGCCACGCCGATTGTCTTGTCGCCGAGGTCGAGACCGGCCAGGGTCTTGCCGCCGCCGAGCCGGGCCGGCAACTCCTCGATGGTGATGATGCCCAACGGCTTTTCCTTTGACCGCGACGCCGCACGTCCTATACGCGCAAAGCGTGCGCGGCACTTTAATTTCGCCGTCGGCGTTCTATCCTCTACCGAAGCAAAAATCGAGGAAAGCATTGATGAAACTGACCTGGTACGGACATTCGGCATTCCGAATCGAAATCGAAGGCGCGAAAATCCTCATCGACCCCTATCTGGTCGGCAATCCATCATGGACGGGCGGCTGGGAAGGGCCGGCCGAAGGGATCACGCACGTGTTGCTCACCCATGGCCACAGCGACCACATCAGCGGCGCCATCGAAGTGCTCAAGAAGAGCAGCGCGATGCTGGTCGCCAATTTCGAGATTTGCATGTACCTGGTCGGCAAGGGCGTCGGTGACAAGCAGATCAATCCCGGCAATATCGGCGGCACTGTCGATTGCGGCGGCTTCACCACCACCTTCGTTCAGGCTCTGCATTCATCGTCCTTTCCGGGCGAGGGTGGCCAGAATACCTATCTCGGCAATCCGGGTGGGCTCGTTCTGCACTTTCCCGAGGACAAGACGCTTTATCATATGGGCGACACCGACATTTTTTCCGACATGGCGCTGATCAACGAGTTGCACGAACCGAAGATCGGCATCGTGCCGATCGGCGACCGCTTCACCATGGGTGGCGCGGTAGCAGCCCTTGCCTGCCAGCGTTTCTTCAAGTTCGAGACGGTCGTTCCCGCTCACTTCGGCACATTTCCGATGATCGATCAGACCGCCGACAAATTCGTGGCCGGGCTGGATGGATCGGGTGTGAAAGTTGCGTTGCCGAAGATCGGCGAGACGATTACGCTGTAAAGAAAGCCGGTCCGGAACAATACGATGCGCTTGAGAAATTCTCTTTGCCTTTCCATGCTGGTTGCCGCGTCGCCGACGCTGGCCGCAGAAAATTTCATCGAGGGCGTCTATCTGCAATCGGAGGACCTCTGCGCGCAGGCCAAAAAGGATACGCTGCAGACGGTGATCGAGGGTGGCAATATCGTGCTGTCGGCAAATGGCCTGGAAAGCATCGAATATAATTGTGAATTCCTGCAGATCACCAAAGCGACACGCTCACCAAGCTGGGCGGTGATCGCTATATGCCAGGAGCCGGGCTACGTCTTTCCCGATGTTCTCTCACTGACACAGATGAGCCCGAAGCAGATCGACCTGGTATCGGTTCGGCCTGCCGCCGACGAAGGCGAGCAGAGCGGCAACGGCGGCAGTTATTTCCTCTGCGACGGCGTGGCGATGCCATAGGGCAGTTGATGGCACGATGCATGTTGCGCGGCACGCGCCGCGCCGCTATAGCGCTGGTTTTCCCCGAGGCACAAACATGTCCGTTGATATAAAAACCGTGAAGCGCGTCGCGCATCTTGCCCGTATTGCGGTGAGCGAGGAGGATGCAGAGCGCATGACCGGCGAATTGAACGCCATTTTGGGCTTTGTCGAGCAGTTGAACGAGGTCGATGTTTCCGGCGTCGAGCCGATGACCTCAGTCACGCCGATGGCAATGAAAAAGCGCCAGGACGTCGTCACCGACGGCGGCAAGGCAGCCGACATCGTCGCCAATGCACCGGCGACCGAAGAGAATTTCTTCCTTGTGCCGAAGGTCGTGGAGTAGCAGGCTGATGGCAATCGACATCGCGGCTGAGACGCCGCTGCAGGACGATGTGCGTGGGCTGGTCGAGGAGCTCAACGCCACATTGCTGGAGCTGACGCCGCCGGAGCATTGCTACCATTTGACGGTCGAGCAGATGGCGGACCGCGACACGACCGTCTTCATCGCCCGGGACAACGGCCTTGCCATCGGTTGCGGCGCACTGAAGCGCCACGATGCTGTCGTAGGCGAGGTCAAGCGCATGTATACGCGACCTTCGCATCGCGGCCACAAGATCGGCGCGAAGATTGTCGAGCGTATCGAGGCGCTGGCGCGCCAAGAAGGGCTTAAGCGTCTGGTGCTGGAGACGGGCGACCGTCATCCCGCCGCCTGGACCGTCTACGAACGCGCCGGTTTTTCGCGTTGCGGGCCGGTGCTGAATTATCCCGATTCCGAGTGGTCGGTGTTTTACGAAAAGAGCCTTGCCTGATGAGCGACCTGACCCAGCTGACGATTTCGCAGGCCCGCGCCAAATTGCGCTCCAGGGAGATCACCGCCACCGAAATCACCGAGGCTTATCTATCGGCGGTCGAGCGAGCCAATCCGGCGCTCAATGCCTACGTCGTGGTCACCGACGACAAGGCGCGCGACATGGCCAAGGCCTCCGACGCGAAACTGGCCAAGGGCGAGGGCGGGTCGCTCGAGGGTATCCCGCTCGGCATCAAGGATTTGTTCGGCACCGAAGGCGTCCACACCCAGGCCTGCAGCCATGTGCTGGACGGCTTCAAGCCGCGCTACGAATCGACGGTCACCGCCAATCTGTGGGCGGATGGCGCCGTCATGCTCGGCAAGCTCAACATGGACGAGTTCGCCATGGGCTCGTCCAACGAGACCTCGTATTACGGGCCGGTCATCAACCCGTGGCGGCGTTCGCGCCTCGACACGGTGGTGATGCCGACGACACATCAGGGCGAGGGCGGCTTCGTTTCGGCGGGCGGCACCAGGACCGCGCGCACGTTGGACAATGCCCAACTGGTGCCGGGCGGTTCGTCCGGTGGCTCCGCATCAGCGGTCTCGGCCTTCCTCTGCGCCGGCGCCACCGCCACCGATACCGGCGGCTCGATCCGCCAGCCCGCCGCCTTCACTGGCACAGTCGGCATCAAGCCGACCTATGGCCGCTGCTCGCGCTGGGGGATCGTAGCCTTCGCCTCGTCGCTCGACCAGGCCGGGCCGATCGCGCGCGACGTGCGCGATGCCGCGATCCTGTTGAAGTCGATGGCTTCGGTCGACCCGAAGGACACGACGTCCGTCGACCTGCCGGTGCCGGACTACGAGGCGGCGATCGGCCGCCCGATCAGGGGCATGAAGGTCGGCATTCCCAAGGAATATCGTGTCGACGACATGCCCGCGGAGATTGAGGCGCTGTGGCAGAAAGGCATTGCCTGGCTGCGGGATGCTGGTGCCGAGATCGTCGATATCTCGCTGCCGCATACCAAATACGCGCTGCCGGCCTATTACATCGTGGCGCCGGCCGAAGCCTCGTCCAACCTCGCCCGTTACGACGGCGTCCGCTATGGCTTGCGCGTGCCCGGCAAGGACATTGTCGATATGTATGAAAAGACCCGCGCCGCCGGCTTCGGGCGGGAGGTCAAGCGCCGCATCATGATCGGCACCTATGTGCTTTCCGCCGGCTACTACGATGCCTACTATCTACAGGCGCAGAAGGTTCGAACCCTGATCAAGCGTGACTTCGAAAATGTGTTTGCAGCAGGCGTCGACGTCATCCTGACGCCGGCAACGCCTTCCGCCGCCTTCGGCATCGCCGACGAGGACATGGCCGCCGACCCGGTCAAGATGTATCTCAACGACATTTTTACGGTGACGGTGAACATGGCCGGCCTGCCCGGCATAGCGGTTCCGGCTGGGCTCGACGCCAAGGGGCTGCCGCTCGGCCTGCAGCTGATCGGCCGGCCCTTCGACGAGGAAACGCTGTTCCAGACTGCCCATGTCATCGAAAAGGCGGCCGGCACATTTCAGCCGGAAAAATGGTGGTAAGATCGTTTCTCATCTGAGGGGGGTGAGGGATGTTCTTCTATGTCTCCAAGGTTCTCGGGTTCTTCGTCGAGCCGTTGAATCTCGCGATCTTCCTGCTGCTGGCGGGGCTGGTCGCGGCGATGTTCGGGCGGCGACGGTTGGCGACCGCCGGCAGCGCTCTTGCCTTCCTCATTCTGGCGGTTTCGACATGGAGCCCGCTCGGCCCCATGATGCTCAATCGGCTGGAGGAACGCTTCCCCAGGCCGCCGCTGCCGGAAAAGGTTGACGGTATCATAGTGCTTGGCGGCAGTCTGGATGGCGCTGTCAATCTGGTGCGTGGCGGCTATGAAATGAACTCCAGCGGCGACCGGATGGTCGAGGCGGTCGTGCTGGCGCGGCGCTTTCCGACAGCGAAAGTCGTTATCTCCGGTGGCAGCATCGAAACGTTCCGCGGCGGCGAAGGCGATGCAGATACCGCGCCGCGTCTTTTTGCCGCTTTCGGCGTGGCGGCCGATCGGCTGATCCTCGAGAACAAATCCCGCAGCACCTACGAGAACGCTGTCTTTACCAGGGAACTGGTGACGCCGAAATCGGGCGAAACCTGGTTGCTGGTGACCTCGGCCTTCCATATGCCACGCGCCAAGGCGCTGTTCGACAAAGCCGGCTTTTCGACCGTTCCGTGGCCGGTCGACTATCGCACTTCCGGCAAGGAAAGCATCGGCACCTTGCCTTATCCCGGCGACCGGCTGGAGGTCACCACTGTTGCGATCCGCGAATGGATAGGGCTCACCGCCTATTGGCTGTCGGGCCGCATCGATCGGCCTTTCCCCGGACCGGGCGGCTGACCGAGCACCACCTGCCGCGCCGCCGAGAAAAACTGGCGGCGCACCAGTACCGCCAGAAGCAGCAGCGTCGATAGCACGAAGACGGTGGGATCGACGAACCAACCGAGATAGCCGATCGAGAAGAACACGCCGCGCAGGCCCGAATTGAAATGCTTTCCGGCCAGCATGTTCATGCGCGCGGCACGCCACACCGCCGTTTCGGTGACCGGATTGCGCGACGCCTCGCCATGTGGAATCGGCACGGCGCCGATCAGGATCGAGCAATAGTTGAACAGCCGGTAAGCCCAGCCGAACTTGAAGAAGGAAAAGGCCAGGATCAGCACCAGCCCGAACACTTTTGTCTGGAAGGCCGCGCGTGAGGACGTGGCGCCAAACGGCAGGTCGCTGAGCACGGTCAGAACCTGATCGGAGGCGCCGAGCAGGGCAAAACAGCCGCCGATCGCAATCAGCGAACTGGAGGCAAAGAAGGCGGTCCCCTGTTGCAGCCCGCTCATGATAGCGGTGTCGACGATGCGGATCTCGCGTTCGGCCATGGTCCGCATCCAGGCCTCGCGCTGCGCGTTCATAGCCCTCGTCAGCGACATGCGGCTGACCAGCATTCCGTCGGCGGCGAGCGTATGCAGCACCCACGCGGCAAGGAAGAACCCCAGCGCCGCAAGGTCGGCCATCGATAGATGAAAGGAATCGCTCATGCGTTGCTTTTACCACAGGCGGAGGGGACGCTTCGATGGCCGAAGCTGGAATGTCGCTGCCGGAGCAAACGAGGTCGGCAGGCGCAGCGCGGCGGTCCTTAAAACAGCGGAAAACATCATGGGAATTCCTATATGTAGATCTCAACAGGGTCCCAGGAGAAAACGCCCACGTGTTCCTTTCGGTTTTCGACTTGTTCAAGATCGGCATCGGCCCATCGAGTTCGCACACGATGGGGCCGATGACGGCCGCGCGGCGGTTTCTCGACGAGATTGCGGGAGACGACTGGCCGCGCCCGGCCGGCGCCAAGGTCGACCGGATCGCGGCCAGCCTGCATGGCTCGCTCGCCTATACCGGCATCGGCCATGGCTCCGATCGTGCCGTGGTGCTCGGCCTCGCCGGCCAGACGCCGCAGACGGTGGATCCCGACCTAGCAGACGGCATCGTCGCTCGCATCGCCGCCGAGAAGCGGATTTCGCCGCCCGGCCATCCGTCCTACCGTTTCGACCCGGCAACGGATCTTGTGCTGGATCGCAAGACGCCGCTGCCGGGTCACGCCAACGGCATGGCCTTCTCTGCCCATGATGCCGGCGACCGGTTGCTGCTGAGGCGCGTCTATTATTCGATCGGCGGCGGCTTCGTAGTGTCCGAGGAAGAACTGCAGCGGATGAAAGCAAGGGGCTCGGCGACAACCGAAGGCAAGAAGGTTCCGTATCCGTTCAAGAACGCCGTCGAAATGCTGTCCATGGCAGCGAAAAGCGGGCTTTCCATTGCCGAGATGAAGCGCGTCAACGAGGAGACGCAGATGTCGCGCGGGGAGCTCGACGCCGGCCTCGACGGCATCTGGAGCGCCATGAAGGGGTGCATCGAGCGCGGCCTGTCGCAAGACGGCATCATGCCGGGCGGACTCAAGGTGCGCCGCCGTGCCCGGATGCTGCACGACAAGCTGCAGGAGCAATGGCAGCAGAACCGGCCCAACCCGCTGCTCGCCAACGACTGGCTGTCGATCTATGCGATGGCGGTCAATGAGGAGAACGCTGCCGGCGGCCGTGTCGTCACCGCGCCAACCAATGGGGCGGCCGGCACTCTGCCCGCAGTGCTGCGCTACTGGTTGCATTTCCATCCCGAAGCCGACCAGCCCAGCATCCGCGATTTCCTGCTGACGGCGGCGGCCGTCGGCGGCATCATCAAAACCAATGCTTCGATCTCGGGGGCGGAAGTCGGCTGCCAAGGCGAGGTCGGTTCGGCTTCGGCAATGGCTGCGGCGGGATTGTGCGCCGTCATGGGCGGCACGCCCGAGCAGGTCGAGAATGCTGCCGAGATCGCGCTGGAACATCATCTCGGCATGACCTGCGATCCGGTCGGCGGCCTGGTGCAGGTGCCGTGTATCGAGCGCAACGCGCTTGGTGCCGTCAAGGCGGTGACCGCCGCTTCGCTGGCCATCAAGGGCGACGGCGTTCATTTCGTGCCGCTCGATGCCGCGATCGAGACGATGCGCCAGACCGGTCTCGACATGAACGAAAAGTACAAGGAAACCAGCCTTGGCGGATTGGCCGTCAATGTCGTGGAGTGTTGAGCGCCAATCTGGCGGCATGGACCACCACTGTGGAGAAGTCGATCAGGCCGTTGACGCGTTCGCGTGCTGGACTAAACCTTAAACGATGTCTCTCAATCTCATAAAGCTTTGCGTCGGCTGTGACAGCGTCGAGGATCTGGAAGAGTGGATTGCCTTCCGTCTCGACGAGCGGCGCCGCGCCGGCGAACCGGCCGAGCACTACCACACCACCCGCATGGTGCCGACGCGTGGCGCCGAGATTACCGGCGGCGGCTCGCTCTACTGGGTGATCAAGGGCAATGTCCAATGCCGCCAGCTGATCACCGAAATCCGGCCCTTCACCGATGACGAGGGCATCGGCCGTTGCCATCTGATCCTCGATCCCGAGGTCGCGCGCACTGACTGGCAACCGCGCCGTGCATTCCAGGGGTGGCGCTACCTGAAGCCGGCGGACGCGCCGGCCGATCTCGGCAAGGGCAAAGCCGGGCTGATCGAGATGCCGCCGAAGCTCAGGCGTGAGCTTGCCGATCTCGGCCTGCTCTGACGCCAAGAAACGCAACGCCAAGACCACCAGCCGAAGCGTTGTCCGCAGGTGCCATCATCACCGGTCCTCCAGGTCGCCTCATCTGGGCTTGCAAGCCGGGGAACAACGCCACATCTTGAATGTCATGAGCGACAAGAAGCAGCCCGTGTCTGCAAAGGCCAATCCTGCGCCGGTCGAGTCTCAATCGAGCACCGGCGAGATCGACGCGTTTCTCCGTCAGGCAAGGACGCTCGCTGCATCCGCCACCGGTTCAGGTAGGCTGATCCTGTCCCTCGACGCGACGATGAGCCGCCAGCCGACCTGGGATCTCGCCTGTGCGCTGCAGGCCGAGATGTTCGACGCCGTCGGCAAGGCCGGGGCGCTCAAGGTTCAACTTGTCTATTTTCGCGGCCTTGGCGAGTGCCGCTCGTCCGCATTCGTCACCGATACCGAAGCTCTGAAACAGCTGATGACGCGCATCGACTGCCGCAGCGGCCATACCCAGATCGGCAAGGTGCTCGCCCATGCGCTGAAACAGACGGCGGCGGCCAAGGTCAACGCGCTGGTCTATATCGGCGACGCGATGGAAGAAAACATAGATGATCTGGCCGAAAAGGCCGGCAGCCTCGGTCTGCACGGCGTTCCTGTCTTCGTCTTTCAGGAGGGCCATGATGCCGCTGCGGAAAAGGCGTTCAAGGAAATTGCGCGGCTGTCGAAAGGGGCCTGGTTCCGGTTCGATCGGCGGGCTGCCGCGACGTTGGCCGGCCTGCTTTCGTCTGTCGCCGTGTTTGCGACCGGCGGGCTGAAAGCACTGGAGGCCCGGGGCAGGCCGGAGGATCGGCTGATGATCGAGCATATGCGGGGCGGCGGAAACTGATGGGCGCGATTATCGCTTTCGTAGCATTGCTTCTGGTGTTTCTCGGCACGGTCACTGTCTTCCTGCGCGCCGATCCGGCGAAGCTTGCAGGCGGCATGAGGACGCTTGGACCTGTGCTGCTCGGGCTGGTCGGCGTCGCCGTGCTGCTGGTCGGGCGCGAGGGCATCGGCGGCTTGATCCTGTCGGCTGCGCTCGCCTGGTACGGCTCCATGCGCATGAATCGGCCGGCGGCAAAACTGGCACCAGGCAAGCGTTCCACAGTTCGTACGGCGGCGCTTGAGATGGAACTCGATCACGATACCGGCGGCCTCGAAGGCCTTGTGCTGGCTGGGCGCCATGAAGGCAAGATGCTTGGCTCGATGGGGCTTGCCGAATTGCAGCAACTCTATCGCGAACTCTCCGGCGATCCGGAGAGCCGCCAATTGCTAGAGACGTATCTTGACGGCAGATTTCCCATCTGGCGCAAAGACGCTGATGCGAATGGTGGCGAAGGGCTGGGTGTTGCGCCAGGTTCTGGCGCCATGACTAAGGAGGAGGCCTACAAGATCCTTGGTCTTGAAGCGGGGGCTGCCGCGGCGGATGTCCGCAAGGCGCACCGCCGCCTGATGCAGCGCCTGCACCCCGATATCGGTGGCACGTCTTTCCTGGCGGCGCGGATCAATGAAGCCAAGGACGTCTTGCTCTCCAATCACAACTAGTCTCCTTCGACGCAGAACTTCGGGAAAGATATCGTTTCGCGCGCCGCTTACTGCTGGACGGCGTAGCACTCGATCTTCTTCTTTTTCAAAGCGTTGCAGGCTTTCCAGGCAGCCGTCTTCGAACCGAAACCACCGAACCGGGCGCGGTAGTAGGTGACACCGTCCTTGTCGAAGGCGACGGTGAAACCGGAGGCATCGGTCAGAACGGAGGGCGCCTGCTTCGTCGCCTTGTCGAGGAAAGCCTTCGCTTCGGCCTGTTTTGGCGAAGAGGCGACCTGTATTGCCCAGCCGGATGGCACCGACGCCGTGCTGACCGGATCGACCTCTGCCGCCGGTTCGGCATAGGCTGCGGCGACCCGGGCTGTCGCCACGTCGTCCACCGTCGACACAGCCGTCGTCTTGACCCTCTTGGCCTGAACGACCGGAGCGGTCTCTTCAACGACGGGCGCATTTTCCTCGACAAGAGAGGCAACGGCATCGTCGTCCGGCTTACTGTCCGGTGTCGGCGCGTCATGCTTCGGTAGAAGCACCTTGGCCAAGGCTGAAATCGGATTGCCGCCGGCCTTGGCAACCAGCACGCCGCCGCCGCGCGACGACGCCTGCGGCATGTAGGCATTGATCAACCCGGCCATCTGGCTGTCGCGGCTGCCGCCGGACCTGCCGCCCATGACCACCGCTACGATGCGCCGATCGCCATCCGAGACCGAGGAGACCAGATTGTAACCGGAGGCGCGGGTGTAACCGGTCTTGATGCCGTCGACGCCCTTGATGCGTCCGAGCAGACGATTGTGGCCGTTGATGCGCTGCCGCCCGTAAAGAAAGGAGCGCTGCGAGAAATAGCCGTAATATTGCGGGAAATGCTCTCTCAGGGCGATGCCGAGCATCGCCATGTCGCGCGCGGTCGTGAACTGGCCGGGATCAGGCAAGCCGTTGGCGTTGCGGAAAACGGTTCCCCTCATGCCCAGCGCCCGCGCCTTGGCGGTCATCATGCGGGCGAAATTGGCTTCGTTGCCGCCGAGCATCTCGCCAAGCGCTGTTGCGGAATCGTTTGCCGATTTGGTCACCATCGACAGGATCGCGGTCTCGACCGTGACCGAGCCGCCCCGCTTGACGCCGAGCTTCGTCGGCGGTTCGGCAGCGGCATTGGCCGAGAACACGACCGGGGAATTCTTGCTGATCCTGCCCTTCGCCAACGCCTCGAACGTCAGATAGAGCGTCATCATCTTGGTAAGCGACGCCGGATAGCGCCGGCCATCGGCGTCCGACGAATAAAGCACCTTGCCGGTCTTGGCATCGATGACGATGGCCGCCGACTTGGCCGCCATGGATGAGGCCGCGTCCGCGACGACGAAGCTCATCGCCATGGCGAGGATCATGATCGTTTTGAGGGGGGACGCGGATTTGGAAACGAAGCCCGACAACGCCTTACGCACTGATAGTTCCTTTGAATTTCCGTTGCCTTGGAGGCGGCAAAAAGTCCTGCCTCACCTCCGGCCACGCTAACGCGGGCAGCGTTACCAATCCGTTTATGGTAACCGCCGCGTTCACCATTTTCTGTGGGATTGAGCTTCTCTTTATTCGAATCTTAGCGATTGCCGGCAGCTCACGATCCGCATTGCCGCGGGAATCTTGACTTTTGTGCACTGCACAATATATTTACACGCATTGCACAACGCGGCCCGGACAAGCCGCGTCTATCGTCCAAGGCAACCGTTCAAGGGAATGCGTGAAATGACCCAGACCTATGAAGATTTCAGCAAATACGGCAAGGAATTTGCGGACACCGGATTGAAGAGCTTCGCCTCGCTGTCCAAGGGTGCGCAGGCTATCGCCGCCGAGGCGGGCGAGTACACCAAGAAAAGCTTCGAAGCCGGCAGCGCCGCTGTTGAGAAGCTCTTTTCCGCCAAGTCGCTGGACAAGGCGATCGATATCCAGTCCGACTATGCCAAGCAGTCCTATGAGAGCTTCGTCACCGAAGCCACCAAGCTTGGCGATCTCTATGCCGAACTCGCCAAGGAAGCCTACAAGCCGTTCGAATCGATCGTCGCCAAGGCGAAGTAAATTCGACGAACATTCCGAGCCGGCCCCTGGGCTTGCAAAGACAGACCCGGTCGCGAACGCGCGGCCGGGTTTTTTCATGCCAGCTCGAAATCGGGGGCCTGCGGTCTTCACGATTTGAAAAATCGGTCAAGTTTGGCCACCTAGCCATATTGTCAGCTAAACAGAAGGGCTTAAAATCGTCCATCGAACACCTACATGTCGAGCATGCATGAGGATTCGAAAGAGGCAGGACTACGTGACTACAGGTTTGACTGCCACGAGCTACGTGGTGCGAATGCAGAACGGCAGCAACGGCAATGAGGCCGGTCGCGGCACGGCCGTCATCACGCGCACAAAAACCAAGACCAAGAAGCCCAGTCTGTATCGGGTCCTCATTCTTAACGACGACTACACACCCATGGAATTCGTGGTCCACGTGCTGGAGCGCTTTTTCCAGAAGGACCGCGAAGCCGCCACACGCATAATGCTTCATGTTCACAATCATGGGGTGGGCGAGTGCGGGGTCTATACATTCGAGGTGGCCGAGACCAAAGTGGCTCAGGTCATGGATTTCGCCCGACAGAATCAGCATCCGCTGCAATGCGTGATGGAGAAGAAGTGAGGTAACATGCCGGCTTTCTCCCAAGGCCTGGAAAAGGCGCTTCACCAAGCGCTGACGCTCGCCAATGAGCGGCACCATGAATATGCAACCCTTGAACATTTGCTGCTCGCCCTGATCGACGACACCGAGGCGGCGGCCGTCATGCGTGCCTGCAACGTCGATCTCGACGAGTTGAAGCATACGGTCCTCACCTATATCGACACCGAGCTCGACAACCTCGTCACCGGCTACGATGAAGATTCCAAGCCGACTGCCGGTTTCCAGCGCGTCATCCAGCGCGCGGTGATCCATGTGCAGTCGTCAGGTCGCGAGGAGGTGTCCGGCGCCAACGTGCTCGTCGCCATCTTCGCTGAGCGCGAGAGCCACGCCGCTTACTTCCTGCAGGAACAGCAGATGACCCGCTACGACGCGGTCAACTATATCTCGCATGGCATCGCCAAGCGCCCCGGCGCTTCCGAGACGCGGACGCCGCGCGGCGCCGACGACGAGCAAGGCGGCCAGAGCGGGGCCGAGCCGCAAGAGGAAGGCGGCAAGAAGAAGCAGCAGCAGGACGCGCTGACTGCCTATTGCGTCAACCTGAACAACAAGGCCAAGGCCGGCAAGATCGATCCATTGATCGGTCGCGAGAGCGAGATCAACCGGACCATCCAGGTGCTGTGCCGCCGCTCCAAGAACAACCCGCTCTATGTCGGTGATCCCGGCGTCGGCAAGACGGCAATCGCCGAAGGCCTCGCCAAGCGTATCGTCGAGGGCGACGTTCCCGAAGTGCTGCACAATGCCACCATCTTCGCGCTCGACATGGGCACGCTACTGGCCGGCACCCGCTATCGCGGCGATTTCGAGGAGCGGCTGAAGCAGGTCGTCAAGGAGCTCGAGGATTATCCCGGCGCCGTGCTGTTCATTGATGAGATCCACACCGTGATCGGGGCAGGGGCCACCTCTGGCGGCGCCATGGATGCGTCGAACCTGTTGAAGCCGGCGCTGTCGTCCGGCGCGATCCGCTGCATCGGCTCGACCACCTACAAGGAGTTCCGTCAGTTCTTCGAGAAGGACCGCGCGCTGGTGCGGCGCTTCCAGAAGATCGACGTCAACGAGCCGACCGTCGAGGACGCCATCGAGATCATGAAGGGCCTCAAGCCCTATTTCGAGGAGTTCCACAAGGTTCGCTACACGAGCGAGGCGATCAAGGCTTCGGTCGAGCTCTCGGCGCGTTACATCAACGACCGCAAGCTGCCGGACAAGGCGATCGACGTGATCGACGAGACCGGCGCCTCGCAGATGCTGGTGCCGGAAGCCAAGCGCAAGAAGACCATCGGCATCAAGGAGATCGAAGCGACGATCGCCACGATGGCGCGTATCCCGCCGAAGACGGTTTCCGCCGACGACGAGAAGGTGCTGCAAGGTCTCGACATCGAGTTGAAGCGCGTCGTCTACGGCCAGGACACCGCGATCACCGCGCTGACTTCGGCCATCAAGCTGGCGCGGGCCGGCCTGCGGGAACCGGAAAAGCCGATCGGCTCGTACCTGTTCTCGGGTCCGACCGGTGTCGGCAAGACGGAAGTGGCCAAGCAGCTCGCCGCCTCGCTCGGCGTGGAGCTGATCCGCTTCGACATGTCGGAATATATGGAACGCCACACCGTTTCACGGCTGATCGGCGCGCCTCCCGGCTATGTCGGCTTCGACCAGGGCGGCCTTCTGACCGACGGCGTCGACCAGCATCCGCATTGCGTGCTGTTGCTGGACGAAGTGGAGAAGGCGCATCCGGATCTGTTCAACATCCTGTTGCAGGTCATGGATCACGGCAAGCTGACCGACCACAACGGCAAGCAGATCGACTTCCGCAATGTCATCCTGATCATGACCACCAATGCGGGCGCGTCCGACGCGCAGCGCGCGGCCATCGGTTTCGGTTCGACCAAGCGCGAAGGCGACGATGTCGAGGCGATCAACCGGCTGTTCACGCCGGAGTTCCGCAACCGTCTCGATGCGATCATTCCGTTCGGCTCGCTGCCGGTGCCGGTCATCCATCAGGTGGTGCAGAAGTTCGTCATGCAGCTGGAAGCACAGCTTTCCGAGCGCGGCGTGACATTCGACCTGTCGCAGGAGGCGATCGCATGGCTGGCCGACAAGGGCTATGACGAGCGCATGGGCGCCCGGCCGCTTGGCCGTGTCATCCAGGAGCACATCAAGAAGCCGCTGGCCGACGAGGTGCTGTTCGGCAAGCTCAAGAAGGGCGGCACAGTACGTGTCACTGTCGAGAAGAAGGAAACCGGCGAGACCGGCCTGAAGCTCGAATCGCTCGCCGACGAGGCGCCGGTGAAGCCGAAGAAGGAAGAGCCGGACGACGCGCCGAAGGCCAAGAAGGCGGTGGCGAAAAAGCCCGCCGCGAAAAAGGCGGTGGCGCAGAAGCCGGAGCCGAAAGGCAAGGATGGTGGCAAGCGCAGCCTTGTGCCGCAACTGCCGCGTAAGAACTGACGAATCCGCAAGTCAAAAAAAGCCCCGGAAACGGGGCTTTTTTTGTGACACCTTCCGATTAAGCACCCGGCGCCCGCCGGGTACCCATCCGGTGAAGACCGCAGACGTGTATCCGGCGGCCATGAGGACCTGAGCACCGCGGTGCCGGCGTCAAGTTTTTGATGGGGAGACGCGATGATATTC
>NZ_JAMYOX010000020.1:0-118998 GCF_040320025.1 Mesorhizobium sp. M0808
ATCAGAAAATAGAAACCATCGACCTCAATGTCCTGGCGCGATAGCATGCAAAACTGTTCGCGATGTCCTCGCACATCTGTTCGCGATGTCCCCAGTCCAAACACCCTTGTGGGAGAAGGTGGCCTCACGAAGCGAGGTCGGATGAGGGGTGTTCCAGCTTGGCAACACGCTTGCAGTTATCATCGCCTCATTTCTTCCAACACCCCTCAACCGTCTCGGCGCTGCGCGCCTATCCACCTTCTCCCACAAGGGGAGAAGGGAAGGGGTCCTCAACTCCCCGACGGGCTCACCGGCTCCAGCGTCTTCGGCGGCGTCAGCCGGCCATGTCCAGACACGGCATTGCCGGCCTCCGGCGCCAGCCGCATGAACGACAGCGAGGCTGCCGCCGACACCGCCGCTACAATGAAGAAGGCGGTGTGGAAGTCGCTCAGCGTCAGCGGGCCGCCATGGATATTGGTCGACACTTCCAGGATGCCGCCGGCCAGTGCCACGCCGAGTGCGATCGCCAACTGCTGGAACACCGCCGTGATCGGCGTGGCCTTGCTGGTGTCGGCGGCCGAAATCTCGGCGTAGGCAAGCGCATTGATGCCGGTGAAGAACATTGAGCGGATGAAGCCCCCGGCGAGCAGCATGGCGAGGATCAGCCCGTAGGGCGTTTCCGGGGTGAAGAGGCCGTAGATGGCGATCGACCCGGCCGCGATCAGCGAGCCCGAAATCAGCACCCGGCGGAACCCGGCGAGCCGGAAGATCAGCGCGGTGACGAACTTCATGCCAATGGCGCCGATCGCCGAGACGAAGGTGATCATGCCGGACTGGAACGGCGTCAGCCCGAAGCCGATCTGGAACATCAGCGGGAGCAAAAACGGCACCGCGCCGATGCCGACGCGAAACAGCGAGCCGCCGAGCACCGAGGAGCGGAACACCTGGTTGCGGAACAGTTCCAGCGCCAGCAACGGATTCTGTGCCCGGCGCGCATGCAGGAGATAAAGCGCGCCCGAAACCAGCCCGACCGCCACGGTAATGAGGCCGGTTGCAGGTGGCAGATAGGGCAGGCTGACGACCGACAGGCCGAAGACGACGCCGGAGGCGGCCAGCCCGCTCAGTACGAAACCAATGAAATCAAGCGGCGGCGTCTCCATCGATTCCGTCTCCGGCAGGAAGCGGGTGGCGAGCCAGATGCCCAGCAGGCCGATCGGCACGTTGATCAGGAAGATCCAGTGCCAGGTGAAATAGGTGGTGATGAAGCCGCCGACCGGCGGCCCGACGAGAGGCCCGACCAGCGCCGGCACGGTCAGCCAGGACATCGCGGCGACGAGTTCGCTCTTCGGCGTGGCGCGCACCAGCACCAGGCGTCCCACAGGCGTCATCATGGCGCCGCCAATGCCTTGCAGGAAGCGCGACACCACGAAGGCCGGCAGCGAATTGGAAAACGCACAAGCGATCGAACCGACGATGAAGACGGCGATTGCGGCGCGAAACACGTTCTTGGCGCCGAAGCGGTCGGCCATCCAGCCGCTGATCGGAATGAAGATCGCCAGCGACACCAGATAGGCGGTCAGCGCCAGCTTCAACGCGATCGGGCTGGTGTGGATGTCGACGGCAATCGCCGGCAGCGATGTCGCTATCACGGTCGAATCCATGTTTTCCATGAAAAGTGCGACCGCCAGGATAAGCGGGATGATGCGGTTCACGATGGATCCGGCCTTGAAATGTGCGTCGCGATTGCTTGCCGGCCTTGGGGGCCAAACCGACAGGTAGGGCGGTTATCATGGCTGGGCCCGAATGTCGCATTAATTTGCTGTCACGTTTGTGCGACCGCAAGTCTTGCATCACCTGCGGCAAATGCAGCTTCGCCACTACACAACCATCGGCTTTTCAACGGCGACGGGACGTGTTACGAGCCAGCGCCAATCCTGAAAGGGAAGAAGACGAGTCGGCGCTGTCCATCAGGGCGAGCGCCTTTCCTGCATTCCGAGGGCTGGCCATGGCAAAAATCATCGAGACGTCCACCGGCGCATTGGCGCTGACCTTTGACGACGTGCTGCTGCAGCCGGGTCATTCCGAGGTCATGCCCGGCGAGACCGACATCCGCACCCGCATCGCTGGCGACATCGACCTCAACGTGCCGATCCTGTCGGCCGCCATGGACACGGTCACAGAGGCGCGGCTCGCCATCGCCATGGCCCAGGCCGGCGGCATCGGCGTCATCCACCGCAATTTCTCGCCGGCCGAACAGGCCGAGCAGGTACGGCAGGTGAAGAAGTTCGAGTCCGGCATGGTGGTCAACCCCGTCACCATCGGTCCCGAGGCGACGCTTGCCGATGCGCTGGGTCTGATGCGCACCTACAGCATCTCGGGCATCCCGGTGGTCGAGAACGGCGGCACCGGCGGCCACACGGTCGGCCGGCTCGTCGGCATCCTGACCAACCGCGACGTCCGCTTCGCGTCCGATCCGGCGCAAAAGGTCTATGAGCTGATGACCCGCGAGAACCTGATCACGGTCAAGGAGAACGTCGATCAGGACGAGGCCAAGCGGCTGCTCCACCAGCACCGCATCGAGAAGCTTGTTGTGGTCGATCGGGACGGCAATTGCGTCGGGCTGATCACGGTCAAGGACATCGAGAAGTCGCAGCTCAACCCGCACGCCACCAAGGATGCGCAGGGACGCTTGCGCGCCGCTGCCGCCACCAGCGTCGGCGATGACGGCTTCGAGCGGGCTGAGCGCCTCATCGACGCCGGCGTCGACCTTCTGGTGATCGACACCGCGCACGGTCATTCGCAGCGCGTTCTGGATGCGGTGACGCGGGCCAAGAAGCTGTCCAACTCGGTTCGTATCCTGGCCGGCAACGTCGCCACCGCGGAAGGCACCTTGGCGCTAATCGATGCCGGCGCCGACGCGGTCAAGGTCGGCATCGGACCAGGCTCCATCTGCACCACCCGCATCGTCGCCGGCGTCGGCGTGCCGCAGCTCTCGGCGATCATGTCGGCGGTCGAGACGGCGCAGAAATCCGGCGTTTCGGTCATCGCCGATGGCGGCATCAAATATTCGGGCGATCTCGCCAAGGCACTGGCCGCCGGCGCAAGTGCTGCGATGATCGGCTCGCTGCTGGCCGGCACGGACGAGAGCCCGGGCGAGGTCTATCTGCACCAGGGCCGCTCCTTCAAAGCCTATCGCGGCATGGGCTCGGTCGGCGCCATGGCACGCGGCTCCGCCGATCGTTACTTCCAGGCCGAGGTGCGCGACACGCTGAAACTGGTCCCGGAAGGCATCGAAGGGCAGGTGCCGTACAAAGGACCTGTGTCTGGCGTGCTGCACCAGCTTGCAGGCGGCCTGAAAGCCGCTATGGGTTATGTCGGTGGCCGCGACCTTGCCGATTTCCGCGAGCGCGCCACTTTTGTGCGGATATCCAATGCCGGACTTCGTGAAAGCCACGCCCATGACGTCACGATTACCCGCGAAAGCCCGAATTATCCTGGCGGAGCCTGATCGCCATGCGCTTTGGCGCAATCTGGCGGCAATGATCCTGCGGCTGTCGCGCCACGCGGCCGCACTCTGTACCGCCACCGTGGCGGTTTTCATCATCATGACGGCGATGGAGTTCCTCTATTTTCGCCGATTGAGCGGCGGTCTGCCGTCGCTCGACATGCGCTATACCGGTTTCACCCCGGATGAGGGCATGGCCTGGCTAACAGCCCTCGGCCGGCGCGGCAGCGAAATTATTCTCGTCTGGCATTACCTGACCTTCGACCTGCTTTTTCCGGCGCTGCTATCGCTGACGATGGTCAGCCTGATCCTGGCCACGGGCCGGCGGCTGAAGAATTTCCGTGCACTGCCTGCGCAAACCCAGTCGATATTCGCGGTTGTGCTGGTGCTGCCCTACCTGCTTACCGACTATGCTCAGAATATCGCCGTGGCTCGTCTTTTGTCCGATTTTCTGTCGGCCAATCCGGATTCACTATCCTTCGCCTCGGCGCTGATCGTCACCAAATTCGCCCTACTGGCGATACCAGTGACTGTCATTGCGGCTTTCACTCTGATGGCTCAGAAACGGCCTTGAAGGCTGGGTGACAACGACAGGGGGGCGTCTTGAACCAGACCGCGATCTTCTGGCCGATGCTGGCGCAGGTGCTGCTGGTCTATATCGTCTATATCGTAATGGGCCGGCGCCGCTATGGTGCGGTCAGGTCGGGCGAAGCCAAGACCGGCCAGTTCAAGACGCGCTCGACGGAGCCTGGGTCCAGTATCACCGTCACCGACAATCTGAGCAACCAGTTCGAACTGCAGGTGCTTTTCTACGTCTTGTGCTTGACGCTGCACGTGACCAATGGCGTCAATTATCTGACCTTGGCTCTGATGTGGATCTTTGTCGTCTCCCGCTATCTTCACGCGTCGGTCCACTTGACCAGCAATCGGCTAATCCTGCGCAGCAGGGCATTCTACCTGGGCGCGGTAGTTCTTGCACTTGGCTGGATATGGCTAGCGCTGCATCTGCTCGGCTTGGTCTGAGCAAGCTCAAGGCTACAAATCGAACACAGCGATCTTGCGCTTGTCGAACCTGATGGCGAGTTCACCGCGCACCAGCTTGAGCGCGGCCTCGCCGAAGACGGCGCGCCGCCAGCCTTGCAATGCCGGCACGTCGGCTTCCTCGCCCTCGGCAGCGATGCGGTCGATGTCGTCACTGGAGGCGAGTACCTTGGATGCGACGCCCTCCTTTTCGGCAACGATCCGCAGCAGCACCTTCAGCAACTCCGCCGCGGCGCTCGACCCCTCCGGCGGCTGGAAGCTCTTCGGCAGCTTCGGCATCTCTTCCCTGGGCAGGGCAAGGGCGCCGTTTACCGCGCCAAGCAGTGCCGTCGCCGTCGACGAGCGCTCCCAGCCCTTCGGCGTGGTACGCAGCTTGCTCAGCGCCGCAGCGTCGCGCGGCGCCTGCTGCGCCACTTCGTAGATCGCATCGTCCTTGAGCACCCGGCCGCGCGGCACGTCGCGCTCGCGCGCTTCGCGTTCGCGCCAGGCGGCCACCGCCTGCACGATCGCCAGTTCCTGCGGCTTGCGCAGCCGCATCTTGAGCCGCTTCCAGGCATCCTCGGGATGCGGATCATAGGTCTCGCGCGAGGTCAGCACGTCCATCTCCTCGTTCAGCCAGTGGGCGCGGTTTTCCCGCACCAACTCGGCGCTGAGATGCTTGTAGACCTCGATCAGGTGGGTGACGTCGGCGAGCGCGTAGTCGAGCTGCTTTTCGGACAGCGGACGGTGGCGCCAGTCGGTGAAGCGCGAGGACTTGTCGAGCCGCGCTCCGGTGATGCGCTGCACCAGCTGGTCGTAGGAGACGCTGTCGCCGAAGCCGCAGACCATTGCCGCGACCTGGGTGTCGAACACCGGATGCGGCACCAGATCGCCGAGATGCACGATGATTTCGATGTCCTGGCGCGCCGCATGGAAGACTTTGACGATCGCCTCGTTGGCCATCAGCCTGAAGAACGGTTTCAGGTCGATGTCGGGCGACAGCGGATCGATCAGCGCGGTCACCCCGGGCGCTGCCATCTGGATCAGGCACAGGATCGGCCAGAAGGTCGTTTCGCGAATGAATTCGGTATCGACGGTGACGAATTCCGCCTTTTCGAAAGCGGCAATAGCGGTCTCGAGTTCTTTCTGGGTGGTGATGACGTGCATCAAATCGCTTTTGGCAAGGGATAGGGTCTCTTTCAATTTCAGCCGCGCGCCCTTTCGTCAAGCACCAGCACCTCTATCCAGGCTTTGCGGGTTCATCGGGATCGGCATTCCGCTTCGCCAGCCGGGCAAAAACCGTCGAAGTGCGCAACAGCGCCGTAAAACGGCTGCGATGGGTGGCCGGCACGGCGGAGCGCGCCTGCATCCGGTAAAGGATGACGGCCACGAAGATTGCATAGACGGTGGCGCTGAACACGAACAGCGCGCTCGGCCCGAAAAATTGCATCACCGTCGAGGCTGCGAACGGCCCGCCGATGGCGCCGAAGGAATAAAACAGCATCAAGGCAGCGTTGATCAGCACGAACTCGCCCTTGTCGGCGCGGTCGTTGGAATGCGCCGCTGACAACGAATAGAGCGGCATGGCGAAGCAGCCGAAGATGAAGACGAGCAGGAAGTTGAGAAACGGGCTGCCGCCTGCCACGAATGCCAGCGCCAGTGCCGCCACCATCGCACAGCACGTCGTCATCAGCAGCACCGAGCGCCGGTCCCAGCGGTCGGAGAGATAGCCAAGCGGGTATTGGATGATGGCGCCGCCGAAAATACCGACGCTGACGAAGGTGACGACGTCGGCGACCGACATGCCGATTTGCTCGGCATAGACCGGCGACAGGGTGCGGAAGGCGCTGTTTGTGACGCCGACGGCGATACAGCCGAAGCAGCCGAGCGGCGAGATCCGCCAGACGCGCGCCAAATCGAGCTTGACGTCTTCCGGCGGCGTCGGATTGGAGCGGTCGCCGAGCGAAACCGGCACCAGCGAAACGGTGATCATCATCGACATGATGGCGAAGATGGCAAAGCCGCCGGCGCCAAAGATCGGGATCAGGAACTGGGCGCCCGTCACCGAGCCGATGTCGACCATCCGGTAGATGGCAAGCACCCGCGCCCGGTCGGTGTTGGTGACGCCGGAATTCAGCCAGGCTTCCATGATGGTGAACAGGCCGGCAAAGCAGAACCCGCCGGCAAAGCGCACGGCGCACCACATCACCGGATCGATGACCAGCACCAGAAGCAGCGTTCCCGCCGAGGCGATCGCCGCGAGTGCCGAAAAGGCGCGCACATGGCCGACGGACTTCATGATGCGGGTCACGGCAAGGCAGCCGAGCAGGAAGCCGGCGAAATAGAACGTGCCCATCAGGCCGATCGAGGAAGCGGGAAAACCTTCCTGCGCACCACGCAGCGCAATCAACGTGCTCTGCAGGCCGTTGCCGCCGAGCAGGATGCCGGCGGCGATCAGGAGGGGGATCAGCGGGCGGATGGAGGACATGAAGGAAAGCCTGTCGTTGATCCTTCTTGAACTATCGCCTTCGCCAATGCCAGCGGCAATTCCCGGTGGCGTTGGGGCCAGCCGGGGGCCTTAATGCATGTCGCGCAAAAGTGTGCAGCGGTTTTGCGATAACGACATGCATAAAAACAAGAACCTAAAGCGCGTCGCATGAGGCCGATCGAACGCGACACGCTTTAGGTGCATTACCGAGGGGGAACTTGCGCTACCGCGTGGCGCCGGACCCTCCGTGTTGGGAACCAAGGCGTATCTTTGTAGTTCAGTGCTGGTGGGCGAATACGCGTCTTGTGAGCCGCCGGTGTGCGGAGACGGTGTCAGGCATCGACGTCGTTTCTGCTGCCCGGCCTGAAGCTCCAAAGGGAGGTCCGCCATCATGAAATTTCATTCCGCATTTGCGGCATTTGCCGTGGCCGCAGTTCTGGCGGCCGGGCCGGCGCGGGCTGTCGACCTCGCCATGGTGTCCGGAGATACCGGCAACGGCCAGAGAATCCTTCGCGAGATCCTCGATCAATACGAGAAGAAGACCGGCAACAAGGTTAGCGTCGTTCCGCTGCCTCCCTCGGCGACGGACCAGTTTGGCCAATACCGGCTCTGGCTTGCCGCCGGAAGCAGCGACGTCGACGTCTATCAAACGGACATCATCTGGGCCCCCCAGCTTGCAAGGCAGTTCATCGACCTGACCGAAGCGACCAAGGATGTCGTTGGCGCCCATTTCCCATCGATCATCAAATCGCAGACCGTGGACGGCAAGCTCGTCGCCTTGCCGATATTCACCGACGCTCCGGCGCTCTACTACCGCAAGGATCTCCTCGACAAATACGGCGCCAGGGTCCCGGCCAGCTGGGCTGAACTTGCCGATACCGCCAAGCTTGTCATGGACAAGGAGCGCGCGGCCGGCAACAAGGACATGTGGGGTTTCGTTTTCCAGGGCAACGCCTATGAGGGGCTGACCTGCGATGCACTCGAATGGGTGAAGTCGAACGGCGGCGGCCAGATTATCGAGCCGGACGGTACGATCTCCATCAACAATCCGCAAGCAGCTGCGGCGCTGGAAATGGCGAGGAGCTGGGTGGGAACCATCTCGCCGCCCGGCGTTCTGGCCTACCAGGAAGAAGAGTCGCGCGGAGTCTGGCAGACCGGCAACGCCGTCTTCATGCGCAACTGGCCCTACGCCTACGCGCTTGGCAACAGCGAAAGCTCCCCCATCAAAGGCAAGTTCAAGGTGACCACGCTGCCGCCGGGGTCGGGTGAGGGCGCGCGCCCGGCAGCAACGCTTGGCGGCTGGAATCTCGCGGTTTCCAAATATTCGAAGAACCCGGATGCAGCGATCGAGCTGGTCAAATGGATCGCCTCGCCTCAGATGCAGAAGTACCGCGCCTTGAAGGGGGCATATCTGCCGACCATCCAGGCACTCTATGACGATGCCGAGATCGCCAGCGCCCAGCCGGTGATTCCGCGCTGGAAGGAAGTCGTCCTCAACGCGGTGCCGCGTCCCTCGGCCCAGGCCAAGACCAGGTACAATGAGGCATCGAGCGAGTTCTGGACCGCCGTCCACAACACCATGTCCGGCGAGGGCACGGCCGCCGACAACC
This sequence comes from Mesorhizobium sp. M0808, assembly GCF_040320025.1. Lineage (NCBI taxonomy): Bacteria > Pseudomonadati > Pseudomonadota > Alphaproteobacteria > Hyphomicrobiales > Phyllobacteriaceae > Mesorhizobium > Mesorhizobium sp. M0808. The sequence continues at coordinate 8,603 of NZ_JAMYOX010000020.1, forward strand.
TTGCCGATCTGGAGTTCTCCTTGACCAGGCTCAAGGGCACCGCCTGGTGACCTCGCCGCGCTCAGGCTCGCTGCTGGCGCGTCAGCGTGTGCGCTCGGCATGGCTGCTGCTTGCTCCGATGCTCATCGTGCTCGCCGCCGTTGCCGGTTGGCCGTTGATGCGCACGATCTATTTCGGCTTCACCGATGCCTCGCTCGCCGACCTCGAAGCCCGCCGCTGGGTTGGCTTCGCCAACTATTTCTCCGTCGTGCACATGCCGAGCGGCCGCGTCATCTATGACGGGCTGCTCGCCGATCCGGTCTGGTGGCGCGCCGTCTGGAACACGGTGCGCTTCGCGGTGATTTCGGTGACCTGCGAGACGGTGCTCGGCATGATCGTCGCGCTGGTGCTCAACGCCAAGTTTCGCGGCCGCGGCATCGTGCGCGCGGCGATCCTCATTCCTTGGGCGATCCCGACGATCGTCTCGGCGAAAATGTGGCTGTGGATGCTCAACGACCAGTTCGGCATCATCAACGACGTCCTGCTCAAGCTCGGCCTGATCAGCACAAAAATCGCCTGGACGGCCAGCGCCGACACGGCGATGGTCGCCGTCCTCGTTGTCGACATCTGGAAAGCGACCCCTTTCATGGCGCTTCTCATTCTCGCCGGCCTCCAGATGCTTCCGCAAGAAATCTACGAGGTCGCCAAGCTCGACGGCGTCGGCGCGTGGAGAATTTTCTGGAAGATCACCTTGCCGCTCATCCGACCGGCGTTGATGGTGGCCATGATCTTTCGCGGTCTCGACGCCCTGCGCATCTTCGATCTGATCTACGTGCTTACGCCAAACAACATACATACCAAGTCGATGTCGGTGTTTGCCCGCGAGAGCCTGTTTGAGTTCGACAAGTTTGCCTACGGTTCCGCCGCCTCGACGCTGCTCTTCCTTATCCTCGCTCTGCTGACCATGCTCGTTCTTTGGCTCGGCCGGATAAGACTGGACAAGGACTATTGATCATGTGGGACTACTGACCATGTGGATCGTCAAGCGCACGGCTTTCTACCTCCTCGTCGCCGTTATCGTCGTCGTCGCGGTGTTCCCGTTCTACTATGCCACCATCACCAGCCTGAAATCGGGAACGGCGCTCTTCCAGGTCGACTATTGGCCGAAGACGATTACCTTCAGCAACTACAGGACCGTATTCACCGAGGGGACCTTCCTGCGCAATCTCGTGAACTCGCTGTTCATCTCGAGCGCGGTTGTTGTCATTTCGCTGTTCCTCGGCGTCACCGCCGCCTATGCGCTGGCGCGCATCCGCTTCCGCGGCCGCTCGGCTCTGCTCCTCACTATCCTGTCCGTTTCGATGTTCCCGCAATTGGCGGTGCTTGCCGGTCTTTTCGAGCTGATCCGCACCTTCGGCCTCTACAATTCGCCGTTCGCGCTGATCTTGTCCTACATGATCTTCACCTTGCCGTTCACCGTCTGGGTGCTCACCGCCTTCGTTCGTGACCTGCCGATCGAGGTGGAGGAAGCGGCGATCCTCGATGGCGCCACGCCCTGGATCATCATCAGCCGCGTCTTCCTGCCGCTGATGTGGCCGGCGCTGGCGACCACCGGGCTACTCGCCTTCATCGGTGCTTGGAACGAGTTCCTGTTTGCCCTGACGTTTACCTCCAGCAACGAGCAGCGAACCGTGCCGGTCGCCATCGCCCTGCTCTCCGGCAGCTCTCAATTCGAGATCCCGTGGGGCAACATCATGGCCGCATCGGTGATCGTCACCGTGCCGCTCGTCATCCTTGTCCTGATCTTCCAGCGCAAGATCATCTCCGGCCTCACGGCGGGCGGGGTGAAGGGGTGAGTGCATAGTTGAACTGCCGGCACCGAGCAGCGAACTCAGATTGACGCCTCGAGCATAAATTGATGCCGGTGGGATAGGGCGGGAAGAACGCGAACTCGACCCAGCCGCGGCTTGCCTTGACAAATGCACCCTCCCATGTGCTTTTCGCGCAAATTTTCGAGCCGGGCTCTCACGCTTCGGCACAGCAACCAACATCCGGACTTCAGCAATGACAATGCATCGTTACCGCAGCCATACCTGTGCCCAGTTGAGGAAGGCCGACGTCGGCTCGACCGTACGCCTGTCGGGTTGGGTGCATCGCGTGCGCGACCATGGCGGCCTGCTGTTCATCGATTTGCGCGACCATTACGGCCTGACGCAGATCGTCGCCGATCCGGATTCGCCGGCCTTCAAGATTGCCGAGACCTTGCGCGGCGAATGGGTCGTCCGCGTCGACGGCGAGGTCAAGGCGCGCCTCGCCGACACCGTGAACCCTAATTTGCCGACCGGCGAGATCGAGATTTTCGCCCGCGAGATCGAGGTGCTGTCGGCGGCCAAGGAATTGCCGCTGCCGGTCTTCGGCGAGCCGGATTATCCAGAGGACATCCGCCTCAAATACCGCTTCCTCGACCTGCGCCGCGACACGCTGCACAAGAATATCGTCGCGCGGACGAAAATCATCGCCGAGATGCGCAAGCTGATGGGCGAGGTCGGCTTCACGGAATTCTCGACGCCGATCCTGACCGCCTCGTCGCCGGAAGGGGCGCGCGACTTTCTGGTGCCGTCGCGCATCCACCCCGGCACTTTCTATGCGCTGCCGCAGGCACCGCAGATATATAAGCAGCTGATCATGGTGTCCGGCTTCGACCGCTACTTCCAGATTGCGCCCTGCTTCCGCGACGAGGACCCGCGCGCCGACCGTCTGCCGGGTGAATTCTACCAGCTCGACGTGGAGATGAGCTTCGTCGAGCAGGAGGATGTGTTCAGCACCATGGAGCCGGTGATGCGGGGGGTGTTCGAGACCTTTGCCGCCGGCAAGCCGGTGACGGAGAAGTTTCCGCGCATCGCCTATGATGTCGCCATGCGCAAATACGGCACCGACAAGCCGGACCTGCGCAACCCGATCGAGATGCAGGCCGTCTCGGATCATTTTCGCGACTCTGGCTTCAAGGTATTTGCCAACATCCTTGCCAACGATCCGAAGGCCGAGGTCTGGGCCATTCCGGCCAAGACCGGCGGGTCTCGCGCCTTCTGCGACCGCATGAACTCATGGGCGCAAGGCGAGGGCCAGCCCGGCCTCGGCTACATCTTCTGGCGCAAGGAGGGCGAGAAGCTTGAAGGCGCCGGGCCGCTGGCCAAGAACATCGGCGAGGAGCGCACCGACGCGATCCGACAACAACTCGGCCTTGCCGATGGCGATGCCGCCTTCTTCGTCGCCGGCGATCCGAAGAAATTCGTCTCCTTCGCGGGAGCGGCGCGCACCCGCGCCGGCGAGGAGCTCAATCTTGTCGACCGCGACCGCTTCGAATTGTGCTGGATCGTCGACTTCCCGTTCTTCGAATGGAACGAGGACGAGAAGAAGATCGATTTCGCGCACAATCCTTTCTCGATGCCGCAAGGTGGCATCGATGCGCTTAACGGCGAGGATCTGCTCGGCATCAAGGCGTTCCAGTACGACATGGTCTGCAATGGCTTCGAGATCGCCTCCGGCGGCATCCGCAACCATCTGCCCGAAACCATGGTCAAGGCGTTCGAAACCGTCGGGCTGGACCGCGCAACGGTCGAGGAACGCTTCGGTGGCCTTTACCGTGCTTTCCAGTATGGCGCGCCGCCGCATGGCGGCATGGCGGCCGGCATCGACCGTGTCGTCATGCTTCTGGTCGGCGCCAGGAACCTGCGCGAAGTGACCATGTTCCCGATGAACCAGCAGGCCTACGACCTGTTGATGAACGCGCCGTCGGAAGCCAGCCCGCAGCAGCTTCGCGAATTGTCGCTGCGCGTCGTGGCGACGAAGAAAGAGGTTTAGAAAACGCTCCGAACCGGTGCTGTTGATTCATAAAAAAGCCCGGCATCGCTGCCGGGCTTTTTGCTTGAAGCCTGTCTCGATCAGTCTTCGTTTGCTGTAACCGTCACGCCAAGCGTTTTCGGCAGGTCGAGCGGGTTGGACATGGCGCCCGCCATGATCAGCGCGAACGGCACCGCTGCCGGCGGCTCGGCCGAGACCTCGATGCTTTGCGGGTCGTCGAGGAATTTGTTGACCGCGGCCGAAACCTGCGCGGTCAGTTCCGGATTGTTGAGCTGCGCCATGCCGAAGGGCACGATCGCCTTGGCCTGGTTGGCGATGTCCTTGCCGGACATGCCTTGCTGCTTGCCGGCATAATCGAGCACCTTTTTGGTCAGCGAATCGTCGTCGAAGCGGATCGAGGCGCTGTTGAACGAAAGCTGCTGCAGCAGCCCGAGCATGGCCATGCCTTGCGCCGAATTGTCCGCGCCTTCGGGCTGCGCTGCCATCTTCTTCTGCATCTCCTGCAGTGATTTGATGACGTCCAGCGTGTAGCCGCCGAGATCGAAGGTCATGCCGAGCGTGCCGGCATTGTCGACCGATATTTCGTATTTCGACAAGTCCATCCTGCCGTCGGTAGGCTGCCAGGTGCCTTCCATCTCAAGATTGCCTGATATGTTCTGGTAGCCGAGCGCGTTGATGACTTCCTTGGACTTCGGATCTTCGACCAGGGTCAGGTCGGCAGCGAATTTTTCCGTAGTGCCGGAAAACGCCATGGCCTTGCCGTCGGCCGGCGGCGTGATTGCGATGGCAAGCCCGTCCATCGAGAAAGCAGTTTTGTCAGCCACTTTGACTGTCATGTTGTCGAGCTCGGCCGATTTGTACATCATCAGCGAGCCCAGCGGACCGGTTGCGCCTTCGGCCGGAACCGTCATGTCGTGGATGACGAAGGGGCTGAGATTGAGCGTGACGCCATCTTCGCTGTGTTCGAACGGCGACGTCGATACGGTCGCGATTTGATAGCCGCCATTGGCTTCGGTCACACCTTCGAGCTTGACGTCGCCGATCTTGAGCGCCTCCTTTTCGGCCGCCGGTTTGACCGCTACGCCTTGCAGAACCATGCTGGAGGTGTCGCCGGTTACTCCGGTCCAGGAGAGGTCGACACCCTGCGCGGCGAGGGCAGCCTTCAGCCGGTCGGCGACCGCGGTATCCTGCGCGAACGCCGCATTCAGCGGCAGCGTCAGCAAAAAGGTCGAAAAAGCCAGTCTTTTAATAAGTGTCGAGTGTCTGATCGTCATCGAGAGCTCCCCTGAGAGTGTCCTGAAATTCTTTTCAAATCGTCGCGTCGTCACCATTCGGTGACGAACTGGACCGGAAAAAGGCGGGCCCCGGCACAATGGTCGAAAATCGCGGCCAAAGGCAAACCCGATCCATCAGCCTTGCGATAGAAGCAGGATGTAACGGGTTGATGTTGGCCGGCGTCGTGACGCTTCCAATTCCTGTTGCATAATGGATGTCGCGCAAAAGTGTGCAGCGGGTTTTGCGATAACGGCATGTATCAAAACAAGGACCTAAAGCGTCGCATGGGGCCGGTCGAATGCGACTCGCTTTAGGAGGATGCATACCGGTGCCTCTTGCCGCGAATCACCCGCTCGGCTAGTGCCAGCCCATGGGAAAAAGGCTTTTGCCGCCCGAGAGTGGCGGCGGCGACAATATCGAGCCGGTCGATCTGAAGAAGGCGCTGGAAGAGCGCTATCTCGCCTACGCGCTGTCGACCATCATGCACCGGGCACTGCCGGACGTGCGCGACGGGCTGAAGCCGGTGCATCGTCGCATCATGCATGCCATGCGTCTGTTGCGGCTCAACCCCGACCAGGGCTTTGCCAAATGCGCCCGCATCGTCGGCGAGGTGATGGGCAAATTCCATCCGCATGGTGACCAGTCGATCTACGACGCGTTGGTGCGGTTGGCGCAGGATTTTTCGATGCGCTACCCGCTGGTCGACGGGCAGGGCAATTTCGGCAATATCGACGGCGATAACGCCGCCGCCATGCGCTACACCGAAGCGCGCATGACCGAAGTGTCGACGCTGCTGCTGGAAGGCATCACCGAGGACGCCGTCGATTTCCGCCCGACCTACAACGAGGAAGACGAGGAGCCGGCCGTGCTGCCCGGCGCCTTCCCTAACCTGCTCGCCAACGGCTCGTCCGGCATCGCCGTCGGCATGGCGACCTCGATCCCGCCGCACAATGCGGCCGAGCTCTGCGACGCCGCGCTTCACCTGATTGATCGTCCGGATGCGCCCGTCACCAAGCTGATGGATTTCGTGCAAGGTCCGGATTTCCCGACCGGCGGCATCATCGTCGACAGCCGAGCCTCGATCCTCGAAGCCTACGAAACGGGTCGCGGCGGCTTTCGTGTCAGGGCGAAATGGAGCCAGGAGGACCAGGGCAGGGGCACCTGGAACATAGTCGTCACCGAAATCCCTTACGGCGTCCAGAAGGCCAGGCTGATCGAAAAGATCGCCGAGCTCTTGATGGCACGCAAGCTGCCGCTGCTCGAGGATATCCGCGACGAGAGCGCCGAGGACATCCGCGTCGTGCTGGTGCCGAAAAGCCGCTCGGTCGATCCCGGCATCATGATGGAATCGCTGTTCAAGCTGACCGAGCTCGAAAGCCGCTTTCCGCTCAACATGAACGTGTTGTCGCGCGGCAAGGTGCCGAACGTGCTGTCGCTGAAAGGTGTGCTCAAGGAATGGCTGGAGCACCGCCGCGACGTCCTGATCCGCCGCTCCAAGCACCGCCTCGGCGAGATCGAAAGGCGGCTGGAGATCCTCGCCGGCTATTTGATCGCCTACCTCAACATCGACGAGGTGATCAGGATCATCCGCGAGGAGGACGAGCCCAAGCAGGTGATGATGGCCCGCTGGTCACTCACCGACACCCAGGCTGAAGCCATCCTCAACATGCGGCTGAGGGCGCTGCGCAAGCTCGAGGAATTCGAAATTCGCGAGGAATTCAATGGCCTGACCGGCGAGAAGAAGCAGATCGAGGCACTGCTTGCGTCCGACGCCAAGCAGTGGGCGACGATCAAGTGGGAAGTCGCCAATGTTCGCCAGAAATACGGGCCCGAGACCGACATCGGCAAGCGCCGCACCGAGTTCGCCGACGCACCCGAGCATGACCTGACCGATATCGCCCACGCCATGATCGAGCGCGAGCCGGTCACCGTGGTCGTTTCAGAAAAGGGCTGGCTGAGGGCCATGAAAGGTCATCTGACCGACCATTCGGCCCTGACCTTCAAGGAAGGCGACAGCCTCAAGCTCGCCTTCCACGCCCAGACGACCGACAAGGTGCTGGTCTCCACCACCGGCGGCAAGTTCTACACGATCGGCGCCGACCGGCTGCCTGGTGGGCGTGGCCACGGCGAGCCGATCCGCATCATCGTCGACATGGACAACGACCAGGATATCGTCACCGCCTTCGTCCATGATCCCAAGCGCAAGCTGCTGCTGGTGTCGCATGACGGCAACGGTTTCATCGTGCCGGAAGAAGAAGTCGTCGCCAACACCCGCAAGGGCAAGCAGGTGATGAACGTCAAGGCGCCCGACGAAGCCCAGCGCTGCATAAGCGTCGCCGGCGACCATCTCGCCATTGTCGGCGAGAATCGCAAGATGCTGGTATTCCCGCTGGCCGAGATCCCGGAGATGGGGCGCGGCAAGGGCGTGCGCCTGCAGAAATACAAAGATGGCGGCGTCCTCGACCTCAAGACCTTCACGCTCGCAAGCGGCCTGTCCTGGCAGGATTCGGCAGACCGCACCTTCACCAAATCGCGTGACGAGCTTGCCGAATGGATTGGCGCCCGCGCCTCGGCCGGCCGCATGGTGCCGAAGGGTTTCCCGAGGACTGGCAAGTTCGGGTGAAGCGGTAATCTCCCCCCTTGAGGGGGAGATGGCCGGCAGGCCAGAGGGGGTCCCCGCGCATGAAGCGCCAGCCTCCTTTGTTCGTGGTAAGGTCGCGTCAGGACGTCCCGACCCCTCTGTCGCCTTCGGCGACATCTCCCCCTCAAGGGGGGAGATTAGCAGCTCCACCCAAACATTTGGGATGTCGTCACGATTGCTGCACTATATCAGGGCATAAGCGATACGATGGGCCAGGGAGAGGTAGCCGCTTGAAGGAAGTCAGGATCCAGAAGCCGGAGCGGCAGCAGCGTCTGTTTGGCCTGTCGATGCCGCTCAGGGCCGCTGTCATTCCGCCGCTGTCGGCGGCGCGCTGGCTCCTGGTGCTGATCGTTGCCGCCGGCGTTTATTTCTTCCACGGCTTCCTGTTCCCGGTTCTTGCCGCCCTGGTTATCGCCTTCGCCAGCTGGCCGCTCTATCGGCGGCTGCTCGCCGGCGTCGGCGGCAACCGCACCATCGCTGCGACGCTTGCGATCTTGTTCATCCTGACTTTCCTGGTGGTGCCGATCGCGCTTGCCGGCACCTACGCCATCAATGAGGTGCGCGAGTGGGTCAACTGGGCGATAGAGACCAACCGCTACGGTGCGCCGACGCCGCACTGGATCGCCACCATGCCCGTGGTGGGCGAATGGCTCAATGAACAATGGACGGTCAACGTTGGCCACCCCGGCGGTATCGGCGAACTGATCCAGCTGATCAGTGGCGCCAATATCGGCAGCATCTATCGCGGCGTGCTTGCCGCCGGCGGCAGCGCCTTCGGCCTTTTGCTGACGCTGCTATTCATGATGATCGCGCTGTTCTTCGCCTATCGCGACGGCGAGCATTTCGCCGGACAGGTCGATCGCCTCGGCGAACGCATCCTGCCGGCCAGATGGGAACGGATCTCACGCGTGGTGCCTGCGACAATCTCCTCGACGGTGACCGGCATGACCGTTATCGCCATCGGCGAAGGGCTGGTGCTGGGTATCGCTTACTGGTTGGCCGGCGTGCCGTCGCCGGTGACGCTCGGCGCGCTGACCGGCATCATGGCGCTGATCCCCGGCGGCGCACCGCTGTCCTTCACGCTGGTGTCGATCTATCTCGCGGCCAGCGGCTCGCCGATGGCCGGGCTGGCACTGTTCATCTGGGGCGCGGTCGAACTCTTCATCGTCGACAAGACATTGCGCCCGAAGCTGGTCGGCGGGCCGATAAAGCTGCCCTTCCTGCCAACCTTTTTCGGCCTGATTGGCGGCGTCAAGACAATGGGCTTTCTCGGCCTGTTCATCGGCCCGGTGCTGATGGCCCTGCTGGTCGCAATCTGGCGCGAATGGCTGCGCGAAGTGGAACTGACCGATGAGCTCGCTGCCGCCGAACCGGCGGAGCACGATGACGCACCGCCGCAGATCGAAATTGTCGCCGGACGCGCCGCCGCGAAAAAGAATCAGGCCGGGTGACTGACGGCGAACGTGGCGCGGCGCTTGCGCCCTTCGTGCAACTGCCAGAGCGAATGGCCGATCAAGGTCATGATGAGGATCGCGCCGCCGATCAGGCTGTTGCGCGACGGTGTTTCGGCGAAGATCATCCACACCCAGACCGGCGCCAGCACGGTTTCAAGCAGGTAGAACATCGCCACCTCCGGCCCGGAGATGTATTTCGGGCCGTTGGCGAGGCAGAAGAACGAGATCGGCATGATGACGGCGCCGTTGAAGATGATCCACCACGGTGCGTTGACATGAAAACCCACCTTGGAAACCATCACGGCGCCGACGGCCAGCGGCAGGACCACTCCGATCAGCGCCGTGAAACCCATATCCTTGCCGCTGGCGCGCGAGATGGTGATGGCCGCGGCGATCATGAAAGCCGAGCATAGCGCCATCAGGTCGCCGAAGAGATGTCCGGTTCCAACGGAATCGCCGACAATGATCGTCACGCCGACGATCATCAGTGCCAGCGCTGCAAGCGTCAGGGGCCGTGGCCTCTCCTTCAGGAACAGCCATGACAAAAGGGCCGCGAACATGGTTGTGAACGCCAGGATGAAAACGAGGTTGGCTGTCGAGGTATTGTAGACACCGGTGATGAAGGCGATCGAGCCGAGCCCGTAGAGGCCGGCAACGATGAGCCCTGACCAGCCCGGCACAAGCTGCGGTGCCTTTGCGCTCAGCGAGCGCCAGGCGGCCCAGATGATAAGCGTGGCGACGAAGGTCGTGCCGGTGCGCAACAGCAGGATCGTCCACGCCTCGCCGTCGGCGAGCCGGATCAGCGGAATGTCGACGGTCAGCGTCAGCCCGCCGATGGCGGTGATCAGAAGGCCTCTCTGGTGGTCGTTGTGGGAAGACATGCGGCAATTCTCGCGTAGGCTTGGAGGCGCAAAATTGACCGCCCGGTTTTCCAGCCGATCGGCCGGAAGCCCAGCGGCATCCTCCTCGAAACAATTTAAGAGTGAATACCGAAAGCGAAGATCAGCGCGAAACCGCTTCGTGATTGTAGCGTTCCCAGCCTTTCGGGCCGAGATGCTCCTGCGGCTGGAAGCGCATCTTATAATTCATCTTGCGCGAGCCGTTGACCCAGTAACCCAGGTAGACATGGGGCAGGCCCATCGCCCTGGCGCGGGCGATGTGGTCGAGGATCATGAAGGTGCCGAGCGAACGGTCCTCGAAGTCCGGGTTGAAGTAGGAATAGACCATCGACAGGCCATCGGCCATCTTGTCTGTGAGCGCCACGGCGATCAGCTCGCCCTGGCCCTTGCCGGTGATGAAGCTGTCAGGTCCGCGGCGACGGTATTCGATGACCTTGGTGTCGACATGGGTATCCTCGACCATCATGGCGTAGTCGAGCACGGTCATGTCGGACATGCCGCCACGGCGGTGGCGGGCGTCGAGATAGCTGCGGAACAGCGAATACTGTTCGGTGGAGGGTTCTGCGTCGTGCATGGCGCCGACCAGATCCGAATTATGCTGTATGACCCGTTTCAAGTTGCGGCTGGCGGTGAATTCCTGCGCCAGGATGCGCACCGACACACAGGCGCGGCAGGTCTCGCAGGCCGGCCTGTAGGCGATGTTCTGCGACCGCCTGAAACCGCCCTGCGTCAACAGATCGTTCATCTCGGGGGCCTTGTCGCCGACCAGGTGTGTGAACACCTTGCGCTCGAACTGGCCCTCGAGATAGGGACATGGCGAGGGCGCGGTCAGAAAGAACTGCGGCGACTGGGTCGGGTGCTGCGTCATCGAGCCTTGGAAACACTCCTGCGAATCGCTCTACCTTTGGCGCGGACGCCGAAAAATTCAACAGGATTGTGAAAGCCTGGTTGATTGGACGTCTTCACATTTGTGCGCAAAGGCTGCGGCCGCGCTTCAAAAGTCTGCTCAGCGGCCGCTGCGGCTGACGACGGTGCCGAGCAGCAGGTCGTGCAGCGTGCGCTTGCGGTCGGAAAACAGGCTCACCAGCAGGACCAGCGGCGAAAGGATGACATTGCCGGCCCAAAACAGCACCGAATGCACGACGGCGGTCAGCCCGTCGATGCGGCTGCCGTCGAGCCGGTCGAGCCGGATGCCCATCATCTTCATGCCGGTGGTGGCCTGGTCTTTACTGCCGAGCGTGTTCCAGATGTAGAGGATGGCGACGGCCGGCACGAGAATGGAAAACAGCATCCAGCCGAGGCCGAGCGTCAACAGCCCGAACAGGAACACCAGGATCGCGAATGGAATGGTGAGCAGCGCGACGATGAAATAATCGATGACAAAGGCGAGAATGCGCCGCGTGCGCACGCCCTCATAGGCGCGGACATCTTCGAGCCTGCTGGTAATGATTTCGCCGTCGAGAACGCGAGCGTTCATGTCATTTCCTCGTAATCGAACCCGGGTTAATGCACGGGGCCGCTTCTTGGTGAAATGGTGAAGGTTCGCGGCGGAATCAAGATCGAGCCTTTCGCCGCCGTGTAGATGGTGACGGAGTGCCTGGGGCCGTCTGACTTGTTGAATTCACGGCGCGGATAGCGTTAGTTTGCTGCGGCGCAACAAAGCGCGCCGAGCCGAGGGGACGGGGCGACATGGACTACGACATGCTGGTCATCGGCAGCGGCCCATCCGGGCGCCGCGCCGCGGTGCAGTCGGCCAAGCTCGGCAAGTCGGTGCTGGTGGTCGACAGAGGCCGGCGTCTCGGCGGCGTGTCGGTGCATACCGGCACCATACCGTCGAAGACGTTGCGCGAGACGGTGCTCAACCTCTCCGGCTGGCGTGAGCGCGGCTTTTATGGACGCGGCTACCGCGTCAAGCAGGACATTTCGGTCGGCGATCTGGTCGAGCGCCTGCACAAGACGCTCGACCATGAGGTCGAGGTGCTGCAGCATCAGTTCATGCGCAACACGGTCAAGAGCGCGCGCGCCGCGGCAAAATTCCTCGGCGCCAACAAGGTCAGCCTGACCACCGACACCGGCGACTACAGCGAGGCTGGCTTCTCCCATGCGCTGATCGCGGTCGGCACCCGGCCGCACCGGCCGCACGACGTGCCGTTCGACAAAACACGGATTTTCGACAGTGATGAGATGCTGGAGCTCGATCGCCTGCCGCGCACGCTGACGGTGATCGGCGCCGGTGTTATCGGTGTCGAGTATGCGACGATCTTTTCGGCGCTCGACGTGCCGGTGACGCTGGTCGAGCCGCGCAATACGATGTTGGATTTTGTCGACCGCGAGATCGTCGACGACTTCATCCATCAGATGCGCGACCGCGGCATGACCATCCGATTGGGCAGTGCCGTCAAGGAGATCGCCTCCAAACCCGACTATGCCGAGGTGACGCTGGCCGACGGCCGCACCATACGGTCCGAGATCGTGCTTTACGCCGCAGGGCGTACCGGCAATGTCGGCAGCCTGGGCTTGGAAACGGTCGGCATCGAGTCCGATTCCAGAGGCCGCATCAAGGTCGATCCGCAGACCTTCCAGACCAGCGCGTCCAACATCTATGCCGCCGGCGATGTTATCGGCTTTCCGAGCCTGGCCTCGACCTCGATGGAGCAGGGCAGGGTGGCCGCCTGCCATGCCTTCGGCGTGCCCTTGCCGCCGCCGCCCGAAACCTTTCCCTATGGCATCTACGCCGTGCCGGAAATCTCCACGGTCGGGCAATCCGAGGAGCAGGTGCGTGAGAGTGGTGCCGCCTACGAGGTCGGCGTGGCGCGGTTCCGCGAGACATCGCGCGGCCACATCATGGGCGTCAACACCGGCTTCCTGAAGCTTCTGTTCTCGATCGAAACACGCCGTCTGCTCGGCGCCCATATTGTCGGCGAGGGCGCGACCGAACTCATCCACATTGGCCAGGCGGTCATCAATCTCGGCGGCACCGTCGACTTCTTCGTCAACAACACCTTCAACTATCCGACGCTGGCCGAAGCCTACAAGATCGCCGGGCTGGACGCCTGGAACCGAATGGGGCGAGGGTAGACCATGATCCCGAATCGAAGGACCGCGTGGGCATCGGTTTTGCTGCGCGGACCTTCGGGATGGGGGCAGGACACTCAGCAGTGGCGCATTGCAACCGACATGGTGGCCGTTGCGTTTCAGCCAAACGGATTGCCGAACAGGGCAAAGCAATGACTGGGGCAGCGCCAAGGAAAACCTTCGCCTGGATTTCCCGAAACACGGTGCTTCTGGCGCTGGCGAGCCTGTTTGCCGACATTTCGACAGAGATGCTTTATCCGATCCTGCCGATCTTCCTAACCCAGACTCTGCACGCAAGCGGGAGCGTCGTCGGTCTGGTCGACGGAATCGCCCAGGCGACGCAGAACATCGTGCAAGGTTTTTCGGGCTGGCTCTCGGACAGGCTTCAGAAGCGGAAACCGATAGCCCTCATTGGCTATTTTCTGGCCTCTATCGCCAAACCGCTGATCGGCGTGGCCACGGTGTGGCCGATGGTCCTGGGCGCGCGGTTTGTGGATCGGCTCGGTGCAGGTTTCCGGTCCGCTCCGCGCGACGCGCTCCTTGCTTCGTCCGTGGCCGACGAGCACCGAGGCAAAGCATTCGGCCTAGAAGGCATTGGCGACAATCTGGGAGCGTTTCTGGGACCACTGCTCGCGGTGCTGCTTCTCATCGCCCTCAAAGTCGATATCCGCTGGATCTTCTATCTCGCGCTCATTCCCGGTCTCCTCGCCTTCCTCATGGTGGTGTTGGTGCACGAGCAGCCACTGGCCGTAGCCGCAAAGGCCAAGATCGACATCAATCTGCGGCAGTTTCCCAAAGCCTATTGGACCTATCTCTTGGTGACAGCTCTCTTCGGCATCGGCAATTCGAGCAATGCGTTTCTGATTCTGCAAACACAGGATATCGGTGCCTCTTTGGAGGCAACCATTCTTATCTATGCAGGCTTCAATCTCGTTGCGGCGCTGATTTCCTACCCGGCCGGCTTTCTATCGGATCGCTTCGGCCGCAAGGGCGTGTTACTGTCGTCCTTCGTCATCTTCCTGATCGCCTATCTCGGCTTCGTCTTGACCCGGAACATCTATCTGATCGGGCTGCTTTTTGCCTTCTACGGGTTCTATCAAGGCATCTTCCGCTCAGTCGGCAAGGCATTCGCCTCGGACTTCGTGCCGCAAGAGCTGCGTGCCAGCGGCATCGGCTGGTACAGCACCACGGTCGGCCTGCTGGAACTCGCGGCAAGCGTTGTCGCCGGACAGCTCTGGGATCGTGTAAGCCATGAGGCGGTGTTCATCTACGGCGCTGTCTTCGCCGTGGTCGGCAGTGCTGGTCTGCTTGCCCTGATCCCCTGGCGAACCGACGGTCATAGTGTGTCGGCGGCGTCGTAGTGCTGCCGGGGCGTTGCCGATGATGAGCAGCCTTTAATAAAACGTTCTACTCAAACTGAAAGGTCCCCGGTCATGACGCCCGTCAGTGTTCGCTATATTGTCGACGATGTCGCCGCTTCCATCGATTTCTACGTGAAGCATCTGGGCTTTGCCATTGAACGGGATGCGCGGCCGGCTTTCTGCTCGGTCACGCGCGGCGATCTGCGGCTTCTGCTGAGCGGGCCGGAGAGCTCGGGCGCACGGGCGATGCCGGATGGCCGCCGGCCGGTGCCGGGAGGGTGGAACCGCATCGTGCTGGTGGTGCCGGATCTGAAGCAAGAGGTTGCGCGCCTGAAGGGCGCCGGGCTCGCCTTCCGCAACGATATCATCAACGGCGTCGGCGGCTCGCAGACCCTGCTCGAAGACCCGTCCGGCAATGCGATCGAGCTATTCCAGCCCGCCGCACACTGACATTCGATGGTCGGGCCCGCGTTGTGCGTGCGCTCAATCCGCTCGTTCAGCGGTTGCCTGACCCCGCCAGCCACTGCCTGACGATTTCAGCATCCGCGTCGCCGATTTCATGGCCGGAGGCAATGGTGTGGGTCTCGACCTTGGCGCCATGCGAGCTCAGTAGAGCGGCCAACACGGGGGCGAAAGGCGCGTAGGTCAGGTCGGCGGCGCCGGCGACGATCAGAGCCCGCGCCTTCGACAGGTCGGCCGGCGGCACCTCGTCGAGCACCGGCATGGGGCGCAGCAATGCAGCGCGCTCGATGAGGCCCGGATGCAGCGGCATGACGCTTGAAACCAGATTGGCGCCGTTCGAATAGCCGAGAAAGGTCGCGCGGCGGAGATCGAGGCTGTGGCGCTTCGCGACGCCGGCGACGAAGCTTGCAAACGCATCTGCCTCCGCGCGGATACTTGCCTGCTCGAATCGCGTCGGGGTGATTCGCGTGAACCAGCGGAAACCGTCCTCCTGAGGGATGCGGCCACGGACCGTAACCAGCGCCGCATGCGGCGCGATTTGCCGACCAAGCGGCAGCAAGGTCGTCTCGTCGACACCCGATCCATGCAACAGGAACAGCCAGTCACCGGGTAAATTGGCGGATCGATGGAGCCGGTAGAAAAAGCCTGAATTCTCCTGCAAAATACCGTCTTCGAGGCTTTGCTCGGCCATAGTCACATCCTTTTGATTCCGCGTTACTTTCGTTAATTTGCCGGCTTCAAAACGGAATATTTTCAAGCTCCGCGAAAGTTGATTGAACCGGGCGCATTTCAGTCCGTTTCTTTGCCGATATAATCCCCGCGGGGGATCGAAGCAGTGTGCGCCGGGTGGTCGCCCGAGGGATCGCATGCCGGGCATGAACAACCAGCTTTAAGGCCTTTTATCGATGACCATGCCAGTTTCGCCGGAACGCGATACGCGTATTGATGTGTTCCGGGCTCTCGCCCTCCTGACCATATTCGTCGACCACGTGCCTGGCACCGTTTTCGAAACCCTGACCTACAAGAATTTCGGGTTTTCGGATGCGGCCGAGGCCTTCGTGCTGATCTCCGGCATGTCCGTCGCTCTCGCCTACGGCACTAAGTTCCAGCCGGGAAACCGGCTGATTGCAACACTGAAAATGTGGCGCCGCGCCGGTGTGCTCTATGTCACCCACATCGTCACGACGATGGTGGTCATGGCTATCTTCTGCGCGGCGGCGGTGTTTGCGAAACGGCCGGATCTTCTGACGCTGATCAACATCGAGCCGCTCGTCAGGAACCCGCCACAAGTCCTGGTCGGCATCGTCACGCTCGGCCATCAGCTCGGTTACAACAACATACTGCCGGTCTATGCGGCGCTGCTGTTGATGGCTCCGGTCTTCCTGCTGTTCATCAGCTACCGGCCACTGGCGGCGCTCGCAGTATCCGCAGCCCTTTGGCTGATTGCCGGAATCTACCAGATCGCGCCGCCGAACTACCCGGAGCCCGGCTTCTGGTTCCTCAATCCGCTGTCATGGCAATTGCTGTTCAATATCGGCATGGCCAGCGTGTTGCATGTGCGGCGCGGCGGCACCATCCCTGTCAATCGCTGGCTGGTCGGCGCGGCCGCCGCCTATGTGCTGACGGCGCTCGTCTGGGTGCACAGCCCGCTGTGGGGGCATGTGTCGTGGCTCGACCTGCCGGTGGTGCTGACCGGTTTCGACAAGACGTTCCTGTCGTTGCCGCGGCTGCTGCACATCCTGGCGATGAGCTACCTAGTCGTCGCCTTGCCTTTCGTCTCGAACCTGTTCCGCACCGGCCGCGACAATCCGCTCGCCATATTGGGCAAACGCTCGCTGCCGGTTTTCATTGCCGGCACGGTGATTGCCATGGCGGCGCAGGTGATGAAGCTGGTCAACCCGGGCGGCTTTGCCTATGACAGTCTGCTGCTCGCCGCCGGCATCGCCATGCAGTTCGCGCTCGCCTTCTATCTGGAATGGCTGTCCGCTATCGGCTGGTCCGGCAAGGGCAAGCCGGTCCGCAACGAGGCGCCGCCGGTCCGTCCATCCTTTGGCATCGGTCCGATGGCGGCCAATCGATAAGATTTGGAGCCGATCTGCCCAGTCAACCTGTGCCTGGCGGCGGCCGGGACGACGCCCTGACGACAAGTTCGACGCCGAGCGTTTCTCGCCGCACCGTGCCGTCGAAGTCGAGGATTCTTCGCGCTGCCCGGCGGCCGATCTCGGCGATCGGCTGGGCGATGGTGGTGAGCGGAGGCTCGCAAATTGCGGCTTCAGGCACGCCGTCGAAGCCGACGACGGAAACATCGCGAGGAACCGCGATGCCCCGCGCGCTGAGCCATTCCAATGCTTCCATCGCGACCCGGTCCGACATCGCCAGGATGGCGGTCGGCGGTTCCGCCGAGGCGAAGAGGGTTTCGAGGCCGGCCTTTGTGCTGGCCTCATCGTTTTCAGTCTCGTAGACCGGCACCTTGGCGGTATCGACGCCGAACCGGGAAAGCTCTTCGAGATAGCCGAGGAGGCGGTCACGGGTTCCTGTATAGACTGCGGTCCGGACCTGCTCGGGCGAGACAAGTCCGGTGCTGTCGTCGGCGAAGGCCAGCGACAGCACGGCGAAGCGGCGATGTCCAAGTTCCGCCAGATGGCGCGCCGCGAGCCGGCCGCCGGCAACATTGTCGACGCCGATCGCGGAGACCGTGGCGTCCTGCGAGCCGAGCTCGAGCGCGACGAAGGGGAGCTTGCGTTCGCGCGTCAGCTCGACGAGGCGCGGACCGCCCTCGATGCAGAACAGGATGAAGCCGTCGACCAGGGCGCTCTGGATATTCCAGGCAAGTTTTTCCTCGTTGCCGGCCGACACGAGGGCTATTCCCGCGCCGGTGGCGTCGCATGCCTCCGAGATGCCGGCCATCATCACGCGCGCAAAGGGGTCGTCGAAGAAATAGGACAGCGGCTCGGTTGTGGCGACGCCGATCGCATTGACCTTGCCGGCGCGCAGCAGGCGGCCCTTTGGATCGGGGCCGGCGTAGCCCAGCGCCTCGGCCGCCGCCTTGACGCGCTCGCGGACTTCCTCACGCACGATTTCGGGACGGCTGAAGACATTGGAGGCGGTGCCGTGTGATACGCCCGCGGCTTTGGCGATGTCCGCCAGCCGGATGGGCCTCCTGCCTTCGGTGAGTGATGCCATTTGTTTGTCTCCGGGACTCCGGTCCAACAGTATCGCCGACTACCTAACACCTTCGTTGGATCGATTCAAATTTTTGCTTGACATTTGTGGTGCGATGCGTATTCTTTGAATCGATCCAAGAGCGTTTTTCGTCCCCAGATTGGATCGATACAAGAGGAGAGCGCCATGCACCCCGTCAATTATCTGTTCGAGGACATTTACCGGAACGACTGGAGCATCCGTTCGAGCGCGGAGGCCCGGAAGCGGCGAGACAGGACCGGTCCGTGGATTCGCGACCTGGGTTTCCTCGTAGGACGCAAGCGGAGCTGATCGGTGGCCTATTTTTGTGCCCGCTGATTGGATCGATTCAAAAAACTAGAGGAGATTAAGCCATGCACCCGATCAAGCATCTGTTCGAAGACATCTATCGCAATTATTGGGGCATCTCGCCGGCCACCGAACGGCCGGAGCGGCGGCGTGTAGTCAAGACGACCAACAGCGATGGCCAAGTCCGGCCCGAACGTCCGCGAGACTGAGCTGGCAAGACAGAGCTCGTGGATCGAGGGCGGCTGGCGAAGGAGCAGCGGCCGCCATTGGTTGCCGCATCAATGGCGGCGCGGGCGCACCAGCGCCGAGGCGGCCATCATCAGCCAGCCGCCGATGAGCAACGTGCCGCCGATCGGCGCCGACATCGGGAACAGCCGCGAGCCAAGGAAGTCGCGGGCCAAAAGATCTCCCGAGAATAGCAGAAGCCCGACGAGAAGGATGAGGCTTCCGGTTCGCAGGATGCTATTGCCACCGAGCAGCCCGACGGTAAGGAAGACCGGCGCATGCAAGAGCAGGAAGGATGCGGCCGTACCGACGAAAGCGCCGCCGAGATGTGCCGCCGCCGCCGAAAGCGCCACGCCGGTTGCGCCGCATAGGCCGCCGGCAAGAACCAGAATGCGGCCGCCTGCCGCGTGTTCATCCGTGCTCATTTCCACGCCTCCGTGATTCCTGGCGACCGCCTGAGATAGTGCCGCGAACCGTGTCAGGATTTGCCGGCTTCCGCCAGCATGTCGCGTTCGCGGCGCGACTGGACCAGCCAGTTATAGGCCGCTCCGCCCGCCATCAGAATGGATGTGCCGAGAAACACCGAGCGCATACCGAAATGGCCGCCGGCGAAGCCGCCGAGCAACGGTCCGGCGACCTGCCCGACATATTGCGCCGAGATCGACAAGCCCAGTACGTTGCCGCCGACCCCGTCGGGCACATTGTGGCGGATGACGCTGGTGATGCAGGGCAAAAGACCGCCAAGCGCCAGGCCCATCAGGAAACGCAGGCCGACGAGTTGCCAGCCCTGGGTAACGAAGGCCTGCGGGATCAGCAGCAGCGCCGAGACGGCGAGTGCGGCAACGATGACGTTCCAGTGGCCGATACGGTCGGCGAGCTTGCCGAGCCGCGACGCCGACAGGATGGCGCCGAGCGCTGCCGCGGACATGACGATGCCGGAGACCAGCGTGACCTGGCTCTGATCTTCGATGAGCTGCTGGACATAGACGGTGATGATCGGCTCGATCGACATGGTGGCGAAACTCAACAGCATGCCGGTCGCCAGCATGGCGACGACGCGGCGCTTGTCGGGAATCTGCGACCAGCCGTCTTTCACTTTTTCTTCTGACGCGGCCTTGGCGGCAACCGGGCGAGGGGCCTCCTTGATCAGCAAGGTGGTTGCCAGAAAAGCCAGGAAAATGACGCCGCCGGCGAGCAGGAATGTGGCGCGGATGCCAATCAGCGGCGGCAGCGCGCCGCCAAGCAGCGGACCGACCAGGGCACCGGCCGTGATTCCGGCCGACAGCACGCCCAGCGCCCAGCCGGAGCGATCCTTCGGCGTCTGCATGGCAACCAGGATGGTCGAGCCCGAAGAATAGCCGCCGGCAAAGCCGATCAGTAGGCGCAAGAGCACCAATTGCCAGACGGTCTGCACCATGCCGGTCAGCGACATACACAGCGCCATGCCGAAACTGGCTCGCACCAGCATCAGTTTGCGGCCGTAGCGGTCGCCTAGCCGCCCCCACAGGGGCGCGACCAGCGCGGCAGCAAGGAAGGTGGCGCCGTAGGCGATGCCCGACCACTGCACGATCGCCGCATGGCCCTCGGCGCCCAGCTGCTCGACGTAAAGCGGCAGGAAGGGCAACAGCAGCGTCATCGCTACAAGCGTGCTGAACGAGCCGGCAAAACACACGGCGAGATTGCGGCGCCAGTGGACGTTGTGCGTGCCTTGCATGGCGAGGGCGGCGTCTTGCGGCATGTCATGTCCTGTCCGGCCAGCTTGCATGAAACTTGCTACGGATACCAAGTTGGGATACCAAACTGGTATCTGTCATGAACGCAAGCCCCGTCGCTGTCAATGCGGGCCTCTCAAACATGATCGACAAAGGCCGGCGTGATCGGCCAACGCCGGCCAGTGACCCGATTGCCGGAACAAATGACCTGAACGGAACGCCAATGTCGCAGATGCAGAACGTCGAAAAGCAGCTTCGCGAGATGATCCTCGGGCTCGAGATCGGTCCCGGCGAGCGGCTGACGGAGCGCTGGGTCGAAAGCCGCTTCGGTGCATCGCGCACGCCGGTCAGGGCGGCATTGCTGCGGCTCGAGACTGAAGGCCTGATCTGCCGCGACGGCCGCGGCTGGACGGTCTCGCCCATCAATCTTGCTGAACTCGAGCAGATCGCCGTCTATCGCGAGGCGGTCGAGGTCGCGGCACTCAGACTAACTTGCACCTTGCGGGACAGAAGTGCCGTCGAAATCATCGAGGCGATGCTCGATTCTTGCGACGACAAGACGCCGCGCGAGGAATGGCATCGCGTCGGCAGGGATTTTCATATCGAGTTGGCGCGTCTATCCGGCAACGAGTTCCTGTTCAGAGCGGTTCGCGACGTGATGACACGCCTGTCGCGCGCCCGCTGGCTCGAGGTTCGCGACGAGGCAGCGCTCGGCCGTGCCTGGGCCGAACACCATGCCATTCTGTCGGCGGTGCGGGCCGGCGATGCCGATAGCGCCGCCCGCCTGCTTTCGGCCCATATCATCGGCAGCCGCGACCGGCTGGTGACCTCGCTGCGCAACGACCGGCGCGGCCTGCGCGCCCGGGGATTTGCCGTCGTCGCTTGAGTGAGGATCGGCTGCCATTGATCACGAAAAGAGCAGATGAGCGAAGAATGCTACTTTCGGTCTCGCTTCGCAAATGCCGATGGCGTAAGAGCAGCGATGGAAAACAACCGATTTGACACACCCGTGACCGGCGCGGCGGGAAGCAATCAGCTCTTGCGTACGGCCCGCGAGGCTTCCGACTACCTCCTCAACAATTGGCCCGGCAAGCGCAGCCCCAAGCACCGCGAAGCGTTGCAAGCCTGTCATGATGCGCTGGCCGGCGACAAGCCGGCCATGAACGCAAGACGGGCCTTTATTGCCGCCGCGCGTGAAGTGAACGTCTTCGTCAGCGACAAGGCGCCCGCCTGAGGCATAGCGGGATTTGACCGAGGCCCGGACCGCCTGACAGGCCGGGCGTCATCACTCGGTCGTTTCGGTTTTGGTTTGGGACTCGCTCTCGCCCTCGGGCTTCGATCGCTCCTTGGCTGCGACCTTGGCAGCCTGCTTTTCCGCCTTCTTGGCAGCCTTCTGCCGGTCGCGTTCCTTGCGTTCCTGACCGTAGTTCGGTGCTCGTGCCATATCGTTTCCTTTCATTGTGCTTGGCCTTTGCCTAGGAGCATTGGACCGCAAACACAACACCGCAAGGCACGATCGGGCTCCATATCTCGGCGCAGTCCGGAGAGCCCGGCTTTTCAGGCGCCGTCGCGGTCGAGGACGAGATCGGCCGGCCCGAACCGGTCCTTTGCCGTGAATTGCTGGTGCCAGTAGGGATAGAGCACGGGCGGCCTGCTGACCACGTCGAGCCGTGTGCGCTCCTCATCGGCAAGCACAAGGCTTGCAGCGGCGATATTGTCTTTGAAATGCGCTTCGGTTCGTCCGCCGATCACCAGCGAACTGACAGCGGGCCGGCCGAGTAGCCAGGCAAGCGCCACTTGCGCTGCCGACACACCGTGGTTCTTGCCGATATCGATCAGCACGTCGACGATCCGCCACAGCCGGTCCTCGTCGCGGATCGGCGGTTCCGACCAGCCGCTGAGCTGGCGGGCGGTCGGCTGGTCACGGTGGTATTTGCCGGACAGCAACCCGCCGGCAAGCGGGCTCCAGACCAGCACGCCGAGCCCTTGGTCGACCGAGATCGGCAACAATTCGTACTCGGCCTCGCGCGCTTCCAGCGTGTAATGGATCTGCTGGGTGACGAAGCGTGGCTGGTGATGACGGTCGCTGATCCCCAGCCCCTTCATAACTTGCCAGCCGGAATAATTGGAGCAGCCGACATAACGGACCTTACCCTGCGCGACCAGCGTGTCGAGCGCGGCGATGGTTTCCTCAAGCGGTGTCAGGCCATCCCACTCGTGCAGGAAATAGATGTCGATGACATCGGTCCTGAGGCGCTTCAGGCTCCTCTCGCATTCGCGGATCAGATGGTAGCGCGACAGGCCTTCATCATTGGGGCCTTTGCCGATCCGCATGCGCGCCTTGGAGGCGATCAACACGTCGCCCTTGCGCTTGCCGCCGAGCGCCTCGCCGATGATCTCTTCCGACACCCCGTTCGAATAGACGTTGGCGGTGTCGATGACATTGACGCCGGCATCGATGCAAAGGTCGATCATCCGACGCGCCTCGTCGAGGTCGGTCTTGCCAACCGCCGAAAACGCGCCGCCGCCGCCGAATGTCATGGTGCCCATGGTCAGGGTCGAAACCTTCAGCCCGGAACGGCCGAGAGTGCGGTATTCCATGTCGTATCCTCACGATTTATCGGGAAAGGGCGTTGCAAACGACAGCCCCTCAGTGAACCGGGCATTTGTAGGATAATTCGTTCCGCTTGTCGCCCGCCCCGCAGGGCAAGCTCGATCACATCTTGCGGATTGAACGCACAGCCGGCGCAGTAGTGGCTGCAATAAAACCGTCATTGCCGGCCTATACTAACATCGGTCCAGCGCTTCGATTTCCGGCCGCCGGGCCGGGCGGCAGAGCGCCTGACAGCGGCCGGCAAGGCCTGTAAGCGGAGCAGCGCAAATGACCGAGATAAAACAGAATTCCCCGGCCAGGGACTGGCTGGAAGCGGAACTCGCCGACACGCTCGACGAAGATTATGAGCTGGAAATCTCGGAGCCGGCGCTGTCGATGGAGATCGCCAAGATCTACAAGAATGCGCATCCGCCATCGATCGACCGCCTGCAGTATTTTCGCAATCTCATCACGCTGCAATCCGAATTGATCAAGCTACAATCCTGGGTCGCCTATCACAAGAAGAAGCTCGTCGTGGTCTTCGAGGGCCGCGACTCGGCGGGCAAGGGTGGTGTTATCAAGCGCATCACCCAGAGGCTTAATCCGCGCATCTGCCGCGTCGCAGCACTTCCGGCGCCGACCGAGCGCGAGAAGTCGCAATGGTATTTCCAGCGCTACGTTCCGCATCTGCCGGCCGGCGGCGAGATCGTGCTGTTCGACCGCTCCTGGTACAACCGCTCGGGCGTCGAGCGGGTAATGGGCTTTGCCCAGCCGGATCAGGTCGAGGAGTTCTTCCGCGACGTTCCGGATTTCGAACGCATGCTGGTCCGCTCAGGCATTACGCTTGTCAAATACTGGTTTTCGATCACTGACGAGGAGCAGCAGATGCGCTTTTTGATGCGCATCCATGACCCGATGAAGCAATGGAAACTGTCGCCGATGGACCTCCAGTCGCGCGTGCGCTGGGAGCAGTACACCAAGGCCAAGGAAGAAACGTTCGCCCGCACCAATATCCCGGAAGCCCCGTGGTTCATCGTCGAGGGCAACGACAAGAAGCGGGCACGGCTGAACTGCATCGACCATCTCCTCAAGCAGATGCCCTATGAGGAGGTGCCGCACGAAGAGATCACACTGCCGGAGCGCGTCTTCAATCCCGAATACGAGCGCCAGGTACTGCCGCGCGAACTGTATGTGCCGGAGAAGTACTGACTAAAGCGGCGAGGAAGGCGGCGCCTCCATGGCGGCGCCCTGCAACAAGCTAGGTGCGCTCGATGATGACATGCGTGGCCTTCGGCGTCGCGACCTGCTCGCTGCAGCGATAGCCGAGCTTGGGCATGTCGATGCCGGCAAAAAGGCTCTCGCCGGCGCCTAGCAGGACCGGTGAGATCGCCAGATGCATTTCGTCGATGAGCTTTTCCTTGAGATATTGCCGGATCGTAGAAACGCCACCGCCCAGCCGTACATCCTTGCCGTCAACCACTGCTTTCGCCTTCTCCAGCGCTGAGTGGATGCCGTCGGTCACGAAATAGAAGGTCGTGCCGCCCTCCATGACAATGGGATCACGTGGATGGTGCGTGAGCACGAAGACCGGCACATGGTAGGGCGGGTTGTCACCCCACCAGCCTTTCCAGCTGTCATCCGGCCATTCGCCGCGGATCGGCCCAAACATGTTGCGGCCCAGGATCCACGCGCCGATATTTTTGAAGCTGCGCGCGGCGAACGCCTCGTCAGTGTCCGTGGTCCCGCCATCCTTGCCGAGGACCATCTTGCGGAAGGTGCGGGTGCCGAACATCCATTCGTGCAGGGCTTCCCCGCCAACACCCAGCGGGTTCTTCAGGTCTTGGTCGGGACCGGCGCCGAAGCCGTCGATCGACAAGGTGAAAGCGCTGACGCGAAGTTTGGACATGAGAGCCTCCTCGATAACCAATTGTGAGATGCAAGCAGTTATCGGGGTAGCTTAACTGATTGCATTTTGCAAGCGGTATTTTGAATCGCCGGCGGGGCAATCGCTTCCAAATCATGTTGGAATAACTAATCTCAATGTCGGCGCTGCCCGTCATCCGCCTGCCGGCAGCTTCTCCCTGTATAGTGACGGGGAGAAGGGGCTGGCCGCAACGTCGATATTTTTGCAACGCTGGAGATTGGTGAAATCTTTTACGAACGCGTCTTTCTCCCTGCCACTTTACGGCGAGAAATGCCCGGCAGGGCAACGAGGGGCAGCGTAAACTTGAAGCGATGTCCTGCGGCGTTCCATGTCGCGCTTTGGACGAACGAACACTACTCGATGTAGACGCTACAAAGGCGCATCACCCCTTGAGCATCGCCGCCACTTCGGGCGCAAAGTAGGTGAGAATCCCGTCGCAGCCGGCGCGCTTGAAGGCGAGCAGCGATTCCAGCATCGCCTTTTCGCCATCGATCCAGCCATTGGCGGCGGCGGCCTTGATCATCGAATATTCGCCCGAGACCTGATAGGCGAAGGTCGGCATCTGCAACTCGTCCTTGAGCCGCCGGATGATGTCGAGATAGGGCAGGCCGGGCTTGACCATCAGCATGTCGGCGCCCTCGGCGAGATCCTGCTCGGCCTCGCGCACCGCTTCGTCGGAATTGGCGTGGTCGATGTAATAGGTCTTCTTGTCGCCCTTGAGCAGGCCGGCGGTGCCGACCGCCTCACGATAGGGGCCGTAAAAGGCGGATGCGAACTTGGTCGCATAGGACATGATCGCCACATCCTGAAATCCATTGGCGTCGAGCGCATCGCGGATGGCACCGATCCGGCCGTCCATCATGTCCGAGGGGGCAATGATGTCGGCCCCCGCCGCCGCCTGGATGACTGCCGCCGCCGTCACCTGCTCCACCGTTTCATCATTGACGATAATGCCCTCGCGCAAGATGCCGTCATGGCCATGCGAGGTGAAAGGGTCAAGCGCGGCGTCGGTGATGATGCCGATCTCCGGCACCGCGTGCTTGATGGCGCGGGTGGCACGGTTGATGATGTTTTCCGGATCGAGGATATGCGAACCGGTCTGATCGCGCAGGCCGAGCTCGACATTGGGGAAAGTGGCGATCGCCGGAATGCCAAGTTTGGCCGCTCGCTCAGCCTCCTTGACGGCGAGGTCGAGCGACAGGCGGAACACGCCGGGCATGGCGGCAATCGGTTCGCGCACTTGTCTGCCGTCGACGACGAAGATCGGCCAGATCAGATCGTCGACCGACAGCCGGTTCTCCTGGACAAGGCGGCGCGACCAATCGGCCTTGCGCATGCGCCGCAGCCGCCGGCTGCCGGTGATCTCGTCGACGCTGCGCGCGCCGGCAGGCTTTGCAGGGGTGAATTTGTTCATCGCAAAAACTCCGGATCGGGCGGCTTTTACCACGAGCTTTCGCTGCTGACCAATGCGACACGATTGTGCCAGCGGTCCTGTCGGGCGCTATTCTGGTTGCCCATTGCCCGATAGGATCTGCGCAGCACCCCGCATGGCGACGCGGAATGCCTCGTCGAAGCTGACGCCGCGCACTTGCCAATTGTAGCTCTTGCCATTCAAGGCAAGCCGCCAGTCGGCTATCCAGCCCAGTTCCTTGTCGCTCCAGACGATACTGCCGGCGAGCGCCTGGTCGGCTCCGGCCTTCCTGGCAAGCTGGTCCAGCGTCGTGATATCGGCATGGCGCAGGGCCTGGTCGTTAAGCTTTGAGGCCGATAGCAGCGACGCTTCGGGAAACACAATCCGCATGACCAGCGGACCGGTGGCGTTGACGAACGATTCGCGCATCGCCGCCCCGCGCTCATCGTCGGCGGTCAGCACGAACTGCCTTGTGCCTTGCTCCGCCGCCAGGAAAATTACCAGGCGTGGCCGCTCGCCAAGCCATGGTTTGCTGCCGAGCGTGGCAAGCACCGGATCGATAACGTCAGGCCTGTACAGACAAGTGAGATCGTGCGGCCGGTCATGGGTGCCCTGTTCGTCATGGACCGGAATGCCTTCGAGACGGTCGCGATAGCGGAATTCGGCAACGAAGCTGCCGGCCTTGTCGCGCGGCGCCGCCATCTCAGTTCTCTTCGGCAGCCGCTGATCGCCGGACACACGAACCAGCACCGCATCGAGGCAGGCCTTGAAACCGATCTGCCTGTTGACCTCGCCCTGGCCGGTGACGATGGTCTGCGATTGATAGAGCTCGTCGACGGTTCCGGCCGATACGGGAGGAGCGTTCGCAGCGATCAGGCCGACCACCACAACAGCAAGGCGCGGCAACCAAGGCATGGTTCAACCTTCCGGTTCAAAGCGCCAGCATTAGCACTGGGTGACGCCGACGACCATGCAGCGGATTGGGCGCCGCCATTGACGCGGCCATGCGCCACGCTTTAGCACTTCACTCCCGGCGGGCGCGGGGAGGGATTCTCTGGCGATGGATTTTGGCGGAGGCGACGAGATTCGCTTCGAAAGATTGGGCAGGGCCGGCGTCGTCACGCTGACGCGGCCGCAGGCGCTCAATGCCGTAACCCACCGCATGGTCAAGGCGCTGGACAAGGCGCTGCGCAGTTGGGAGCGCGACGACGGCGTCGACGTTGTCGTCGTCAAGGCCGAGGGCAGGGCATTTTCGGCGGGCGGCGACATCCTCCACATCTACGAAGCCGGCCGCGCAGGAAGGCCTCCGGTCGATTTCTTCGCCGATGAATACCGGCTGAATGCCCGCATCGCCCGCTTCAAGAAACCCTATGTCGCGGTGATCGACGGCATCGTCATGGGCGGCGGCGTAGGTATCTCCTTCCATGGCTCGCAGCGAGTGCTGACCGAGAACGCCCAGTTTGCCATGCCCGAGGTCGGCATCGGCTTTTTCCCGGATGTCGGCGCCAGCCATCTGTTGCCGGATCTCGGCGGCAGCTTCGGCATGTATCTGGCGCTGACCGGCAACCGCATCCGCTATGGCGATGCTTTGTGGTCGGGCCTCGCCACCCATACGATCAAGGCGGAGGGCCAGGCCGGCTTCCTCGACCGTCTGGCGGAAAGCGGCGACCCGGAATCGGTGCTGCGCGGCTGCTTCGTCCCGGCCAGGCGCGAGACCGACAGGCCGACGCTGGAAGCCATCGCCCGGCATTTCGCGCAGCCGTCGCTGGCCGATATCGTCGCTAGCCTGGAGCGGGCAGCCGCTGCCGACGAGTTCGCGGCAAAGACGCTGGCCACCATCCGCACACGTTCACCGACCAGCTTGCATGTTGCATGGCGCCAGATCAGCGCCGGGCAGACGTTGTCGATGGACGAGTGCATGAAAATGGAGTTCCGTATCCTCAACCGCATGCTTGCCGGGCACGACTTCTATGAAGGTATCCGCGCCGCCATCATCGATAAAGGCTCGACGCCGCAATGGCGGCCGGCAGGCATCGATGACGTCAGCGCCGCCAACGTCGACGCCTATTTCGCACCGCTCGGCGAACGGGAATTGAAGCTGTGAGCGAGGTCGCCTCGAGACGCGTGGTGCTGCAGCCCTCGACGATCGAGGTCATCTTCGCCTGGTTCCAGCGCGTCATCGCCGGCTACTGTCTGCTGTTCGGCATCTTGTACTGGATCCGGCTGATCGGCTTTTACCCCGGCCCGTTGTGGCGCTTCGACCTGATGCCGGTGCACTGGCAGGTGGCGGCGGTGGTGCTGGCGGTGTTTTTTCCGTTCGCTGCCGCCGGCCTCTGGATGCTGGCGTCCTGGGGGCCGGTGATCTGGTTCATCTGCGCGGTGACCGAGTGCGTCATGTATGCCGGCTTCCCCGAGCTGTTCGGCCACCGGCCGCTGATCGTCGCCTCGCACCTTGCGGTGGCGCTGCTCTACATAGTGTTCCGCGTGGTGATCTGGATCCAGAAGCGGCAACCCCGGCGATAGCAATTCCGGCCAGGATCGTTGGCTAAATCTTTAGGTTAATTATCCTTGCTCGGGTGACCGTCCGTTAAGCCTCTTTCGAAACCCCTTACCGGTAAGCTCTTGTTAGCCTTGGCGTTTAAGTCGAATTTTATGAGTATTCGATAGTGTCGCGATCAAGGTGAAGAACAAAAAATCACCGGGCGACAAACGAGAGGCAAAGACAATGATCAATTCGCGTCCGGCGGCGAAGACCGCCAACGTATCCGATGACCGCCGCGAGGCGATCCGTTCGCTGTACATGGAATCGCTGCAGCTGGTCGAGCGGCTGCATCGCCGTCTGCTTGACGTGATCAAGGACGAATTCGACCGCAACGGTCGCTCCGACATCAACGCCATCCAGGCGCTGCTCCTGTTCAACATCGGCAATTCGGAGCTGACCGCCGGCGAACTGCGCTCGCGCGGCTATTATCTCGGCTCGAATGTCTCCTACAATCTGAAGAAGCTGGTCGATCTCGGCTTCATCAACCACCAGCGCTCGCGCATCGACCGCCGTTCGGTGCGGGTTTCGCTGACGCCGAAGGGCAATGAGGTGGCGGAAGTCGTCGCCGGCCTCTACGAGCGCCATGTCGGTTCGATCGAGCAGGTTGGCGGCATCAACACGGAAGAGTTCAAGCAGATGAACCGCGCCCTGCAGCGCCTGGATCGGTTCTGGAACGATACCATCGCCTACCGTATGTAATCGCATCTAGATCTGAAGCTGGACTACGGAAGTGCTGCCGCGGAGTGGACCAAAGGCCGGTGCCGAAAAGCACCGGTCTTGCCGTTTCGTCAGGCCGGCCGATCCAAATTCGAGCAACAGCCACGTTGCCGCCATATTCCAATGGAACCGAAGATGCGGGTGATGCTGGGGCCAAAGCCGTGCATTTGTCCTGTGCTCAAGTCACTTCCCATGTGGTTTTACACCGAAGTGATGCGGGCCATGGTTGGCTAATTGTTAAGAAGCCAACTCTAGAGTGCGGGCGAGACCGCCCGGTGGGTTGAATTGTAGCAAGAATGTCTGGAACGTCCATGAGAACCAGCCGCCGTTTCTTCCTTTCAGGAGCCTCCGCGCTCGCAGCCGCAATGGTCGCCGGCCGCGCCAGTGCGCAGGATGTGATCGGGGATATCCTGAAATCCTCGGCGCGCGGCAATTGGGACGACCAATTCGATGCGCGTGCCAGCGAAGGCGGCAAGGTTGCCTCGACGCTGCCGATCTTCAGCCTGCAGACGGTGTCCTTCACCGAGCAGGCGATCATGCAGTATCAGAATATCGTCGCGCAAGGCGGCTGGGAGCAGGTTCCAGACACGAAGAAGCTGCAGCTTGGCGTCGAGGATCCCGATGTGGTGCCGCTACGCAGGCGCTTGATGATATCGGGCGATCTGGCGCAGAGCGCCGGGCTCTCGGAAGCGTTCGATTCTTACGTCGACTCGGCGCTCAAGCGCTTCCAGTTGCGTCACGGCTTGCCGGCCGACGGAACCACGGGCAAATATACTTTCGCGGCAATGAACGTGTCGGCGCCGGTTCGGCTTGGTCAGCTGCAGACCAATCTGCAACGGCTGCGTGAGCGGGCCGGCACGCTTGGCAACCGCTATGTGCTGGTCGACATCCCGGCGGCGCAGATCGAGGCTGTCGAGAACGACCGCGTTGTGCTGCGCCACACCGCAATCGTCGGCAAGATCGATCGCCAGACGCCGATCGTCAATTCCAAGATCAACGAAATCATCGTCAATCCGTACTGGAACGCGCCGGTCTCGATCGTGCGCAAGGACATCATTCCGCTGATGCGGAAGGACCCCAACTATCTCAAGGACAGCCATATCCGCCTGTTTGCGCCGGACGGCAGCGAGGTCGACCCAATGACGGTCGACTGGTCAACCGACGATGCCGCCAAATACCGCTTCCGCCAGGATCCCGGTTCCGGCAACGCGATGGCCTCGGTCAAGATCAATTTCCCCAGCCCGGACGGCGTCTACATGCACGACACGCCGCAGCAGAGCCTGTTCGGCAAGCTGATGCGCTTCGATTCCTCTGGCTGCGTGCGGGTTCAGAACGTGCGCGACCTCGTCACCTGGATTCTGCGCGACACACCGGGCTGGGATCGCCAGCATTTCGAGGCGGCGATCAAGACCGGGGAGAACACGCCGGTGCAGGTCACCAATCCGGTGCCGGTTTATTTTCTCTACGTCTCGGCCTGGTCGACAGGGCCGGGCGTGGTCCAGTTCCGTGACGACATTTACGGCCTCGACGGAGCCAACGAGCTGCAGATCACATCCGCGCTCTAAGCAGCTGAGTTCATTTGCAAAAGGCCGCCGGAAGGCGGCCTTTTTCGTTGCCGAGTCTTTCGCGGAAAGCTTTGCTGGGCCGATTGCCGGAAAAAGGACGCGGCGCTGTAGTCGGAAATCGCATCATGCATGTCGCAATGTTCGTTCTGGTCGTGCTCATCTTCGTCGCCGTTTCGGGCGCGCTGGTCCGGCTGGTGCGGGTGCCGCTGCCGGTACTGCAGATCGCCATCGGCGCGGCACTGGCCTGGCCGGTGCGCGGAATGCATGTCGAGATCGATCCCGAGCTGTTTCTGCTGGTGTTCATCCCGCCGCTGCTGTTCAGCGACGCCTATGGCGCGCCCAAGCGCGAACTGATCGCGCTGCGCGGGCCGATCCTCGACCTCGCCATCGGGCTGGTCTTCTTCACCATTGTCGGCTTCGGCTACGCCTTGCACTGGCTTGTCCCGAGCATCCCGCTTGTCGTCGCTTTCGCGCTTGCTGCGGTGCTGTCGCCCACCGATGCGGTGGCCGTCTCCTCGATCGTCGACAAGAGCCTGGTCCCGGCCCGGCTGATGCACATCCTGGAGGGCGAGGCGCTGCTCAACGATGCGTCGGGCCTCGTGATGTTCCGCTTTGCGGTGGCAGCTGCCTTGACCGGCAGCTTCTCCTTCGTCGCGGCGTCCGTGACTTTCCTCTATGCCGTCGCTGCCGGCATCCTGGCCGGCGTGGCTGCCTTGTTCGTCGCTGCCAAGGTGCTGCAATTGCTGAACCGTATCGGCGGCGTGCCGGCCGAGGCGCAGGTGCTGGTCATGGTCCTGCTGCCGTTCATCGCCTATCTCGGCGCCGAGAATGTCAGCGCCTCGGGCATTCTGGCGGCGGTCACGGCCGGAGTGCTCACCGGCGGCTCCGGGATTTTCCGCTTTCTCGGCGTCTCGGCGCGCATACAGACCGTATCGCTGTGGACGACGCTATCCTTCGTCTTCAACGGCGCGCTGTTCATCCTGCTCGGGTTGCAGCTTCCCGAAATCATCGGCAACGTGCCGCCTGAGCTCGGCAGCCGCTATCCGGTCATCCAGCCAATCGCCACGGTGGTCGCGCTGACACTATGCCTGATCGGGCTGCGCTTCCTGTGGATCTGGGTCGGCGACATCGCGACGCGCCTCTCGGCGCGATTACGCGAGCAGAAGGCCGAGCCGTTCGGACTGCGCGTCCGGATCGCCGGCTCTGTTGCAGGCGTGCGCGGCGCCATCACGCTGGCCGGCATCCTGTCGCTGCCGCTCACCATGCCGAATGGTTCGCCCTTTCCGGCGCGCGACGTGGTGATCTTCCTCGCCGCAGGCGTCATCATCTGCTCATTGCTCATTGCCAGCCTTGCCTTGCCCAAGGTGGCACGGGGGCTGGTCGAGCCGGGCGAGGATCCTGGCGCTGCCGAGGAGCGTCTTGCGCGCGTGGGCGCGGCCAAGGCCGCCATCGCCCGCATCGAGAGCATGGCCGGCGCGACCGACGGCGATGAAGGGGATATACCCGGCGCCCGGCTTGCCGCCGCCGACAGCATCGTCGCTGGCTACCGTCGCCGCATCGCTGCCTCCGACGAGGCCGACGAGGCGCGCGCCGAGGCCCGCGAGGCCGGACGGCTGGAGCTCGAATTGAGGCTGGCGGGCATTGAGGCCGAACGCGCAGCGGTTCGCGCAATGTTTCGCAGCGGCCAGATTAACGACCATACGATGCAGGCGCTGTTCACCGAGATCACGCTCACCGAGGCCCTGCTGAAGGGCCGGCAGGCAAGGAAATAGAGGCTGCCAGTCTCTCTGGCGCAATCCGGCCAGCAAATTTTGCGCTGCAAACGTGGCGGGCCGAAAGCAACTGTGTTAATGGCGCGACAGACCCCGAACCTTGAGGATTTCAACCCATGGCAACAGCAGCGGCAGTGTCGAACAAATTCGAATCCTTTTTCGAAACCACGCTTGCCGATGCCGACCCCGAGATTTTCGGCGCAATCCGCAACGAACTCGGCCGCCAGCGCCACGAGATCGAGCTGATTGCCTCGGAAAATATCGTCTCGCGTGCCGTGCTCGAGGCACAGGGGTCGATCATGACCAACAAATATGCCGAGGGCTATCCGGGCAAGCGCTACTATGGCGGCTGCCAATTCGTCGATGTCGCCGAGGAACTGGCCATCGAACGCGCGAAAAAGCTGTTCGGCTGCAACTTCGCCAACGTCCAGCCGAATTCCGGCAGCCAGATGAACCAGGCGGTGTTCCTGGCGTTGCTGCAGCCCGGCGACACCTTCATGGGCCTCGACCTCAATTCCGGCGGACACCTGACACATGGCTCGCCGGTCAATATGAGCGGCAAATGGTTCAAGGTCGTCTCCTATGGCGTGCGCCGGGACGATCATCTGCTCGACATGGATGCGATCGAGAAGACCGCCCATGAGACCAGGCCGAAATTGATCCTGGCCGGCGGCACAGCCTATTCACGTGTCTGGGACTGGAAGCGTTTTCGCGAGATCGCCGATTCGATCGGTGCCTATCTGATGGTCGACATGGCTCACATCGCCGGCCTGGTCGCCGGCGGCATGCATCCGTCGCCGCTGCCGCATGCCCATGTGGTCACCACCACGACGCACAAATCGCTGCGCGGGCCGCGCGGCGGCATGATCCTTTGCAATGACGAGGATATTGCCAAGAAGATGAATTCCGCCGTCTTCCCCGGCCTGCAGGGTGGACCGCTGATGCATGTGATCGCCGCAAAGGCGGTGGCTCTGGGCGAGGCGCTGAAGCCGAGCTTCAAGATCTATGCGGAGAGCGTCGTCGCCAATGCCAAGGCGCTGGCCTCCAGTCTGCAGGAAACCGGTCTCGACATCGTCTCCGGCGGCACCGACAACCATCTGATGTTGGTCGACCTGCGTCCCAAGAACGCCACCGGCAAGCGCGCCGAGGCTGCCCTTGGCCGCGCCAACATCACCTGCAACAAGAACGGCATCCCCTTCGATCCGGAAAAGCCTTTCGTGACATCGGGCGTTCGGCTCGGCACGCCGGCCGGCACCACGCGCGGCTTCGGTCAGGCCGAGTTCCGCGAGATCGGCAAGCTGATCGCCGAAGTGCTGGATGGGCTGAAGGTCGCCAATTCCGACGAGGGCAATGCGGCCGTCGAGGCGACCGTGAAGGCCAAGGTGGCGGCATTGACCGATCGTTTTCCGCTTTACCCGTATCTTGGTTGACCGACGCGGAGTGTCGCCCGTGACAACTCCGGTGCGACAGCAAGGCAACTGCGGAGAAGCTTAATGATGCAAACTTTCCGTTTCGCCGGCTTTGGTGCCTTGCTGGCATCGGCTATTCTGCAGCTGTCCGGCCGCGCCTTGGCGCAGACCGAGCCAACCCCGGCAACACCCAAGACAGAGACCTTCGGCAGGTGGTCCACCACGATGGACGAGGTCAACACCGGTGAGGATGTGCGCAAGACCTGCGCCGCGTCGACGGTCTTTTTCGACGCAAACGGCACCAGCGGCACCCTTACACTGGCCATCTCGAACGGCGACGTGTTGCCACCCGATGGTTATCCGAGCCTCATCATCGCCGTGAGAAACAGTGACTTGCCCAAGGGCGATAACATCC
This sequence comes from Mesorhizobium sp. M0808, assembly GCF_040320025.1. Lineage (NCBI taxonomy): Bacteria > Pseudomonadati > Pseudomonadota > Alphaproteobacteria > Hyphomicrobiales > Phyllobacteriaceae > Mesorhizobium > Mesorhizobium sp. M0808. The sequence goes on from NZ_JAMYOX010000020.1 coordinate 43,384, forward strand.
CGGTGGTGTTCCGGGACGTCAACGACAAGATCAAGGCCGGTTTTCGTCTTATCGCCGACGGACAGTGGATGATAGACAACAAGTCCGAGACCACGCTCGCGGTACTGCGCGCCATGCGCCGCACCAGCGCCCTCGATGTCAGCTTCGCCGACAAGCCGGTCGCGACCATATCGATGGACGGCTTCACCAAGGCCTATCGCTATCTCGGCACGTCTTGCGGCTTCCCGACCGGCGACGTCGCGCCCTGATTGGCGGACCGCTGTCAACTGATTGCCGCTCTCGCAATTTTCCTCGCGCCTCGCTATCTCTGAGACGCGATCGGTCATCGGCCATACTTTGCCACGGCGGCAAAAACCTCTAAGCCTTTCGCTCCACGAGAATCGCGAACCGAAGGCTCTCCATGCGCTGCCCTTATTGCCAGTCCGAAGATACGCAGGTGAAGGATTCTCGCCCCGCCGAAGACGGCGCGGCGATCCGCAGGCGGCGCGTCTGCCCGGATTGCGGCGGCCGCTTCACCACTTTCGAGCGGGTACAACTGCGCGATCTCGTCGTGGTGAAGAAGTCTGGACGCAAGGTGCCGTTCGACCGCGACAAGTTGCTGCGCTCTGTCGAGATCGCGGTACGCAAGCGCAATGTCGACCCGGAACGTATCGATCGGGCGGTGACCGGCATCGTGCGCCAGCTCGAAAGCTCGGGCGAGACCGAGGTGGCCTCGGGGGAAGTCGGCCGGCTGGTCATGGAAGCACTTAAGTCGCTCGATGATGTCGCCTATGTGCGCTTTGCCTCCGTCTACCGCAATTTCCGCGAGGCCAAGGATTTCCACGACGTGTTGGGCGAACTCAAAGGCGACGAGCTCAAAACCGACGAGCCCAGGGGCGAAGAGCTGAAGAGCGAAGAGGACGCCAGCTGAGCATGGCAGGGTCCGAACGCAGCACGGCTGAGCAAGAGGTCCTCGATCGCCGCTATATGGCGGCAGCCCTCAGGCTGTCGCGCAAGAATGCCGGGCGGACCTCGACCAACCCTTCCGTCGGCACGCTGATCGTGCGCGATGACGGCGACGGGCCGATGATCGTCGGCAGCGGCGTCACCGCCGTCGGCGGCCGGCCGCATGCCGAGACCGAGGCTTTGGCAGAGGCCGGCGAACTGGCGCGCGGCGCCACCGCCTATGTAACGCTGGAGCCCTGCGCCCATCACGGCCGCACGCCGCCTTGCGCCAATGCGCTGGTCAGTGCCGGCGTGGCGCGTGTGGTCGGCGCTGCCAGCGATCCGGACCCGCGTGTTTCCGGCAAGGGCTATGCAATCTTGCGTGCCGCCGGCGTCGAAGTGGTGGAAAAAGTGTTGGCGGCCGAGGCCGCGGAGCAGATGGCCGGCTATTTAATTCGATCTCTGAAAAAACGCCCGGAAGTGATCCTGAAACTTGCGCTTTCGAGCGACAACAAGATCGGCGTGAAAGGCGAGGGACAGGTCTCCATCACCGGCGATATTGCGCGGCGCGAAGTCTATCTGATGCGCGCCGAAGCCGATGGCATATTGATCGGCATCGGCACGGCACTGGAGGACGATCCGGCGCTGACGGTTCGGCTTCCGGGACTGGAGAGCCGTTCGCCGGCGCGCATCGTACTCGACCGTCAGATCAGGCTACCCGAGACTTCGAAACTGGTCGCCGGCGTCAACCGTGTGCCGCTCTATGTCGCTGCCTGCGCCGAGGCCGATCCGCACCGGCGCGCCGCGCTCGAACGCACCGGCGTGCGCTTTATCGGCACTGAGACGTATGAAGGCGATATTGCGTTGCCGGAACTGCTCGAGGATCTGGCGGCGCTCGGCATGGCCAGCGTGCTGGTCGAGGGCGGCGCCGAGGTGGCCAAGGCGTTCCTTGAGGAAGGCCTAGTCGACCGCATCGTGCTGTTTCAGGGGCCGGATGCGATCGGCGGGGACGGCATTGCATCGCCGGTCGATGCCAACAATATCCCGCCGGGATTTCGCAAATTGCGCAACATGCGTTTCGGCGAAGATACATATGCGGAATGGATAAGAGACATCTAGGACCGAACTGATGTTCACGGGGCCAAACTAATGTTCACTGGAATCGTCACCGATGTCGGCACCGTCGCTGCCGTGATGCCGCTCAGGGAAGGCGTCGGTTTGCGTATCGACACCGCTTACGATCCGCAGACCATTGCCATCGGCGCCTCGATTTCCTGCGGCGGCGTCTGCCTGACGGTGACGGGATTGCCGGAAGACGGCGCCAACGCACGCTGGTTCGAGGTCGAGGCCTGGGAAGAAGCACTCAGGCTGACGACCGCGATGGGCTGGAAATCCGGCACGCGCATCAACCTGGAGCGGGCGCTGAAGATCGGCGACGAGCTTGGCGGCCATATCGTTTCAGGCCATGTCGACGGCATGGCCGAGATCGTGGGGCGCAAGGAGGAAGGCGACGCCGTTCGCTTCACCCTGGATGCACCGCGCGACCTGGCAAAATTCATCGCGCCCAAGGGTTCCGTCGCACTCGACGGCACTTCGCTCACCGTCAACAAGGTCGAAGGCAGCCGCTTCGACGTGCTGTTGATCCACCACTCGCTGACGGTCACCACCTGGGGCGAACGCCAGGTCGGCGATCGCGTCAATCTCGAGATCGACACCATGGCCCGCTACGCGGCGCGACTGGTGGAGGCGGCTAAAGAGGGGCTTTGAGGCGCTCGTCCATAAAGCCCATTCCCTGATGCGACCGCCGCCGAGTTGGCCTTGAAAGTTCCTTCGGCAATCTTCCGCTTGCGATCAAACCGGCTTCGGCCTAAGTCACCGGCGATCCCCGGAGACATCTATGGCAGGCACATCCCAACACGGCAAAGCGTTCATCCGTCCGAAGAAGAAGGCCCACCTTCTTGTCATCGAGGCGCGCTTTCACGACGACCTTGCCGACGCGTTGCTCGAAGGCGCGACAAAGGCCCTCGAGGAAGCGGGCGCGACATACGATGTCGTCACTGTTCCGGGCTCGCTCGAAATCCCGGCGGTGATTTCCTTCGCGCTCGACGGTGCCTCCGAAGGCGGGACGAACTATGACGGCTTCGTCGCCCTCGGCACGGTGGTCCGCGGCGACACCTATCATTTCGATATCGTCGCCAATGAATCCAGCCGTGCCCTGATGGACCTGTCCGTGCAGGATGCAGTCTGCATCGGCAACGGCATCCTGACCACCGAAAACGACGAACAGGCATGGACGCGAGCAAGACGTTCGGAAGGCGACAAGGGCGGCTTTGCGGCGCGTGCGGCGCTGACCATGATCGCTCTAAAGGAACAGCTGGGAGAGCGAACGTGAGCGAACCCGCTTCGCCCGGCCAGCCTGCGGTTCGCCATGCCAACAAGCGCGGTGCTGCCCGTCTGGCCGCCGTGCAGGCGCTCTACCAGATGGACGTCGCCGGCAGCGGTGTGTTTGAGATCACCGCCGAATACGAGGCGTTCAGGCTCGGCAAGGAAGTCGATGGCGCGCTCTATCGCGAAGCCGATGCGCAATGGTTTCGCGCCATTCTTGCCGGCGTTGTCGAGCACCAGAAGACCATCGATCCAGTCATCCGACAGGCGCTGACCGAGGACTGGCCTCTGTCGAGGCTCGATTCGACGTTGCGCGCCATATTGCGCGCCGGCGTCTACGAGCTGATGCAGCGCGAGGACGTGCCGGTGGCGGTCATCGTCTCCGAATATGTCGACATCGCCAAGGCATTTTACGAAGAAGACGAGCCGAAACTGGTCAATGCGGTGCTTGATCGCGTGTCGCGCCGGGTGCGTGGCGAGGGCCGGGGCAAGGACGCCTCATGACTGCTGTCGTCGCCGTTGAGGCGGGCAAGGAAGCGCGTCGCACCGCCTTCATCCTCGCAGCCTCGCAGGCGATCATCGGCTCGGCCGCACCCATCGCCATTTCCATGGGCGGATTGGCCGGGCAGTACCTGCTCGACGCTGACAAGTCGCTGGCAACCGCGCCGATCACCGGCTTCAATGTCGGCGTGGCGCTCGGTTCCCTGCCGGCCGCGGCGATCATCCGCCGGCTCGGCCAGCGCGACGGCTTCATGACCGGCACGGGGGTGACAGCGCTTGGCGGCCTGATCGCCACGTTGGCGCTGTTTCATGACAGCTTCTGGCTGTTCGCTTTCGGCTTGGCCGTGATCGGCATCGGGGGCGCCTTCGTCCAGCAATTCCGCTTTGCCGCCGCCGACAATGCTCCGCCTGAATTCAAGGCGCGTGCCATCTCCTTCGTGCTGGCCGGCGGCATCGTCACCGCCATACTCGGGCCGCAGATCGTCATCTTCACCGGCGATCTATTCTCGCCGGTGAAGTTTGCCGGCTCGTTTGCGTCCATCCTGGTGCTGGCGGCGGTCGGCGCCGCCATTCTCTCTTTGTTGCGTATCCCAGCCAAGGCAACCGAGAAGGTGGAAATTTCCGACAGCGACGCCCGGCCGCTCTCGGAAATCGTCACCAGGCCACGCTTCGTCGCGGCGTTGTTTTGCGCCATCGGCAGCTACGCACTGATGAGCTTCGTGATGACCGGCGCGCCTCTGGCCATGGTCGGCTGCGGCCTTTCGACCGACGACGCCACGCTCGGCATTTCCTGGCACGTCATGGCGATGTTCGCGCCGAGCTTCTTCACGGGGTCGCTGATCTATCGCTTCGGCGCTGAGCGGATCGTGGCCATCGGCCTGGTGCTGCTGATTGGCTGCGCCATAGTGGCGCTGTCAGGGTTGGCACTGTGGCAGTTCTGGACGGCGCTGATCCTGCTCGGCCTTGGCTGGAACTTCAGCTTCATCGGTGCCACCGCCATGGTGGCCGACAGCTACCAGTCATCCGAAAAAGGCAAGGTCCAGGGGTTCCACGATTTCGTCCTGTTCGGCTCCGTCGCCTTCGCCTCGCTGATGTCGGGGGCAGTCTACAATGCCTGGGGCTGGGAGATGTTGAACTGGATGATTTTCCCGGTCGTCGTGCTGTGCTTCGTGGCACTGGGCGTGTTGAAGATGACGGGCTTGCGCGCGGCCAACTGACGTCACCCTGTCGGGACGTCGCGGCAGCGGATTCACTCACATCCGAACAAAATTATTGCGCCCATCCCCCCTCTTATGAAACCGTGTACCCCGACGGGGCATCGAAGCCATGCTCATATGCGGCAGCCGTATTCCGGTTCACAGCAAGGGATTTGTGAGATGTTTTCAATCAAGATTCTGGCCGGCGCTGTACTGGCGCTCGGAATTGCGTTGGCCTCGGCGAGTGCCCAGGTGGTGGTGTCGTCGAAGATCGACACCGAGGGCGGTGTGCTCGGCAATATCATCCAGCTGGTGCTGAACGCCAATAATATCCAGACTACCGACCGTATCCAGCTCGGCGGCACGCCCGTGGTACGCAAGGCGATTACAGCCGGCGAGATCGACATCTATCCGGAATACACCGGCAACGCCGCCTTCTTCTTCGAGAAGGCCGACGATCCGGTGTGGAAAGACGCCGCCAAGGCCTATGAGACTGCCAAGAAGCTCGACTACGACTCCAACAAGATCGTCTGGCTGTCACCGTCACCGGCCAACAACACCTGGGCGATCGCCCTGCGCAAGGAGGTCGCCGATACCAATAAGCTCGTCACCCTTTCCGACTTCGGCAAATATGTCTCGGGCGCCGGCAAGGTGGTGCTGGCGGCCTCCGCCGAGTTCGTCAATTCGGCGGCCGCGCTGCCCGCTTTCCAGAAGACCTATGGCTTCACGCTAAAGCCGGACCAGTTGATCACGCTGTCGGGCGGCGACACGGCGGCGACCATTGCCGCTGCGGCCAACCAGACCAACGGCGCCAACGCCGCCATGGTCTACGGCACCGACGGCGGCATCGCGCCCTCCGGCCTCGTCGTGCTTGAAGACGACAAGGGTGTGCAGCCGGTCTACCAGCCGGCGCCGATCATCCGCGAGGCGGTGCTGAAGGAGCATCCCGAGATCGAGACACTGCTGAAGCCGGTGTTCGCCAAGCTCGACCTTGTCACGCTGCAGGAGTTGAATGGCCGCGTGCAGGTTGGCGGCGAGCCGGTCAAGGGCGTCGCTGAGGACTTTTTGAAAAAGAACGGCTTCCTCAAGTAAGGCGATTCCGGCGCGCCGCTTTCGAGGTGCGCCGGATCGGCCGATGGGCGAGGGCGTGCGCATCCGGTTCGACAAGCTCGGCGTGGTCATCGCGGCGATATCGGCCTATGCGGCTTTTGCGGCACCATTCGCCACCTTCCGCGCCAATCGCATTGTACCCGGCGAGGCGCGCTCGATCCTCGAATCTTTGCCTGCGACGGTCGGTCCGCTGTTGATGGCGATTGTTGTCGCAGCGGCGCTCATTGCGCTGCTGAAAACGCCGCTTGTTCTGCGCCTCGCCGCCAGTGTGGTTGCGCTTGCAGCGCTGGCGCTGCTGATCGGCGTCGCCGGCAGTTTCCTGACACCTGCCGGCAACACCTTCGCCCGTATCTCGCCGGCTTCGGGCTTTTGGCTGCTTATCTTCGCCTTCACGCTTCTGCTCGCCGACGTGCTTACGCGGCTGAACCTGTCGCCGCAGGCACGGATCGGCGTGCTTGTTGTCGCCGCCGCGGCGATCGGCCTGCTGCTCGTCTCGGGAAGCTGGAACAGCCTGTCGATCCTCAAGGAATATTTCAATCGCTCCGATAGTTTTTGGGCGGAAGGCTCCAAGCATGTGACGCTGGCGCTGGGTTCGCTGGCGGCAGCGGTGATCATCGGCCTGCCGCTCGGCATCCTCTGCCATCGCGTCGAGAAATTGCGGGCCGGCGTGCTCAACGTGCTGAATATCATCCAGACCATTCCTTCGATCGCGCTGTTCGGCCTCTTGATCGCACCGCTCGGCTGGGTCGCTTCGCATGTGCCGGGTGCTGCCGCGCTCGGCATTCGCGGCATCGGCACGGCGCCGGCTTTCGTCGCTTTGTTCCTCTATTCGCTGCTGCCGGTGGTGGCCAACACCGTGGTCGGCCTCGCCGGTGTGCCGCGTGCCGCCAACGACGCAGCGCGGGGCATGGGCATGACCGATCGCCAGCGGCTGTTCGGCGTCGAGTTTCCGCTGGCTTTCCCGGTGATCCTCACCGGCATCCGCATCGTGCTGGTGCAGAATATCGGCCTCGCCACGATTGCCGCGTTGATCGGCGGCGGCGGCTTTGGCGTGTTCGTATTCCAGGGGGTCGGCCAGACGGCGATGGACCTGGTGCTGCTCGGTGCTGTTCCCACGGTGGTGCTGGCCTTCGCCGCTGCCATCATCCTCGATGCAGTGATCGAAATGAGCGCCAGCAAGCGCAGGGTTGAAACGGCATGATCGAGATCGAAGGCATTACCAAGCGCTACGGCGAGACGACAGTCGTCGACGACGTGTCGATAGTAATCGAGCCGCGCAGCATCGCCGTCATCGTCGGCACCTCCGGCTCCGGCAAGACGACGCTGCTTCGCATGATCAACCGGCTGGTCGAGCCGACATCGGGCGTGATCAAGCTCGACGGCGTCGACAACCGCTCGGTCCCGGATTATGAGCTGCGTCGCAGCATCGGCTATGCCATCCAGGGCCACGGCCTGTTTCCGCATCGCACGGTGGCGCAGAACATCGCCACTGTGCCGGTATTGCTCGGCTGGGGCGCCAACCGCATCAAGGCCCGCGTCGACGAGCTGATGACGCTATACCAGCTCGACCCGCAAGCCTACGGGCCACGCTATCCGCATGAGCTTTCCGGCGGCCAGCAGCAGCGCGTCGGCGTCGCCCGGGCGCTTGCCGCGGAACCCAACGTGCTGTTGATGGATGAGCCGTTCGGCGCGCTCGACCCGATCATCCGCAACAAGGCGCAGGAGGATCTGCTGGCGATCCAGAAACGCTTCGGCACCACCATCATCCTCGTCACCCATGACATGGAAGAGGCCGTTCACATGGGCGACAAGATCGCGGTGATGGATGGCGGCAAAGTAGTGCAATATGCCGCGCCGGCCGAGATACTGGCGAAACCGGCCAGCGCGTTTGTCGAGACCCTGGTTGGCGCCAGTGAAAAACCGTTCCGGCTGTTGTCGCTTGGCCGGGTGCGCGACGCGGTGGAAAAAGGCACGGCCGAAGGCGAGGCGATCCCCGGTGACGCCAGCCAACGCGACGCGTTGGCCGAACTCCTGTGGTCGGGCCGCCCGGCACTTCCGGTGAAAGATTCTGACGGCAAATCGCTTGGCCGCGTCACTGTGGACGGGCTGGTTAAGCGTGCGGCGAGGCCGGCATGAAAGCCTGGCTTCCGTCGCTGCTCAGGCTGGCCTTGGTGGTAGTGCTTATTGCCTTCGTCACCAATCCCGGCTGGTTCGAACCGCTGCTGAAGCCGCTGACAGAGAACAACGCGCCGGTAATCTACAATCAGGGCAGCCTTTTGACGTTGACGCTGCTGCATCTGCGGACCGTGCTGATCGCGACGGTTGCCGCGACGATCGTTGCGGTCGCGCTCGCCATTCTGGTCACCAGGCCAGCCGGCGCCGAATTCCTGCCGCTGTCGCGCAGCCTGGTCAATATCGGCCAAACGTTTCCGCCGGTGGCGGTGCTGGCGCTTGCCGTGCCGGCCGTCGGCTTCGGCGAAAAGCCGACGCTGATTGCGCTGTTTCTCTACGGACTGCTGCCGATCTTTGAGAATGCGCTGACCGGCCTGACGACGCTGCCGGCCAACGTAGTCGAGGCGGCGCGTGGCGCCGGCATGACCGGCTGGCAAAGACTGGTCAAGGTCGAGCTGCCGCTCAGCGCGCCGATCATTCTCGGTGGTATCCGGCTGTCGGTGGTGATCAGCCTTGCCACCGCGACCATCGGCTCGACGGTAGCGGCGAGGACACTGGGCGAGGTGATCATCGCAGGCCTGCTGTCGAACAACCTCGCCTTCATCCTGCAGGGTGGCCTGATCGTCGCCGCCCTTGCCGTGCTGATCTATGACGGGCTGTCGGCGGTCGAGCGCTATACCGCCCGGCGCATGGGACGCGAGCCCGAGTAGCGTCTCGGGGCGAAGTTCGCTCTTTTTTCAGTGGCCGGTCGACCGCGTCGGATGATCGAGCGTCAGTTCCAGCGTTGTGCCCGTCTCGCCGGTGATCCAGCGGCGGCGGATGATGGCGAAATCGTGCTGTGTGTCGGCTCTAACCACAGAGACCAAGTCGCCCACCGCGCAATCACTGTCGAGATCGAGGGCTTCGACAGTCTCGGCAATGTCTTGCTTGCCGGCATAATGTCTCGCAATGGCTGTGAGCACGATGATCACTGGCCCACCCGTTGCGCGATCTTCGGGACTCGGCGATTGATGAGTGTGATGCCCCGATCTTTCAGCAGGAGTTCTTGCCATGACCGCGCGTTTCTCCAAGATCGTCATGTGTTTGTGTCTGGCGGCTTTCGCCTGCCTCGTCGCCTTCGGCAACATCACCGATTACGGCTCAAACTTCGCCTTTGTCCAGCATGTGCTGAGCATGGACACGACCTTTCCCGGCAATGCACTGATGTACCGCTCGATCACCAACCCGTCGCTGTGGACGGCTGGCTACTGGCTGATCATCATTGGCGAGGCGCTGACCTGCCTGCTTTACCGCCTGGCAACTCTGGCAGGCGCGCAACGCCAGCGGACAGGCTTTCAACGATGCCAAGAAGTTCGCCATCATTGCCGCCACAATGGGCTTCCTCGTTTGGTATTTCGGCTTGACGGTCGTTGGCGGCGAGTGGTTCGCCATGTGGCAGTCTTCGATTTGGAATGTTCAGGAGGCGGCGTTCAAATTCTACATGACCATGCTGGTGGTGCTGGTCTTCGTCGTCCAGCCGGACGGCGACCCGCGTAAAGCCTGACCGCCGTTCGTCGATTTCAACCGATCTAACCGGATGGCACTGTCGACAGGCGCACACTGCCGTCCAGCCTTTTGGACGAAACCCGGGATCTTTTGGGCGAAAGCCGGACAGGAACGGAACAATATCTTGACGTTCCGAGCCCTGTTTCGCATAAGCCGCTGCGAAGGGACGGATTCCGGTTGCGGAAAATTCGTCCCCTGTCTCAACGGCCCGGGGAGGGGTTCTTTTGGGCCACCAATCGAGGAAAATTCGGCAATGACCATACTTTCAGCTGTCATCGCCTGCGGTCTGCTTTCAGTCCTTTACGCCATCTGGGCGACACGTTCGGTCCTCGCGGCCGATCAGGGCAATGCACGCATGCAGGAAATTTCCGCGGCCATCCGCGAAGGCGCGCAGGCCTATCTGGCGCGCCAGTACACCACTATCGCCATCGTCGGCGTCGTGGTCCTGCTGCTCGCCTGGTGGCTGCTTTCGATCACCGCCGCCATCGGCTTCCTGATCGGCGCCGTTCTATCGGGCGCCGCTGGCTTCATCGGCATGCACGTCTCGGTGCGCGCCAATGTGCGCACCGCGCAGGCGGCTTCCAACAGCCTCGCTGCCGGCCTCGAGATCGCCTTCAAGTCGGGCGCCATCACTGGCATGCTGGTTGCTGGCCTGGCCCTGCTCGGCGTCTCGATCTACTACCTGATCCTGACCCAGTTCATGGGTCTGCAGCCCGACGATCGCGTCGTCATCGACTCGCTTGTTTCGCTCGGCTTCGGCGCCTCGCTGATCTCGATCTTCGCCCGTCTCGGCGGCGGCATCTTCACCAAGGGCGCCGACGTCGGCGGCGATCTCGTCGGCAAGGTTGAAGCCGGCATTCCCGAGGACGATCCACGCAATCCGGCCACCATTGCCGACAATGTCGGCGACAATGTCGGCGATTGCGCCGGCATGGCCGCCGACCTGTTCGAGACCTATGCGGTGACCGTGGTCGCCACCATGGTCCTTGCCGCCATCTTCTTCGGTGGCACCGCCGTGCTCGGCGCGGCCATGCTCTATCCGCTGGCCATCTGCGGGGCCTGCATTCTCACCTCGATCGTCGGCACCTTCTTCGTCAAGCTCGGTTCCAGCGGCTCGATCATGGGCGCGCTCTACAAGGGCCTGATCGTCACCGGCCTGCTGTCAGTCGTCGGCCTTGCCGTCGCCACTTCGGCATGCGTCGGCTGGGGTGAGATCGGCACCGTCGCCGGCATGGCCATCACCGGCACCAACCTGTTCATCTGCGGCCTGGTCGGCCTTGTGGTGACCGGGCTCATCGTGGTGATCACCGAATATTATACCGGCACCAACAAGCGTCCGGTGAACTCCATCGCCCAGGCCTCGGTCACCGGTCACGGCACCAACGTCATCCAGGGCCTCGCGGTCTCGCTGGAAGCGACGGCGTTGCCGGCGATCGTCATCGTCGGCGGCATCATCTCGACATACCAGCTCGCCGGCCTCTACGGCACAGCGATCGCGGTGACGACGATGCTTGGCCTCGCCGGCATGATCGTCGCGCTCGATGCCTTCGGCCCGGTCACCGACAATGCCGGCGGCATTGCCGAAATGGCCGGCCTGCCCAAGGAAGTGCGCCAGTCCACAGACGCGCTCGACGCTGTCGGCAACACCACCAAGGCGGTAACCAAGGGCTACGCCATCGGTTCGGCCGGCCTCGGCGCGCTGGTGCTGTTCGCGGCCTACTCTAACGACCTGAAGTTCTTTGCCGCCAATGGCGACAAATACCCGTACTTCCAGGGCATGGGCGACGTCTCCTTCGACCTCTCCAATCCTTACGTCGTCGCCGGCCTGATCTTCGGTGGCCTGATCCCGTATCTGTTCGGCGGCATCGCCATGACCGCCGTCGGCCGCGCCGCGGGTGCTATCGTCCAAGAGGTGCGCAAGCAGTTCCGCGAGGATCCGGGCATCATGGCCGGCACCTCGAAGCCGAACTATGCGCGCGCCGTCGACCTTCTGACCAAGGCAGCGATCCGGGAGATGATCGTTCCGTCATTGCTGCCGGTGCTGGCGCCGCTGGTGGTCTATTTCGGCGTCCTCCTGATCTCCGGTTCGAAGGCATCCGCCTTTGCCGCGCTCGGCGCCTCGCTGCTCGGCGTCATCGTCAACGGCCTGTTCGTTGCCATCTCGATGACTTCCGGCGGCGGCGCCTGGGACAACGCCAAGAAATCGTTCGAAGATGGTTTCGTCGACAAGGACGGCCTCAAGCACCTCAAGGGCTCCGAAGCGCACAAGGCTTCGGTGACCGGCGACACGGTCGGCGATCCCTACAAGGATACTGCCGGCCCAGCGGTCAACCCGGCGATCAAGATCACCAACATCGTCGCGCTGCTGTTGCTGGCCGTTCTCGCGCACGGCTAAGCTCGGTCGCTATGGCCTTAAGACAAAAACCCGCGGGATCGCTCCCGCGGGTTTTTCATTGCCTGAGATATGCCGCTTACAGGGAAGCGAAAGGAACGGAAGGAAGCCGACACCCTCGGGTGGATCAGGTGCCGCCGAGCGTGCTGCCGCCGCTGGCGCCGGGAACACCAGGCGCCAGTTTGCTGGCGCCACTGATGATCTGGCTGAGGAAGTTCTGGTCCTTGCCGCCGGTCGGCGTGGTGCGCGAGATGAAGTCGAACACCTTGCCCTCCTTCAAGCCGTAATTGGCGATCTGGGTGACGCGCCCGTCATCGCCAAAATAGACCGCCAGCACATGTTGGTCGACCAGCCGCGGCTTGTCGAAGGCGACATAGCGCTTGCGCGTCTGAGAAATGTAATAAAAGGCCTCGTTATCGAAGGTCGCCTTCGTCGAGGGAGTGCCGAGCGCCAGCAGCACCTGTTCGCGGCTTGAGCCGACCGGCACCAGGTCGATCGCCTGCTGGTCGATGACGTAGCCTTGCGTCAGCGTCTCGCTCGGATTGAGATCGCCGATCATCTTGGACGAATTGCAGGCGGAAAGCGCCGCAGCGATCACCAGCAGCGAAACCGCACCGCCGGGCCTGGGCAGGAAAGTCGACTTGAATTTCAGCGCGCGCAACTACAACTCCATAAGCTGGCCGCAACTTGCGCTGGGCCGCAAAACCGGTAAACCAGCTTGCTTGCCGATGCAACAAGGCCACTTCAACAAACGGTCCCGGGAGACCACCCTCAAATGTTCCAGCGCCTCTTTGGCCACGAACGACATGCCAACCGCGCCATCACCGAGGCGCTTTACGCACAAATCGTGGCGGCGGCGCGGCAAACGGTGTTTTATTCCGCCTGGGACGTGCCGGACACGCCGCTCGGCCGCTTCGAGATGCTGTCGTTGCACATGTTCCTGTTCCAGCACCGGGTGCGCGGCGAGGGCGGTGCTGCGGCAGAGGTTGCGCAGGTGCTGATCGACGAGTTCTTCATGGATGTCGAACATTCGTTGCGTGAATTGGGCATTGGCGACGTCGGCGTGCCGAAGCGAATGCGGAAACTGGCGAAGATGTTCTATGGCCGTACCGCCGCCTATGATGATGCGCTGCAACGAAATGACCATGATGAACTCGCCGCCGCCCTTGCCCGCAATGTCAGGCCGGATGCCGGCGCCTGGCCGCAAGCGTCGCAATTGGCACTCTATGCCGCCGATGCATCAAGGCAACTCGCGGAACAGCCGACCGAATCGATCGTTTCCGGAACGGTGGCATTTCCCGTGGCCAACGCTTGAGCGACGGCAGGCCGATGAAGGCGGCGAAGTGGAGGCGAAGATGAAACACCCTGATACCCACAGCCCAGTGTCATTCCTGGCAAATGTCGCCCGGCTGCCGCAAAAGGGGCTGCCGGTGGTGATCGATGCCGACGCTGGGCAGCGCACCCTGCTGGCCGTCGAGCACGAGCTGCTTTCGGTCGAGGACTATCGCGCCGAACTCCTGGTCGAGCCCTGGAAGCGCAACGGGGTGAAAGTCAGCGGCCATGTCGAGGCCGATATAACGCAAGCCTGCATCGTCACCCTCGACCCGGTCGAGGCACATATCGATGAGCCGGTCGAAGCGCTGTTCCTGCCGGAGCAATCCAAGCTCGGGCGGCAAGGTTTCGACGGCAGCGATGAGATCCTGCTCGACGCCGAAGGCCCGGACAGCCCGGAAACCTTTTCCGGCGATGCGATCGACGTCGGGGCGCTTGCCGAGCAGTTCTTTGGCTTGGCGATCGATCCATATCCGCGCAAGCCGGGTGTATCGCTGGAGACCGCCGGCGATGCCGAGCCTGTGGAGAATGAATTCCAGCAAAAGCTCAGATCACTGTTGGGAAAATCCTGATAGCTGACCCAATTTGAGAAAAGTTGGTTGTGCGGCAGCCCAAAACCGTTATTTTCGCCGAACCTTCGCGAGCCCCGCACCTTGGCAAGCCCGCTGGCCAAGCAACCGTGAGATGAACACCGCGTGATCAGGATTTCCATCGATGCCATGGGCGGCGATCACGGGCCAAGCGTGGTCATCCCGGCGCTCATGACTGTCGCCACCCGCCGTCCGGATATACGCTTCGTCATTTATGGGCGCGAAGAAGTGGTACGGCCCGAACTCGCCAAATTCCCCAAGCTGGCGGAAGTGAGCGAGTTCATCCACTGCGAGATCGCAGTGCGGATGGACGACAAGCCGAGCCAGGCGCTGCGCCATGGCCGCTGGAAGTCATCGATGTGGAAGGCCGTCGAGGCGGTCAAGGCAGGCACTGCCGACGCCTGCATCTCGGCCGGCAATACCGGCGCGCTGATGGCAATGTCCAGATTCTGCCTTCGCACCATGGCGACCATCGATCGCCCGGCAATCGCGGCGCTCTGGCCGACATTGCGCGGCGAGAGCGTGGTGCTGGACGTCGGCGCCACCATTGGCGCGGATGCGCATCAACTGGTTGATTTTGCCATTTTGGGCACCGGCATGGCGCGCTCGGTTTTCGGCATCGAACGGCCGAGCGTCGGCCTGCTCAATGTCGGCGTCGAGGAGATCAAGGGCCAGGAAGACGTCAAGGAGGCGGGTCGTATGTTGCGCGAGGCCAACATGGCCTCGATGAACTACCATGGCTTTGTCGAGGGTGACGACATCGGCAAGGGCAGTGTCGACGTCGTCGTTACCGAAGGATTTGCCGGCAACATCGCGCTGAAGACGGCGGAAGGCACCGTCAGGCAGATCGCCGGCTATCTACGCGCGGCGATGAACCGGACGCTGATGGCCAGGATCGGCTATATCTTCGCCAAGACCGCCTTCGATCGCCTGCGCGAGAAGATGGATGTCGGCCGCTCCAATGGCGGCGTCTTCCTCGGATTGAACGGCATCGTGGTGAAGAGCCATGGCGGGGCTGATTCGGATGGCTTCGCGGCGGCGATCGAGCTTGGCTACGACATGGTGCGCAACAATCTGCTTGACCGCATCGAAGCCGATCTCGACCTGTTCCATGCCCGCAATCCGAATGCCCAGACAATCCGGAAATCCGACGTCGTCATCGACGCAAAGGAATAGGAAAGAGCATTGATCAGATCCGTCGTGCGCGGCACGGGCGCCGCGCTGCCCCGCCGCATTATGAAGAATGCCGATTTCGAAGGCATGGTCGAGACGTCGGACGAGTGGATCGTCCAGCGCACCGGCATTCGCCAGCGCCACATTGCGGCCGACGACGAGACGACGGCCTCGCTGGGCGAGGCGGCAGCGCGCGCGGCCCTCGACAGCGCCGGCCTGACGGCTGACGACATCGACGTGATCGTGCTGGCGACCTCGACGCCCAACAACACCTTTCCCGCGACCGCGGTCGAGATCCAGAACCGGCTCGGCATGCACCACGGTTTTGCCTTCGACCTGCAGGCGGTCTGCTCCGGCTTCGTCTATGCAGTGACGACCGCGGACCTCTATATCCGCGGCGGCTTGGCCAGACGGGTACTGGTGATTGGCTCGGAAACATTTTCGCGTATTCTCGACTGGAACGACCGCTCGACCTGCGTTTTGTTCGGCGACGGCGCCGGCGCGATGGTGCTGGAAGCAGGCACGGGGGCAGGCGGCATCGCCGACCGAGGCGTTCTGGCGGCCAGCCTGCGCTCCGACGGCATCCACAAGGACAAGCTTTTTGTCGACGGTGGGCCGTCGACCACCGGAACGGTCGGGCACCTCAGGATGGAAGGCCGCGAAGTGTTCAAGCATGCGGTCGGCATGATCACCGACGTCATCGAGGCGACGTTCGCACAGGTCGGCATTTGCGCCGCCGATCTCGACTGGTTCGTGCCGCATCAAGCCAATAAACGAATTATTGACGCTTCGGCCAAAAAGCTCGGGATAGAGCAGCGGAAGGTGGTGGTGACCGTCGATTTGCACGGTAATACCTCGGCGGCTTCCGTGCCGCTGGCACTGTCCGCAGCCGTCGCCGATGGTCGCATCAAAAAGGGTGACCTGGTACTGCTCGAGGCGATGGGCGGCGGCTTCACCTGGGGTGCCGTCCTGCTCCGCTGGTAAGTGCCGAACTATCGGGTTCGGGTCCTTGACCTTGACGGATCAATTACTTAGGTTCTGCCGTTGCTTGTATCGATTTATGTTTTTGAGCTGATGGGACGGTTCGTATGGGGGGAAAGACACTTACGCGCGCCGACCTCGCCGAAGCCGTTTACCGCAAGGTTGGGCTGTCACGTACTGAATCGGCCGAGCTTGTCGAGGCGGTGCTGAATGAGATCTGCGAGGCGATCGTTCGCGGCGAGACGGTGAAGCTGTCGTCCTTCGCGACCTTCCACGTCCGCTCCAAGAACGAGCGCATCGGGCGCAATCCCAAGACCGGTGAGGAAGTGCCGATCCTGCCGCGCCGGGTGATGACCTTCAAGTCGTCGAACGTGCTGAAGAACCGTATCCTGCGCTCCCATCAAAACAGCAAAGCCAAGGGCAGCAAGTAGCCGTCCAATCCCCCTTTGCCAAGAATCATGCTCCAGGCTTCGGTTGAAAAGCGAACCCTGCTTTTGCGCCGGGCTTGAATATTGTTTCATAAACCGCTGAAATAAGATGCGATTCGGTAGGCCGGATCGGTATTTGGGTGTGATCCGTTCCGCCGGGGCGGAAAGCTGCTCTCTTTGTTAAGCGTGATGTCGCCCGAACCCGGTTCCCGCCTTTCGCGATCATGCTCTAGCGTGAGGATTCGTCCATGGACAAGAGCCCTGATGCTTTCCGCACCATCAGCGAGGTCGCGGAGGATCTGGATTTGCCGCAGCACGTGCTGCGCTTCTGGGAGACGCGTTTCAACCAGATCAAGCCGATGAAGCGCGGCGGCGGCCGCCGCTACTACCGTCCGCAGGACGTCGAACTGATCAAGGGTATTCGTCATATGCTCTACGACCAGGGCTATACGATCAAGGGCGTGCAGAAGCTGTTGCGCGAGAACGGCAACCAGTTTCTGATCGCCGTCGGCAGTGGCGACATGGCGGCGGTCGAGGCGATCTCGCAGCGCCGGCAGGCCGACACGGTACCGCTGACGCAAGCGGCGCAGCCGCGCGGCACGGACGACGAAATGCTGGTTGGCCAGCCGAGGGTGAAACCCAGCCGTCGTTTTTTCGGTATAGGCAAGACCGACGAGGAAGGTCCGGTTCCGCCGGACACGTCAAAACTTTCCCGTGACAATCGCGCATTGCTGCAGGAGGCGCTGTTCGACCTGCTGGAATGCAAGCGCCTGCTCGATCAGGTTCGCTAGAGCCCGCCGGGCTGACCGGAACGGTCTTCAGGGTCATGCGTTAGGCTTCCTTCTACAGATGAAGGAAGCACGTCATGGCATCGCTTTCGAGCATCTCCGACACCGATCTGGACAAACAGGTCGCGGCCCTGACCAGGGAACTGGCCACCTTGAAGAAAGCCGTGTTAAAGCGGGGCGGCGCCTTTTACGAAGACGGGCGCGATACCGCGTCGGATTATTATTCGGATATCACTGAGCGCCTCGGCGACGCCTTGCCGGCAATCAGAAGGCAAGGCCGGGCGATCGAGAAGACCGCCCGAGATCACCCGGCGACGGCGGCCGCTGTCGGGCTGGTTCTGGTCGGGCTCGTCGCCAGTCTGTTCCTCGGCGGCCGGCAGCAACAAGCACCGCGAGCGCGTTCAAGATCGGCACGTTGAGATAAGCAAATGGCGGTGGTCAGCGGACCGCCGCCATTTTTCGCCGACACGGAAAGCCCGGCAAGCGCGCCGCCCTTGATCAAGCACCAGAACGCCTGATTGCGGGTTGTTCGCCCGAGGGTGTTTTCAGTACTTCTTCGCGACAACCTTCTTGTGATGGTGGCGGTAGTGGTGGACGCGGTGATGGTAGTGATGGCGGTGATGCTTCTTGACGGTGGTGTGCATCGTCGTTGCATTCGCGCTGCTTGCGCCGATGATCGGCATCGAGAGGGCAAGTGCGATTGCAAGTCCAAGGGCGGAGAGAAGAGGCTTCTTCATGACATCGTTTCCTTTTTGCGCAGGCGGAATTTGAGCGTCACTGATTCAGGTCGGTGACTCGAGCGCTGCGGTTGGGACTATCGCCTTGCAGTTTTTCGGCAGTTTTTCCGGCCTGTAGAATTTTGTTTCCGAACTGTGTCTGCTGACGAACCGGCCAGATGTCGGCGCGCCGGCATCCGCCATTCATTCCGGCGTCGGTTCACGATGCCGTGACGCTATCTTTGATGCTTGGCAAATCACCGGCGAGCGGGCATTCTCCCGATCGTCTCAGGCAACAACATGATTTGATCTAACTCTTTCATCCCACGGAGTTGCCAATGCCCCAAATAGCAAAACGCGAACCTTACTCCGAACTGGCGGCGAGCGCGGTTACGCCTGAACGCAGTGCCGTCCGAACCGCCCGGGAAGCCCGTGGATACAGCATCGAAGAGCTGTCCCTGGCGTGCGGGCTGGCAGCCTATGAGATTGCCGACATTGAAAGCGGCAAGGATGCCGATCCCTCGAAACGTCGGCGTATTGCCTCCGCGCTTCAACTTCCGGAAAGCGCTCTGTTTGACGAAGCCGTGTTGCCTGCCAAAAGGCGATCCGTGTCGTAGCGACGTGTCATGCTTTTATTCCACGAGCTCGCCATGGGTCGCCCTGGCGGGCTTCGTTTTTTACGGCCACGTAGTGGACTTGCCGGCCGCCACGGCGACGCCAGACGGAAATTGCCGGAGATGAGCCTCGAATCCGTTCGCGCCTTTTTCGCCGCACACGCGCCCGACATTGATGTCATCGTCACGGAGGCAAGCTCGGCGACGGTGCCTTTGGCCGCCGAAGCGCATGGCGTAGCGCCGGCGCAGATTGCCAAGACGATCTGCTTGCGCGCCGGCGACCAGACGATGCTGATCGTGGCCAGCGGGATCTCCAGGCTGGACAATCGCAAATTCAAGGACCGGTTTGGTGGTAAGGCGCGAATGCTGGACGCCGAGCAGGTGCTCGCCGCGACCGATCATCCCGTCGGTGGGGTGTGCCCGTTCGGCCTACCGGCGCCGCTCCCGGTCTACTGCGACATCTCGCTGCGCGCCTTTGACGAGGTCGTCCCGGCGGCAGGCGCGACGAATGCCGCCGTACGGCTCAGCCCGCAACGCCTGGCCGAACTCGTCGACGCCGAGTGGGTGGATGTGTGCCAGTAGCCATTTATCCGGGTCGTGGGATCCGCTGAGCGTTACCGCTACTCGGTCTTCTGTGGCTCTTCTTTTTTGATCGTCTGAGCGTCCGTGACAGTCGACATATCGGCCTTCTCGACGCTTGCTGTCTTCGTCTGCGTGTCGACCGATGCCTGGACCTTGGAATGCGCGGGGCAATCCGCAGAGGCAGCTGATATGGACATGGTCAGTGCCGCGGCTATTGCGAGGAATGTCTTCATGATCATTCTCCTCTTTCGTTCGATGGGTAAAGTTAGCCCGTCTGGCACCGACCGCAAAATCACATTTGTTCACACGCGCTCCTGCGCACACGGAAGCCGACGCTGGGCCAGTAATTCAAATGGTTGCGCGGATAGCCGCTTGCCGTATCAAAGCCCACTGGCTCCGGCCGGACGATTTTTGGCGTTAAAGATCTCGCCGCTCAGAGCCAGTCTCAAATCTTCGGCGCTGAGCTGACCACTTTCAAATAAATCCATCACCCTGCGGCCGAGCAGTTCTCTGCCTGGATCTCCATCAGCGAGGCCTAGTTCACGGCATCGGGCATCGAGTGCCTTGGTCAACATGGTCAGATCGGCAGGACAGGCAACCCCTTGAAGCGACATTGCATCTCTCCCGGACAGGGCGAAAGCGCGTGGCATCTTCGAAGCGTCCGCTCGCCCTTACAACTGCGGACGACGGCAATTCAACTACAGCCAACCTTTTTCGAACTCAACATTCAAACGTACCAAAACGCCGCGCGCTCCAATGGGAGGATCCTGCTACAATACGGTATGGCCGTCCGAATAGCGGTTGTCCTCGCGCTTCTTTTCGCCTTCGCCTACGGTTTCGCAAAACTCGCGGAACATTATGGCAGCGTTGGCGACAGGCCCTCTCCGTGTGAAGAATTGCCCTATCCTGATTGTCCTGACCAAAAAGCTCCTCCCCGGGAAGAAACTGAGCCTTGAGCGCGCGCCTGTTCAGGCCAGGCCAGCCGTCGGGATTGAATTAGTTCTTTCCAACCGACGGTTGGTGGACGCATTGCAGCTGATGCGCCTAGGGTTCACTACGATCCGCGCGCACCGGGCATGCCCAACCCCCGAGTCACCCCTGCCTGATGCAAGGCGCCTGATCGAGTCCCGCCGTTCTGGCATGTGCGGCGGGACCTTTTCTTGTTGAAGCTGGAATACGGGCTCACGATAAAGGTTGGCGTACGCAGCAAAGCTTACCTAGCCGTTACCGCGCGGTTTCTCGGTGGGCTTCTGGCTAGACGCCAGCCTCCGTGCCTCGCGCACGAGTGATGCGTGATCGGTTCCCTCGATGAGATCACGCCTGCGTATGTTGCGCTGGCTGCAGTGCGGCTATTGTCTGTACAGCCAGTTTTGGGGGAAAACTGGCTAAGCCTTTGGATTTTAATGGTCGGAGTGGCCGGATTCGAACCGACGACCCCTTGACCCCCAGTCAAGTGCGCTACCGGGCTGCGCTACACTCCGGACCGGTCGCGATGTATCGTGATAGACCGGGTCCGGTCAACCGAATTCGGTTGCTGTCCTGCCTGAAGCAACCGCGACGGGGATTGCCGGTCGCTGCGCCGCCCGCAGTTGCCACTGGTGGCGGTATTCGAGCGCGATGGCACCCCAGATCAAGCCAAGCAGCAGGTAGACATGGCGCCAGTGGTCGATGTCGATGAAGGTGCCGAGCCCGATATTGCCGATGAAGGCGACGTAGGCGCATAGAAGATAAGGCTGCCACGGCCGGTCGCGCAGCAGAATGCGGAAGCCGGCGGCGATCGTCCAGCACGTCAGCGTCAGGAACGACACGAAGCCGAGCCAGCCGTAATCCATCAGCATCTTCAGCCAGATGTCGTGCGTGTCCTCGCCGAACATCTTGCCGAAGACGAGCGGGCCGATGCCGAACGGATGCTCCAGTGCCATCTGAAAGCCGATCGTATAGCGGGCGAAGCGGCCGAGCCGGGCGGTGTCGTAGCTTTGTTCGAGCTGTGCGCGGTTCGAGAACATCTCGGCGACGCCTGGCAGTTGCAGGATGACGATCATTGCGATGACCAGCAGTCCGACGGCGGCGATGGTCATGACGACGACGCGCAGCTTGAACTTGCCGCTGGCGCTCTGCAGGAACAAGGCACCGGTCAGCAGGATCGCCGAAACGGCGAACATGCCCCAGGCGCCGCGCGAAAAGGAAAAAAAGATGCCGGCGGTGATTATCAGCAACGGCATCGCCAATAGCGGCATGCGTGCAACCGAGCCGGTAAGCAGCAGGTAGAGCAGGTAGATGCCGGGCAGCACCAGGAACGGACCGAACACGTTCGGGTCCTGGAAGGCGCCGGCGGCACGGTCGTATTTGGTGAAGATCTCCGCTCCTGGAAAGGCATGGAAATAGCCGGCTATGCCGACCAGCGAAGTCAGCACTGCCGACACCACATAGGCGACGAAGATCACCCGGTAGAGACTGGGCCGGACGGCCGTTACCGAAGCGAAAAAAACCGCGGTTAAGGCCAGGAACAGCGAGACGGCGAGATAGAGCGGCGTGCCGGCGAGGTCCGACATCTGCGTCATCGAGATCATACCGCCGATGTTCATGATAACCAGCAGCACCAGAAGTGGCACCGCCGCGCGCTGTATACGCATGCCGAACAAGGGCCACACCACGATCAGCCCGATCATGTAGAGATCGTACGGCGCGGGCTCGGCAATGACGAAACCGGACAGGAAAACGCCGAGGAAAACCGCCCCCGACGCAATCAGTGCAATCAGCTTGGCGTTGACCGCCGCAGCCGGCAATTCATAGGCCGTCGCGATCAATACGCGTTTTCCGTATTGAGCAGGCGGATCGGCGTCAGGAACAGGATTCTGAGGTCGAACAAGAGCGACCAGTTCTCGATGTAATAGAGGTCGTATTCCGTCCGCATGCGAATCTTCTCGTTGGTGTCCATCTCGCCGCGCCAGCCATTGATCTGCGCCCAGCCGGTCACACCGGGTTTGACCTTGTGGCGGGCGAAATAGCCGTCGACCACTTCATTGTAGAGGAGGTTGTGCGACTGCGCGGCAATGGCGTGCGGGCGCGGCCCGACCAGCGACAGCGAACCGAACAGCGAATTGAAGAACTGCGGCAGTTCGTCGATCGAGGTCTTGCGGATGAAGCGGCCGACGCGGGTGACGCGCGGATCGTTCTTGGTCACGGTCTGCTTCGCCGTCGGGTCCGCCTTGTCGGTATACATCGAACGGAACTTGTAGACGTCGATAATCTCGTTGTTGAAGCCGTGCCGCTTCTGATGGAACAGCACCGGCCCCTTGCTGTCGAGTTTGATCGCGATTGCGGTCGCCAGCATCACCGGCGAGAACACGATGATGCCGATGATCGAAAAGACAATGTCGAAGGCGCGCTTGGCGACCGAATCCCAGTCGTTGATCGGCTTGTCGAAGATATCGAGCATCGGCACCGAGCCGATGTAGGAATAGGCGCGCGGCCTGAACTGCAGCGCGTTCGAATGCGCCGATAGCCGGATGTCGACCGGCAGCACCCACAGCTTCTTCAATAACTGCAGCACGCGCGATTCGGCGGTCAGCGGCAGCGATACGATCAGCATGTCGATGCGCGCGATGCGGGCAAATTCGATGAGTTCGGAAATTGTACCGAGCTTGGGATAACCGGCGACAACCGGCGGCGACCGCTTGTCGCCGCGGTCGTCGAAGATGCCGCAGATGCGGATGTCGTTGTAGGGCTGCCTTTCGACCGAGCGGATCAGTACCTCCGCCGCCTTGCCGCCACCGACGATGACGGCGCGGCGCTCCATCCGCCCGTCGCGCGCCCAGCGCCGGATCAGCTTCGACATCACCAGCCGGAGACCCAGGATCAGCACGAAGCCAATAACGAACCACGTGCCGAAGAGCAGGCGCGAATAGTCTTCCGACATTTTCATGGTGAAGGCGGTGAGCGCCATCAAGGCGAAGGTTCCAGCCCAGACCAGCAGGAGGCGGCCGAAATTGGCGATCGGCCGCATCAGCGCGACAATCTGGTAGCAGTCGGTGACGTCGAACAGAACGACCGCGAGGAACGAGGTGGCGGCGATCGTCAGCGAGTATTGCCAGGCAAGATAGTTGAAAAAGCCGACATAATAGAAATAGACGGCAAGACCTGACACCAGCAGCAGCGCGAATTCCACCATGCGCAGGACGCCGCTCACCATGATCGGCGACATCGTATCGCGCCGGTATTGCGAGGCGACCTGGCGGGCAACATCGTTCATGCCGCCGGCCGTATTGTTCTCGGCAGGGGCGTCGAATTTGCGCACCGCGTCTAGCGAAAAACGGCGCGCGGGGTCGATTTCGTTCATGGGGCGTCCGCAGGTTTCCCTCAGGTGAATAGCAAAAGAGAGCTAAGAAACCCTTGAAACAACACATGGCTTTGGAGACGCTTTCACTAGGAGCAGCCCGGTGGAAAACCCGTTGCTCTATTTTTTGAGCGCGGCGAAATAAGCCTTTTCGATTTCGGCGGCCATTACATCGGCGCCGAAGCGTGCCTTGAGGTCGGCGAGGCCGGGCATCAGGCCTTTGTAGGTGTCGAGATCGGCCAATGCGGCGCTTATCTTGTCGCCAAGTTCGCGCGGGTCGGGCCGGATCAGGGCAGGCGAGCCGGTGTCGAAGATTTCCGGTATGCCGCCGACCGCCGTCGCGATGATCGGCTTGCCGGCGGCGAGCGCTTCCAGAACTATATAGGGCATGGCTTCCGCGCGCGAGGGAACGACGACCAGTTCGGCTTGCGTGAAGGCGAGCCTGGCCGGCATCGGCGCCAGGAAACCGACGTCGAGGCCGAGCTGATTTACCTGGGCGCGATAGCGCGGCAGGTCGTCGCCGTCGCCGACCATCAGCGCTTTCAATGGGCGGCCGAGCCGTGTCGCGGCTAGCCCCAGCGCATCGATGAAGATGTCCGGGCCTTTGAGGTCTCGCATCATGCCGATATAGAGGAGGTCAACCGCATTGTGCTCGGTCCGCACCGGCTCGAACTCGGCGGCCCGCAGGCCGTTGTGGACGAGAGCGTTCGGAATGGGCGGTTCGCCGACCTTCCTGCGATAAGTCCGCCGCTCATAATCGGAAACAAACAGCAGGCAATCGGTGAAGCGAGCCATGAAGCGCTCGAGCGCGAAGAACAGCTTCCCCATGGCGGTGGTCTCGTCATAGTGAAGCGAGCCGCCATGCGGCGAATAAAGGCGGGCTACGCGAGACCTGGATACCCGCAACAATGAGCCGAACAGACGGGCATAGGCGCCACCTTTGGCGCCATGCCCGTGCAGCACGTCCGGCCGCAATTCTTTTATGATCCTATAGGTGCACCGGGCCGAGGCGAGATCGCCTGGCCCGACATGCCGCTGCATCGGGGTGCGGTGAATGCCGAGCGCCAGGCTGCCTTTCATCTGTTCGAACAGCCGTTCCTCGAAATCGCCGCCCGTCGTCGAATCGCAGACGATGCCGACGGCATGGCCGGCGGCGACCTGAGCCTCGGTCAGGTCGCGCACATGCCGGAAGATGCCTCCGACCGGTGAGCGAAAGCAGTGGACGATCCTGAGTGTGTCCGCCACTTTGTCAGCACATCAAAACAGGCGTTCGCGAACATAGACTGTATCGCCGGGCAATAGCGGGTCGGAGGTCACCACGCGTCCGGTTATCACCTTGCCGTTGATGTCGCGGGTAATGTCGACGCTTTCCTGGTTGGCGCGTGGCGTGAACCCGCCGGCGATGGCGACGGCTTTCTGCACGGTCAGGCCTGGAACGTAGGAATACTGCCCCGCCGCACCCACTTCACCCATGACGAAGATCGGCCGGTAGCGATCGATTTCGACCGAAACATCGGGATCCCGCAAATAACCCTGGCGCAGTTTCTCGGCGATCTCGCTTTCAAGCTGTTGGGCGGTGTGGCCGCGCGCCGGCACGTTGCCGACGAGCGGCAGCGAGAGATAGCCGGACTGGTCGACGCTGTAGGTATTGGTCAGTCCTTCCTGCTCGAACACGGTTACGCGGACGCGGTCGCCGGCGCCGAGGCGATAGGGCTGGTCGAGAACTTCATGGAATGCGGCCGGCGTCGGCCGGTAGCTGGAGCAGCCCGAAAGCATCGATACGGCAAGCAGCGCGCGGAAAAGGGGAGCAGTGCTTTTCATGAGCGGACACGTACCTTTGAATAGCCGGCGACTCTGCGGCAAACCTTAACGATCGAGCTCGGTTATCATCCTGTTAGGGTTAATGGCCGGTAAAGGCGCGCGGCCGATGCGGGCCGGATCGACAAATGCAGATGGTTTTCAGCCTCTTGTTTGCGGCTTGTTAGTAGAGCCTAACAGGTTCTTACCGCGATATTAACGGCTGAGTTACCATAGTTGTTTACGGTGCATGCTGACTCAGTACCGGAGCAGGGATGCATGTCCGTTCAATCCGCGGCCGCAGATGTCGACGTCGATCTCAGGCAGCTTTTCGCCAGCCTGGCGCGAAACTGGTTGCGCATCCTTGTCGTCGCACTGGTTGTAACCGGCCTGGCCTTTGCGCTCGCCTGGCTTGCAACGCCCGAATACAAGGCGGCAGCCAAGCTGGAGATCGGGCCTCGAGAATCGGAGTTCACGCGGCCAGCCGGGGCCAACGGCAACGAGCGGTCGATTCCCGACGAAGAGGCTGTGGCCACCGAGGTCCAGATCATCTCGTCCCCCGACATCCTCAAGCAGGTGGCGGCGAAGCTCAACCTGGCGAAATTGCCCGAATTCGACGAGGCGCTGAAGATGTCGGCGCTGAGCCGCGCCCTTGTCCTTGTTGGCTTGAAAAGCGATCCGTTCGAGATTCCGCTGGAAGAGCGCGTGCTGGACGCAATGCATGAGAAGCTCAACGTCTATGGCGTTGAAAAAACCCGCGCGATCGCAATCGAGTTCTCGTCAGAGGATCCAAAGCTTGCCGCCGCGATCCCGAACGCCATTGCAAACGCCTATATCGCCTCCAAGGGCAATGCCAAGCTCGAATCGAATTCCGCCGCCACCGACTTTCTGGCGCCGGAAATCGCGGATCTGCAGAACCGGGTGAAGGAGGCGGAAGCCAAGGTTGCCGCATTCCGTGCGCAGTCCGATCTTTTGATGGGCGGCAACAATTCGGTGCTTGCCACCCAGCAGCTGTCCGAATTGTCGAGCGAACTGTCACGCGTGCGCGCCAATCGCGCTTCGGCGGAAGCGACCGCTGACAGCGTGCGCAGGGCGTTGCGCAATGGCGGCTCGCTGGATGCCGTTCCGGAGGTGTTGTCTTCCGAACTGATCCAGCGCCTGCGCGAGCGGCAAGTCGAACTCAAGAACAACATCGCCGACCTTTCCACCACCTTGCTCGACAACCATCCGCGCATCCGCGCGCTGAAGTCGCAGCTCGCGGATCTCGACCGCCAGATCCGCAACGAAGCGGAAAAGATCATGAAAGGTCTGATGGCGCAGGCCGAGACGGCGAAGGCGCGAGAGGCTCAACTCGTGGCAGACGTCAACACGCTGAAGGCGGCGTCCGCCCGCGCCGGCGAAGAGCAGGTGGAACTCGATGCGCTACAGCGTGATGCCGCGACCAAGCGTCAGCAGCTCGATCTCTATTCATCCAGCTATCTCCAGGCGGCCGCACGCAAGGATCGCAACTATCTGCCCGTCGACGCTCGCGTATTTTCGGAGGCCCAGGTGCCGGCCGAACCTTATTTCCCCAAGATTGGTCCGATTGTCAGTGCGGCCTTTGTCGGCTCGTTGCTCATCATGGCGATCGTCACGCTGCTGCAGGAACTGTTTTCCGGCCGCGCCATGCGTCCGGCCGCCGGTGCCCATTTCGAGCGCATCGAGCAGGTTGCGATGCCGGCTGTCCAGGCCGAACGCGTGATGGCCGAGCCCGACCCGTCGGTTGGCCGGTCCGAACCGGCAGTCGTCGAGATCGATGAGGCCGACGACGACAATATCATTGAAAGCAAAGTGGGGCCGGAACCCGTCGCGGTGGCGGAAGCGGCTGCCGAGAAAATCGAACCGGAGTACTCTGAAATGGCCGCTGGAGACATTGAACCGGCACGTTCTATCCTCGGCGAGGTCGACATCGACAAGGCCGCGGAAAAACTGATCGCCACCGGTGCCGCCCGCGCCATATTCGTGTCGCCAGAAGGCGACGAGGCGGCCGCCTCGGCGGTGTTGGTGGCGCGCGCAGTCTCCGACGCCGGGCTACGCGTGCTGCTGCTTGATCTCACCGCTTCGGGTGCCGCCTCGCGGCCGATGCTGGACAGCGGGCTGTTTCCGGGCATCACCGATCTGCTCGCCTCGCAAGCGCAGTTCAGCGATGTGATCCACCCCGATCTCTATTCGGACTGCCACGTTATTCCCGTCGGCACAGCCGATCCGGTCCGCGCCATGCGCGCCGCCGACCGGCTGCCGATCATCATGCAGTCGCTGACCACCGCCTATGATTTGGTCGTGGTCGAATGCGGACCGGCCGACGCGCAAGGCATCAGCCGCCTGGTGGGCGAGGGGACCGAGGTCTTGCTCTCCATGCTTGAGCCGGACGACGAGGTGACGCAGGCCGCGGTCGCGCTCATCGAGAGTGGCTATCCCGACCTGACGCTGGTCACGCCCATCGGCCATGTGGCGCCGGGCCCAATGCCGGGACGGCGCTCGGCCGCCTGAGGCAGTTTCTCTCAAATCGAAATCAGCTGTCGTCTTCGCCTGCGGCCGGTGCTGTCCGCCCCACGGCTTTGCGGCGCAGCAGCTTGGTCAGCTTCCAGACCATTGGGCTGTGCTTGATGAATGCCTTCAGGCTTGCGCCGTGCCTGAGCGCAAGCGCCAGCGCACGACCTTTCAGCGTCAGCGGAACCAGCACCTCGAAATGCTGCGTTTCGACATCGCACCACAATCGCTTGTAGGGTTCGTCGCCGACCGAGAAATCATAGATTTCGAAACCCGCCTCGCAGGCTTCCTGGATGTTCTCGAAGAACAGGAAGTCGCCCGGGCTGGTGTGTGCGAGGTCGTCCTCGGCGATCGCCCCGAATTCGCAGATCAGCCGCTTGCCCGAGCGGCTCGATCCGGTGACTGCACGAAGTTTGCCGGCGACTTCCAGCCCATGCAGGACGAAGGACGGATCTTCCTCTTGAAGCGCGTCGGCAAACAGCGAGCGGAAAAAAGCGCGCACCTCCGCCTCACCGAAAACATTGGCGATGCCCATCTTGCGGAAGCGGAATTCCTTCATCTCGAAAAAGGCATCGAGCAGCATGTGCACTTCGTCCGCAGTCCTCGCCTCGATGCGACGATAGCTGCCAACGGCCTCGAACTTGCGCGCCTGCGAGCGATGCTTCTTGCGCCTGCGCTTGCCGCTCACGCGGGTGAGCAGTGCGTCAAATCCTCCCACAAGACCGGCGGCCAGCGACAGATTGGGGCTCGAAAAATGCGGCAAGGCGGAGAGCGGGTTGGCAACGCCGTCGAGATCGGGCAGCAGCCGCTCCAGCGCAACAAGATCGATGTCGCGCCGCGCCTTGGCAATCGCAGCCAGCATCGAGCGGATCGCCGCGCTATCGGCATTCGCCAGCCATTGCGGGTCGGCGGCGGCAAAATTGCCGTTTGCATGGCGGCCGCCCATGAACCGGGCGACGCGGAACGCTCCACTACAAGTGACCTCCAGCGCCAGTGAGAAAACCGGCCTGTCCTCGGCGCGCAGCGTCGCAACGACAACGTCGGCGCCGGTATGTGCGGCCCAGTTCAGGATCCAGCCTGCGCTTTGCGCAGGGGCAAAAAGCGCCGAACGGCAGAATTCTGCGTACGCCGCCAACGCCACACTATCGGCGACCGAGGTTGACAGGCCGGCTTTGCCGGCCGGCAAGGCACACGGCGACGCCTCGCTGCTTGCCAGCCGATTGCCGTCAAATGACGCGGTGGCGTCAACCATACCTCAATCCTTAGGGCGTATTCGTCGCGATTGGGGGTCCGCGCAGGCGCATTCCATGCTTGATGAGCTTAGGCGCAAAAGGTGAATGAATGATCGACGGGGGCGAGGCAATCCGCAAACTGGCGCTCAATCTCGCCCGCTATTCCGGTCTCGCTCCGCTGGCCAAGCCGTTTATCGGCGGTCTCGGCGCTATCCTGATGCTGCATCGGGTAACCGCGACACCGGAAAAGCCGAACGGCGTCAACCGCCACTTGAACATCGCGCCTGGGTTTCTCGACACCGTGATCGCCGACTTGAAGGCGAACGGCTACAGTTTCGTCACGCTTGACGAGGCGATCGAGCGCATCAAGGCTGGTGACAAGGACGGCCAGTTTGCGACGATCACCGCCGACGACGCCTATCGAGACAACATGACCGAGGCGCTGCCGGTGCTGGAGAAACACGGCGCGCCGATCACCATCTACGTCGCGCCGGGACTGATCGACGGCGCCGCCGATTTGTGGTGGGACGTGGTCGAGGACATCGTCAATGCGCGCGATCGCCTGACGCTGACGACGCCGGATGGCCCGGTGACAATCGACTGCTCGAGTCCGGGAAAAAAGGTCCAGGCCAATGCGCGCCTGCACGCTCATCTGACGCTGAAGGTGCGCGAGCAGGACCAGCGTGCGGTGTTGCGGGATCTGGCGCGCTCGAACGGCATCGAGTTGGGTGGTCCGCGCCCGAGCACGCTGATGAACTGGGACGAGATCCGCACCATGGCCGAGCACCCGCTGGTGACGATCGGCGCACATAGCGTCAATCACTGCAATCTGAAGCGGCTTTCCGAGAGCGATGCGCGACATGAGATCGGCGACGTCAAGCGCATATTGCAGGCCAAACTCGGCGAGGAGCCGCGCCATTTCGCCTATCCCTACGGTTATGCCAGTGCCGTCGGCCGCCGCGAAGTAGGCCTAGTCCGCGATGCCGGCTATGCCTCGGCGGTGACAACCCGCCACGGCATACTCCGCGCCGAGCATGCCGGCTTCCTGCACGCCCTACCGCGCATTTCGGTCAATGGCCGCTATCAGAGCGTCGCCCACATCCGAACAATGTTGTCGGGCGTGACGACGCCGCTGGCCAATGCCGGCAAGACGGTGGTGACGATCTAACTGTTGCCTCGCCCCTTCGGCCGCGGCTCCAGGATCAGCCATTTGATGATGCCCATCGCCGGCAGCACCCACAAAAGCCCGCTGAGCAGGAAGAAGATGAAGTGCGCCAGCGGCCCGGACTGCGACAATTGGGCGACCGCCACGATCGAGGCGACCAGCGCATAGACTATGACCAGCACTACCAGCAGGAAGCTTCCGATCAGCTTTTTCAGGCGAATGGGCATGGCGCGATCTCGTTGATCGCTATCGCTTAGGCCGAACAGCCAATACGCGCAACCCGCCAGAAACGGCGCGACGGCGTGCCGCGCTGTCCGGTCTTGCAAGCCGGGCTGCGATGGTTCACCAATCCGCGACTTCAACTGCCGGGACAAATCCATGGCTGCTGCCATATCCGATGCCGCGCCTTTCGCCGCCCGCGATCGCGACCTTCGCAACCGCGCGCTGGTACGCGGTTGGCTCTATGTCGTGCTCCTGGTGCTGTTTGCGCTGGTACTGGTCGGCGGCGCTACAAGGCTCACCAATTCCGGCCTGTCGATCACCGAATGGCAGCCGATACACGGCGTCATCCCGCCGCTCAATGATGCCGAGTGGCAGGAGGAGTTCCTGCGCTACCAGCAAATTCCGCAATATGCCGAACTCAACAACGGCATGAGCATCGAGGCGTTCAAATCGATCTTCTGGTGGGAATGGGTGCACCGCATCCTGGCGCGTAGTGTCGGCGTGGTCTTCGCCCTGCCGCTGCTGTTCTTCTGGGCGACGCGCCGCATCGAGCGGGGCCTCGGCACGAAATTGTCGGGTATCCTCCTTCTCGGCGCCCTGCAGGGCGCGATAGGCTGGTGGATGGTGGCGTCCGGGTTGGTTGACCGGGTTTCGGTCAGCCAATATCGGCTGGCGACGCATCTGACGCTGGCGGCGCTGATCTTCACGGCGACCATGGTGGTCGCGCGTGGGCTGGCGCCGCACTCGGAACCTGCCGCCGACCGCTCGACGCAACGTCTGGCCGGCTTCCTGGTGCTGCTGGCGCTGGTCCAGATCTATCTCGGCGGGCTGGTCGCAGGGCTCGACGCCGGCTTGAGCTACAACACCTGGCCGCTGATGGACGGCAAGCTGGTCCCTGGCGACCTGCTGCTGCTCGAGCCGGCATGGCGCAATTTCTTCGAAAATCCGAAGACGGTGCAATTCGTCCACCGGGTCGGCGCCTACACGATCTTCGCGGTCGCGCTCTGGCACATGATCTCGACACGCCGGCGCCTGCCGGGCACGACGCATGCCCGACGCGCGACGCTTCTGTTCCTGATTGTCGTGGTGCAGGCATCGATCGGCATCGGCACACTATTGATGCATGTGCCGCTGCACATGGCCCTGACGCATCAGGCATTCGCGCTGTTCCTGCTCGGCTTCGCCGCCGCGCATTGGCGCGGCACCAAGGGCGCTTATCCGCTGCCTCATGAGATTGCTCTCAGAGGCTGAGCCGCACCCGCCGGATTGCTGTGGCAATCGCCAGCTCGCGGTTTTCGTCGACCGCATTGCGATCCTCATGATGCCATGCAGCCGACAGGCAGCCATAGGCGATGGCGTGGTCCAGTATCGCGGGCGGCGACTGGCCGAGCGTTGCGGAAAAGACATGCGCCATATGCGCGATCCGCCGCGGATCGAGGCAAAGATCGTCCCGGTCAAGTGGGTTGTAGAACATGTTGGCGGCGTCGAAGCCGGGGTCGCCGAGAACGCCCTTCGGGTCGATCGCCAGCCAGCCGCGCGGACCGTGCATGATGTTGTCATGATGCAGGTCGCCGTGCAGCGGCCGCACGTCGTGCGGATTGGACAGCAGCCGTTCCGCGATTTCGGCTGCTTCGACATACAGGCTCCTTTCGCCGGCGGCGCGATCGGCCCTCGCTTTTTTGAATAGGCTGGAAAACCGGGTCCGCAACGGCTGAAGGTCCGGCGGGGCAGGGTGCTTCGACGGCGAGACCAGTCTTGCCATCACCCCCGCCGCGATCGCGGTGGCGGCATTGTCGCCGTGTTCGGCAAGATGGTGTGACAGCATCCTGTCGCCAGCGTATTCGAGCAGCATGCGGTGGCCGTCGCTGCCGAGCAGCCGCACCACGCCTTCGCCGCGTCGCCAGGCGAGGAAATGCTCGCCACGCAACTCGTCCTCGACATCGTCGAAAGGCTTTAGATCCTTGACGATTGCCGGCGAGCCGTCCTCGCGCGCAACCTTCCAGATGCGGCTGCTGAACGTGTCGGCGGTGAGTTCGGGCGCGCCGACCTTCCAGCGCTTTGGAAATGCCGGCACATCCATTCAGAGGCCGAGCATCAGATCCATGTTCTGCACGGCAGCGCCCGAGGCGCCCTTGCCGAGATTGTCATAGACCGCAAGCAGCAGCGCCTGCGCTCGATCGTCATTGGCGAAGACGTAGAGCTTCATCCGGTTGGTGCCATTATAGATCTCCGGATCGATGTCAGGCATGCGTTCCTGATGCAGATACGGCGCCACCTCGACCACGCCGCCATCGATGGAAGCGAAATGATCGGCGATCGCCGCGTGAAGCTCGGCGCCGGTCGGCACATGGTCGAGGCCGCCGAGTTGCAGCGGCACCACCGTGATCATGCCTTGCGCGAAATTGCCGACCGCCGGCTGCATGATCGGATCGTGCGAAAGCTTGGCATAGGTCCTGAGCTCAGGCACGTGCTTGTGCTGCAGCGTCAGCCCGTAAGGCAGGAATTCCGGCGCATCCTCGCCCTTGCCGACATAATCCTCGATCATCGGCCGGCCGCCGCCGGAATAGCCGGAAATGCCGTTGACGGTGACCGGAAAATCGGCCGGCAGCAGCCCCGCCGCAACCAGCGGCCGCAGCGTCGCGATCGGTCCTTGTGGCCAGCAGCCCGGATTGGCGACGCGCTTCGCCGAAGCGATCTTTTTCGCCTGGTCCTTGTCCATTTCGGCGAAACCATATTCCCACCCATCGGCGACGCGATGTGCCGTCGAGGCGTCGATCACTTTGGTGGTGTCATTGGCGATCAGCGAAACGCTTTCCTTGGCGGCTGCATCCGGCAGACAGAGGATCGCGACATCCGCAGCATTGAGGAACTCGGCGCGCGCTGCCGTTTCCTTGCGGCGCTCGGTCGGGATGGAGATGATTTCCAGGTCGCCACGCTCGGCAAGCAGCGCCCTTATCTGCAGACCGGTGGTGCCGTGCTCGCCGTCGATGAAGATTTTCGGTTTCATTGCTTGCCAAAATTCCTGTTATCTCAAAGCTATATGCCGCTTGCCTGATTCAATCCGGCAACGCCGTGATTGCCCTGGTTCATTTCTTCGAGTCGGGCCTTTCGTTCCGCCAACAGCCCGAGATAGTGCATGGCCACCATCGACCCGGCAATCGCCGTTATATCGGCGTGATCATAGGCTGGCGCAACCTCGACGACGTCGGCGCCGACGATATCGAGCTGGTTGATCTGGCGCAGCACCGACAGGATCTTTGCCGAAGACGGGCCTCCCGCGACCGGCGTTCCGGTGCCGGGCGCAAAAGCCGGGTCCAGGCAATCGATGTCGAAAGTGACGTAGGTCTTCTTGCCGCCCGTACGGTCGACGATGGCATAGGCGATGTCGGACGCACGCATTTCCTCCACTTCATGGCCATACAGGATCTTGATACCGAACGTGTCGGGCGCATGGGTGCGGATGCCGATCTGGATCGACCGGTCGGGGTCGATGATGCCCTCCTTGACTGCACGGCCGACGAAGGAGCCGTGATCGATGCGCTTGCCGTCGTCGGGCCAGGTGTCCTGGTGTGCGTCGAACTGCACCAGAGCCAGCGGGCCATGGATGGCGGCATGCGCCTTCAGCAGCGGCCAGGTGACGAAGTGATCGCCACCGAGTGACAGCAGAAAGGCGCCGGATTTCAGGATCTTCGCCGCTTCGCGTTCGATCGTGGCAGGCGTCTTCTGGTGATTGCCGCTGTCGAGCAGGCAGTCGCCATAATCGACCACGGCAAGCTGTTCGAACAGATCGCGCGAAAACGGATATTGCGGATCGTTGTCGAGGATGGCCGAGGCGCGGCGGATCGCCTGCGGTCCGAAACGGGCGCCCGGCCGATTGGTGACCGCAGCGTCGAAGGGAATGCCCCACACCACCGCATCGGCGTCCTTCACGTCCTTCGAATATTTGCGCCGCATGAACGACAGGGCGCCGGCATAGGTCGGCTCGAACGACGCACCCGTCCTGGAGCGGGTGGTGAAGGCATGATCGATGGTCCTTGGCGGCATGAAGCGATCTCCTGTGCGTCGACGCGCAACCTTATTGGACATAATTCTCAGAATTGCGACCCCTGCGGAGGATCATGGCCATTCGATCCGGTCACAAATCCTTGCTCGCCAGGCGAACCCGGCATGGCTCGCCAGGAGATTGCCTGGCAAGCAACCGAAAGTAGCCGCCGACGACTGCCTCGGCCGGCGCTGACCTGATTTTCCGGCATTTTGCAAGCCGGCTTCGTTCACCTGCCTGTCACGGGCATCGCTTAACCGGGGTGCGATCCCGGTACGGAGCGATTCTCGTGCGAACGACTTGTCTCATGCGAACGATTTGGCTGAGCCTTCTGCTTTCCGCGGCGCTGGCGCTCTCCCTTGGCCAGGCATCGGCAGGCGAAACGCGCGCCAGGCAGATTCTCGACCGCTTCGAGCACGCCAACCAATGGCGCGACCATGTGCTAGTGGCCGCGCACCGCGCCGGCGGCATGCAATCCGGCAAGACGCTCTATCCCGAAAATTCGATCGCCGCCGTCGAGGCGTCGATCGCAACGGGCGCCGAAATCGTCGAGGTCGATATCAGGCGCTCGAAGGACGGACAGTTCGTCGTCATGCATGACAGTTGGCTCGACCGCACGACGAATTGCAAAGGTGAGGTCGACAAGCACACATTGGCCGAACTCAAGACTTGCCGGTTGGTGATCGAAGGCACCGGCGCCGTTACGGGCGAGACGGTCTCGACGTTGCGCGAGATGTTGATGACGACCAGGGACAGGATCCTCATCAATCTCGACAACAAGCTCGATACCGAAAGCCTCGTCGGCATGGTCGCGGTTGCGCGCGACCTCGGCATGGTCGAACAGGTGATCGTCAAGGAGAACCTGTGGAATGCGGAGCGGATTGCCAGTGTCAAGGCCGCCATGGACGCGATCGGCAGCGGCTTCCAGTTCATGCCCATTATCGCCGATGACGCGGTTCGCGACGCCATGTTTGCCGAGAAAGTGAGCCGGGCCTTCCCGATGCGCGCGGTCGAGATGATCAACTGGCGCACGGGATCAGAGACACTGACCGAGACCGGCGGCCCGCTGTTCAGCCCGCGCATGCGCGCGCTGGCGGTGAGGGGCGACTGGCACATCTGGGCCGACACCTATGCCATCGTCAACAAGCCGGGCGGCTTCCTCGCCGGCGGCCGCGGCGACGAGCTGGCGGTCGCGGCCAGCCTGCCGCGCGAGACCTACGGCTTCTGGGTCGAGCGCGGCGCCACCATCATCCAGACCGACGAACCGAAGGCCGCCATCGGTTGGCTGGCGGCGAACGGTTTTCGCGTGCCCTATGCCGGTGAGAAGCGCCCGGCCGAGCCGGCCAACACGGCCAGCATCAACTAGACCGGCGCGGCGAGAATTGGATCTCCCTCTTGTGGTGACGATGCCCGGCAGGGCAGAAGAGCGCTGTCCCGCCGACCCCAGGCCGGCAGCGCCAAACTTTCGAAGGAACCCAGAAACAGAAAACCCGCCTCCGTGGGCGGGTCGTTGGAGCCAATTAGCACCATACCCAGATTAGTAGCATAGTTGCCGGCACAAAGCAAGAACAAAATGTGGCGTAGTGGCAGAAAAATGCGACGATCCTTCAGCGTCTCGGCTGTCCCGCCTGCTAGGTCGCGCGCCTTCGCTGTCCTACCGGCAATCTCCCCCGCAAGGGAACCCATTTTGGGGGAGATTGGCTCATCACTGCCTTCGGTAATCTACTCGCAGGCCGCCATTGCCACACCATCCAGCTCCTTGATGACATCGTCCGACAGTTCGAGGTCGGCAGCGGCGAGGTTCTCCCTGAGATGCGCGACGGAAGACGTGCCGGGAATCAGAAGAATGTTGGGCGCGCGGCGAAGCAGCCAGGCGAGCGCGACCTGCATGGGCGTGGCGCCGAGGCGTGCGGCGACCTTGGACAAGGTCGACGACTGCAACGGGTTGAAGCCGCCAAGCGGGAAGAACGGCACATAGGCAATGCCGTCGCGGGCCAGATCGTCGATCGAGGCATCGTCGCCCCGATGCGCCAGATTGTACTGGTTCTGCACGCAGACGATCCTGCAAATCCTGCGGCCTTCGGCGATCTGTGCAGCGGTGACGTTGCTCAGCCCGATGTGGCGCACGAGGCCCTGTCGCTGGAGCTCGGCAAGCGTCGCAAGCGGCGCCTCGATCGACCCTTCGGCGGGGCCATGCGCATCGAACATGACCCGCAGGTTGACCACCTCCAGCGCGTCGAGCCCAAGATTGCGCAGATTGTCGTGCACCGCCTGTGTCAGCTCTTCTGCCGAGAAGGCCGGCAGCCACGATCCGCCCTGGCCGCGCCGGGCACCGATCTTGGTGACAATAACGAGGTCGTCGGGATAGGGTGCGAGCGCTTCGCGGATCAACAGGTTGGTCACGTGCGGGCCATAGAAGTCGCTGGTGTCGATGTGGTTGACGCCTTGTGCAACGGCTTCGCGCAGTACGGCCAATGCCGCGTCGTGGTCCTTTGGTGGGCCGAAGACGCCTGGCCCTGCGAGCTGCATGGCGCCGTAGCCGAGCCGTCTCACCTTGCGGTCGCCGAGGATGAATGTGCCGGACTGGTCGACGCTGGACATGGTCTTTCTCCTTCAGGGATGGTGCAGAGATAGACGCTGTCCGATCTCATGATAATTGGGTACAATTCGCACGGGCTGTGCGGAATGACGAACAATGCAGATTGATCTCGCGGATCTGAACGCCTTCGTGGCCGTAGCGCGCGCCAAAGGCTTTCGCGGTGCGGCACGCGCCAGCGGCGGCAGTGCGTCCGGCTTGAGCGAGGCGGTGCGGCGCCTGGAGACGCAGCTCGGTGTCAGGCTGCTCAACCGGACGACCCGCAGCGTTGTCCTGACGGAAGCCGGCGAAGGCCTGCTGGCGCGGCTCGGTCCTGCCTTGACCGAGGTGGAGTCGGCCCTCGACGTAGTGAACGGCTTTCGCGACAGGCCGGCAGGTACGTTGCGCCTCAATGTGCCGGTCAGCGCGGTGCGGCTGGTGCTGCCCAGCATCGTCCCGCGGTTCCTTGCCGCCTATCCAGGCATCCGGTTGGAGGTGATCTCGGAGGAGAGCTTCGTCGATGTGCTGGCGGCGGGGTGCGACGCCGGCATTCGCTATGAGGAGCGGCTGGAGCAGGACATGATCGCTGTGCCGATCGGACCGCGCGTGCAGCGCTTCGCCACCGCCGCCAGCCCGGCCTACCTGGATCGTCATGGCCGGCCGCAACACCCGCGCGACCTGCTCGGCCACGCCTGTCTGCGCGGCCGCTTTGCCAGCCGTGCGATGCCGCCGTGGGAATTCGAGCGCGACGGCGAGGTGGTGCGGGTCGACCCGACGGGGCCGCTTGTCGTGACCCTGGGCGGGGCGACTGACCTCAAAGTCGATGCAGCCATCGCCGGCACCGGCATCATCAGCCTGTTCGAGGATTGGCTACGCCCTCACTTCGAGAGCGGGGCGCTCGAACCGCTGCTTGAACCCTGGTGGCAGAGCTTCTCCGGGCCGTTCCTTTACTATCCCGGCCGGCGCCTCGTGCCGGCGCCGTTGCGGGCGTTCATTGACTTTATCAAGGCCTGAAGTCTGCCACCATGCGTGCGAGCCGCGCCCGATGGGGTGATTGGTGCCTCTTTTTGTGGAAAAGGCCGCCCGGAGGCGGCCTTTCGAAAACGTGTAATTGCGCAGCGCTTAACGCTTGGAGAACTGGAAGCTCCGGCGGGCCTTTGCCTTGCCGTACTTCTTGCGCTCGACGACGCGGCTGTCGCGGGTCAGGAAGCCACCCTTCTTGAGCACGGCGCGCAGCGCCGGCTCGTAATAGGTCAGCGCCTTGGAGATGCCGTGGCGCACGGCACCCGCCTGGCCGGAAAGGCCGCCGCCGATGACGGTGGCAACGATGTCGTACTGGCCGGCGCGATTGGCGGCGATGATCGGCTGGTTGAGGATCATCTGCAGCACCGGGCGCGCGAAATATTCGGCGAACACCTTGTCGTTGACGACGATCTTGCCGGAGCCGGGCTTCACCCAGACGCGGGCGATGGCGTTCTTGCGCTTGCCGGTGGCGTAGGCGCGGCCCGACTTATCGAGTTTCTGGACGTGGACGGGTGCGGCCGGCTGGGTGTTGGTATTGCCGGTGGCAGCTCCGAGTTCTGCGAGCGAGGAAAGCTCAGCCATCTTACGAAACCTTCTTGTTCTTGGCGTTCAGCTTGGCCACGTCGAGGACGACGGGCTGCTGGGCGACATGCGGATGTTCCGTGCCTGCATAGACGCGGAGGTTCTTCATCTGGCGACGGCCGAGCGGGCCACGCGGGATCATGCGTTCGACGGCCTTCTCGACGACACGTTCGGGGAAACGACCCTCGAGCAGCTGGCGCGCGGTGCGCTCCTTGACGCCGCCGGGGTGGCCGGTGTGCCAGTAATAGACCTTGTCGGTGAACTTCTTGCCGGTGAACACCACCTTGTCGGCATTGATGACGATGACGTTGTCGCCGTCGTCGACGTGCGGGGTGAAGGTGGGCTTGTGTTTGCCGCGAAGATGATTGGCGATGACAGTGGCGAGACGGCCGACGACGAGACCCTCGGCGTCGATCAGCACCCACTTCTTCACCACATCCGCAGGCTTCTGCGAAAAGGTTGCCATGGATTGTTGCTTTCGGTTCGGACCTTCAAAAGAAGGCGTTTCTTGTTGCTTGGATTGGCGAAAGGCGCTTGCCCGCCGCCAATAACAAAACGGCGGCCTTTGCGGGCCGCTGTTCCGTGAGGGCTTATAGGAGAGGACGGCGACTGCGTCAAGGCGCGTGAAATGTCGGCAAGCTATCAAAATCCAGCAAAAACAATGCCTTGGGTGAAAGGTATTATTTTACCACACCATCAATCCGCTTTGGCGGGATCGAATAGGTGCCCGTTGCGTGCGCTACTGTGTGTCCCTCCGGGCCGGCGACGATGTCGATATCGAACACCATCAGGCTCTTGCCGAGCTTGAGGATGCGGCAATGGCCGTCGATCGGCCCGGCCTCGGCCTTGCGGACGAAATTGATGTTGAGACTGGTGGTGACCGAAAGCGCATCCGGTCCGGCATGCGAGAGCACGCAGACATAGCCGCCTATGTCGGCCAGCGTGAACAGCGCCGAACCCGACACGGTGCCGCCGGGACGCAAATGGCGCTCGTCGGCATTGAGTCGCACGACACAGCCGCCTGGAAACACCTCCAACGCCTCATAGAAGGTGAACTGGTCGTTGAGTTGCGGGAAAACGGTCGCCATCAGCGCGTTGACATCAGCAGCCGTCAGCACCGGCTTGAGGTTGCTTTGGGCAGGCATGTCGGTCCCTCGTTTGCGCCTGCCTGTATGAGCGTAGCGTGCTGTTTCTGGCAACAGCCATTCATTATGGCAGAAGCGGGGTGTTGGACGAAGCGAGACCGGCATACTAGATTAGTCGATCACCGATCCGGAATCGCGGAGGAATGACCCCATGGCCGAAATCGTTGCCATCAAACCTGCCGTTGCCGAAGGGCCGGTCGTCTCCAGGCTGGACAAGGGCGTGCTGCGCCTGACGCTTGCCAATCCGCCGGCCAATGCTCTTTCGCTTGCAGTGATGGCGGCGCTGATGGCGGAACTCGACCGCGCCAAGGCCGACAAATCCGTCCGCGTCATCGTGCTCGGGGCGGTCGGCAAGGTGTTCTGCGCCGGACACGACCTCAAGGAGTTGAGCGCGCACCGCGCCGATGCCGATCGCGGCAGGGGCTTCTTCGAAAAGACGTTTTCCGCCTGCGCTTCACTGATGCAGGCGATCGTTCGCCATCCTAAGCCGGTGATCGCCGAAGTCGACGGCCTGGCGACGGCGGCCGGCTTGCAGCTGGTTGCCAGCTGCGATCTCGCCATCGCCTCGCACGAGGCGACCTTCTGCACGCCTGGCGTCAATATCGGACTGTTCTGCTCGACGCCGATGGTGGCGCTGTCGCGCAACGTCTCGCGCAAGCACGCCATGGAAATGCTTTTGACCGGCGAGACGATCGATGCGGCAACCGCCAAGGAATTCGGTCTCATCAACCGCGTCGTGCCGCGCGAATATCTGAATCAGATTGTCACCAAATACGCGCAGACCATTGCGTCCAAATCGTCCTTGGTCGTCAAGATCGGCAAGGAAGCCTTCTATGAGCAGGCGGAAATGGGGCTGGCCGAGGCCTATGATTACACCGGGCGCGTCATGGTCGAGAACATGCTGGCGCGCGACGCGGAAGAGGGCATTGGCGCCTTCATCGGCAAGCGCAAGCCGGAATGGCCGGAGGAATAGGAGGCGGATATGGAACCGCGCATCTCCATCATCACCATAGCTACCGACGATCTCGACCGCGCGGTGCGCTTCTACGAGGGCATGGGGCTGACCCGTCATGCCGGGATCACCGAGGGCGTTGCCTTCTTCCAGACGGGCGGCGCCATTCTCGGCCTGTTCCCGCGGCAAAGCGCCGAAGAGGATTCAGGCGTGACCTTCGGCAAAGCGCCGTCGGCGGTCTACCTTGCCTACAACACCCGCTCCGACGCCGAGGTCGATGCAGTGCTGGCGATGGCCGAGAGGGCCGGCGGCCGTATCGTCAAGCCGGCTGGCCGCGCATTCTGGGGCGGTTGGTACGGCTATTTCGCCGATGCCGACGGGCACATCTGGGAAGTGGCGCACAATCCGGCTTTTCCGATCGCGGAAGACGGATCGATTTCGCTGCCCGGCTGACGGCTTTCCCTGGCCCATTGCAAGCCACTGACGCGGCTGTTGGCACCTCACTCCGAAGCGCTGTATGACGAGACATGAACCACGACGCCTACGACAACGCCTATATCGCCGGCATCCTCAATTCGGTGAAGACCATCGCCATGGTCGGCGCGTCGGCCAATGACGTGCGGCCGAGCTATTTCGTGCTGAAATATCTTCTCGGCAAAGGGTTTTCGGTGTTCCCGATCAATCCCGGCCAGGCCGGCAAGGCGATTCTAGGCCAGATGACCTATGCCAGACTCGCCGACGTTCCAGGATCTGTCGACATGGTCGACGTGTTTCGCGCTTCCGCTGTCGTGCCCGGCATTGTCGACGAGGTGCTGCGGCTCGATCCGCTGCCGAAGGTCATCTGGATGCAGCTTGGCATACGCCATGACGAGGCGGCCGCGCGCGCCGAAGTCGCCGGCATCAAGGTGGTGATGAACCGTTGCCCCAAGATCGAATATGGCAAGCTGTCCGGCGAGATCGGCTGGACCGGCGTCAATTCCGGCGTTTTGTCGTCGAAGAAGCCCCTGATGCGGCCGGGATTCCAGAGCTTCGGCGTTCGCCAGAAGTAGGTAGTGAATAGTGAATGGTGAATAGAAGGATTTTTCTGGAAGGCGGGCAAGGCGGCATATGAGCCGCTTGCAATCAGGGTGGGGCTGGCCGACTTTGCCATTCACCATTCACCATTCACCATTCACCATTCACCATTCACCATTCACCATTCACCATTCACTATTGAGGGAGGTTTTCGATGGCCCGCACGCCCGGTTTCAACACGCTCGCCGTCCATGCCGGCGCCAAGCCGGATCCGGCGACCGGCGCCCGAGCGACGCCGATCTACCAGACGACCTCCTTCGTCTTCGACGATGCCGACCATGCCGCCTCGCTGTTCGGGCTGAAGGCGTTCGGCAACATCTACACCCGCATCATGAATCCGACTCAGGCAGTGCTGGAAGAGCGCATCGCGGCACTCGAAGGCGGCACGGCAGGCCTTGCGGTCGCCTCCGGCCATGCCGCGCAGGTGCTGGTCTTCCACAATCTGATGCAGCCCGGCGACAATTTCGTTTCAGCGACAAAGCTTTACGGCGGCTCGATCAACCAATTCGGCCACGCCTTCAAGAATTTCGGTTGGCAGGTGCGCTGGGCCGACACCAATGACATCTCGACCTTCGAGAGCCAAATCGACGACAGGACCAAGGCAATCTTCATCGAGAGCCTGGCCAATCCGGGCGGCGTCTTCGTCGATATCGAGAAGATCGGCGACATTGCCCGCAAGCACGGCCTGCCGCTGATCGTCGACAACACGCTGGCCTCGCCTTATCTGCTGCGGCCGATCGAGCATGGCGCCGACATCGTCGTGCATTCGCTGACCAAGTTCATCGGCGGCCACGGCAACTCGATCGGCGGCGCCATCGTCGACGGCGGCACCTTCGACTGGTCGAAGTCGGGCAAATATCCGATGCTGTCGGAGCCGCGCCCCGAATATGGCGGCCTCGTCCTGCACGAAACCTTCGGCAATTTCGCTTTCGCCATTGCCGCCCGAGTGCTCGGGCTGCGCGATATCGGCGCGGCGATTTCGCCGTTCAACGCATTCCTTATCCTG
Source organism: Mesorhizobium sp. M0808 (assembly GCF_040320025.1). Lineage (NCBI taxonomy): Bacteria > Pseudomonadati > Pseudomonadota > Alphaproteobacteria > Hyphomicrobiales > Phyllobacteriaceae > Mesorhizobium > Mesorhizobium sp. M0808. The sequence goes on from NZ_JAMYOX010000020.1 coordinate 86,493, forward strand.
ACCGGTCTGGAAACCTTGCCGCTCAGGATGCAGCGCCACTGCGACAATGCGGCGGCGGTCGCCGGATGGCTTTCCAACCATCCCAAGGTTGCCTGGGTGTCCTATCCCGGCCTGCCCAGCGACAAGAACAACGCGTTGCAGAAGAAGTACTCGCCGCTTGGCGCCGGCGCGGTGTTCACATTCGGGCTGAAGGGCGGCTATGCGGCGGGCATCAAGTTCGTCGAGGCGCTCGAATTGTTTTCGCACCTGGCCAATGTCGGCGACACCAAGTCGCTGGTCATCCACCCGGCATCGACCACGCATCGCCAGCTTTCCGACGAGCAGAAGATCAACGCCGGGGCAGGGCCGGACACGGTCAGGCTTTCGGTCGGCATCGAGGACGTCAACGACATCGTCGCCGATCTGGAACAGGCTCTCGCCAAGGTTTGATCGCCATGACCACGCCGAAATTTCTTTCCGTCGGCGTCGACACCGTCGAACCGGAACTTGGCGCACCAGCGCCGGATCGCCTGATGTCGGGCGATCCGAAATTCCGCACCTGGAATGTCGAGGAACAGGACGGCGGCCTCTATGCCGGCGTCTGGGAAGCGACGCCAGGCAAATGGCGCATCGAATATGATGAGTGGGAGTTCTGCCACATCCTGTCAGGGGTTTCGGTGATCGCCGAAGACGGCGGCGATGCGCGCACCGTCAGGGCAGGCGACAGTTTCGTGCTGAGGCCGGGCTTTAAGGGCAGCTGGGAAGTGTTTGAAACGACGCGCAAGGAGTATGTGATCAAGCTTTGATCTCGCATCGCGCCGGACCGAATGCTCAGAAGTGTACGGCGAGCGTTTCCAGGCCATGGAAATGATAGGTGTCGCGGAAGCGCGGCTGTTCGGCAAGATGCAACTGCGGCAGGCGTTCGAACAAGGTTTTCAGCGACACCTGCAGTTCGAGCCGGGCGAGCGGCGCGCCGATGCAGAAATGGATGCCGGCGCCGAACGATACGTTCTTCTGGTCGGCACGGTCCGGCCTGAAGGCGAGGGGCTCGGCAAACGCAGTAGGGTCGCGATTGGCCATGCCGAGCAGCAGCCCGATCGTCTCGCCCGGCTGGACGATGATCCCCGGCCCGGCCTCGACCTCCTGATAGGCGTAGCGCGTGAACATGTGCAGCGGCGCGTCGAAGCGCAGGCACTCTTCGACCGTCGCGGCTGTTGCTTCCGGTGAGGCGAAGAAGCGGCGCGGGTCGCCGCCTTGCGCAAGGATCGAGCGCACCGCAACGCCGGTCTGGTGGACAGTTGCTTCATGGCCGGCATTGAGCAAAAGGATGGCCGAGGATACCAGCTCGTCCTCCGACAGTTTCTGGCCGTCCTCCTGTGCCGCAATCAGCAGCGACAGAAGATCCTCGCCCGGCCTCTTTCGCCGCTCGGCGACGTAGCCGCGCAAAAAATTCGAAAAGTCACGCGTGGCGCGATTGGCCGTGTCCTCCGTCTCGCGGGTGCGGCCATGCATGTACATGGCGACCATCCGATGCGACCAGTCGAGCAGCTGCGGCCCCATGTCGACCGGCACGCCGAGCATTTCCGCAATGATGGTGATCGGCAAGGGAGCTGCGAATGCCGGCAGCAGGTCGATTCCTCCTGGGTCGAAACGGTCGATCAGTTCGTTGGCCAGCGCCTCGACACGTGGCCTGAGCCGCTCGACCTGGCGCGAGACGAAGGCGCGGTTGACCAGCGTTCTGAGCCGTGTGTGGACAGGTGGCTCCAGCTCCAGCATCGAATTGGCCTCGATGCCGTCGAACGCGCTGAGGTGCGTGCGGTCCTGACCGATGCCCCGGCTGTCCGGAATGCCGGCCGGGTTCTGCCGGCCGAAGCGGCGATCGCGCAGCAGACGGTTGACGTCGTCGAAGCCGCCAAAGCACCAGAAACCAAATTCTTCCCAGAAGATGGCGTTCGATGCACCGTGCAGGAAGGCGTAGGCTTCGTAAGGGTCCTGGAAAAAAGCCGGCTCGTGCGGATCGAGCCGTAGTCGGCGGGTGGCTGGATCAAAGGCAAGGTAGGGCGGCTTCAATTCGGTCATGCCAGATCATTAGCGCGGCTTGCCTGTCTGGTGCCAGACCGTATGTTGGCCCTCCCGTGAGGTGAGCCGCCGAAGCGGTTGCGGAAGGACGATTTTCATGAATGTGATCGTGGTCGGTGCAGGCATTGCCGGGCTTTCCACGGCGTGGTCGCTGGTCAAGGCCGGGCACCTCGTCTCGATCGTCGAGCAGGGACCGATCCCCAATCCGCTCGCCGCCTCCGGCGACCATCATCGCATCATCCGCCGCGCCTACCGGGCCGGAACGGGCTACGGCCGGCTGATCACCGAAGCCTACGAAGCATGGGACGAGATGTGGGCCGATCTCGGTGAAACCCATCTCGATCCGCGCGGCTTCATCTGCATTTCGCGCCAGCCGGGAGACGAGGCCGAGGAATACCGAGAAGGCATGGAAGCCGGGAACTACCCGTTCGAATTGTTCGAGCCGGATGCCGCGGTCGAACGCTGGCCGTTCCTAGAACCTGGTTCATTCCGCTATGCGTATTTTTCGCCGGACGGCGGCGCGCTGCACTGCCGCAAGATCGCTGCCGGCCTCGCCAGGTGGCTGCGCGCGAACGGCGCCAATGTCTATGAAAACAGCAAGGTGGTCGAGATCGACGCCGAGGCCGGGCATGTCGTGCTGGCGGGCGGCGAAACCATGCAGGCCGAACGGATCGTCGTCGCTGCCGGCGCCTGGGTGCTAAAACTGTTCCCGGAGCTGGATGGCGAGCTGAAAACCTGGCGCACCGCGCTCGCCTATGTCGAACCGCCGGCGGACCTGAAAGCGGTCTGGCAGGCAGCACCGGTCGTCCTCAACATCGGCGGCACTGTCGACGGCTACGCCATCCCGCCCTCGGGCGGGGCCGGCATGAAATTCGGCTCCGGCCTGCACAGGGTGCCGACCAGCGATGCCGACTGGAACCGCCAGCCGGTGCCGGGCGAGGGCGAGGCGATCCGCAACCTGTTTTCGCCGCCGATTGCCCGCATCGACGAGTATAAGGTCACCGACATGGTCACCTGCGCCTATACATTCACCGCCGACGAGAAGTTTTTGGCCCACCGGAAAGGCAGATGCCTGGTCGTATCGGCCTGCTCCGGCCACGGCTACAAGTTCGGCGCGGCGGTCGGCAGAAGGGTTGCGGCCTGCGTCGGCAATGGCGATGTCGACGGCCTGAAGAAATGGCTCAGGGCCGAGGCGGCCTGAGCGCTAATACTGGCAATGCCTCGGAATATGCACGCGCCGCCAGCTCGACGAGCCCTCCCTGACCACCACGCGGCGAGCCACTGTCTGATAGGACGCCGGAATGTCGATGATGCGCCGTTGCTCCGGCCGCACGAGAACCTCTTCGGCGACGCTCTCGTATTCGGCGGGGAGGACAACGCGCCGCCGGCGTTCCGGCTCAACCACGACGATCTCGGCCACGCGTTCATAGCGCGCCTTGTGCCTGACCTTGCACAGCACCTTGCGGCCATCGATGATGCGCCATTCCCAGGAATAGCCGCCGTCATCGACCCTCACGGACCGGTAGATGGTGCGGGTGATGGCGGGCACGATCTCGTAGCTGACGCGCGCCGGCGCGATCTGCACCACGCGCTCACGCGTCCCGTAGATTGGCGCTTCATACTGCACCTGCTGGCCGGCTGGGCTGACGAGCACCTCCTCGTAGACGGTGTCGTAGACGGCCGGCCGATTGACCTGCTCGTAGCATTCGACCGCGCGTCCGCCGGCAGCCGTTTCGGACGCCATGCCGAGAACGCTGATGCCGGCAAGGGCCAAGGAAGCAACTTTCTTGATCATCGCACTCCCCCTGTTTGAACTGCGTGAAGCGAGTTCAACGTTGAATTGTAGGGTAAGCCGTGGCCGGAAAAAGCGGTTTCACCACTTTTCGTTAAGCGATGCGGTTAAGAAACTGCTAAACAACGGCCAAGCATGAGCGCCCCTTCCCACGGCAGGAGAGGGGCTGCCGGCACGGCGACAGGCGAAACTGGTTTGGAAACCTTGATTCGACTTAACCGGATGGCTAGGAGAGGCGGCCTTGCGCTAGGGTGAGCCGGCATCCTATTTACACAATAACGATCCAGAACCGATTCTGCCCGATTGCAAATCTCCGGCGCCGGAATCCCATCCTCAAAAAGGGATAGTCCATGAAGAACCCCGTCGAAACCTACATGAACCTCGTTCCGATGGTGGTCGAACAGACCAATCGCGGCGAGCGGGCCTACGACATTTTCTCGCGGCTCCTCAAGGAGCGCATCATTTTCATCACCGGCCCGGTCGAGGACGGCATGGCGACGCTGGTCTGCGCGCAGCTGCTGTTCCTCGAGGCGGAGAATCCGAAGAAGGAAATCAACCTCTATATCAACTCGCCCGGCGGCGTCGTCACCTCCGGCATGGCGATCTATGACACCATGCAGTTCATCAAGCCTGCCGTGTCGACGCTCTGCATCGGTCAGGCCGCCTCGATGGGCTCGCTGCTCTTGACGGCGGGCCACAAGGACATGCGCTTTGCCACGCCGAACGCCCGCATCATGGTCCACCAGCCTTCCGGCGGCTTCCAGGGCCAGGCTTCCGACATCGAGCGCCATGCCCAGGACATCATCAAGCTGAAGCGTCGCCTCAACGAGGTTTACGTCAAGCACACCGGCAAGAGCTACGATGAGATTGAAAAAACGCTCGACCGTGACCATTTCATGACTGCCGACGAGGCCAGGGATTTCGGCCTCATCGACAAGGTCATTTCGTCACGTGAGCCGGTCGAAGGTATTGCCTTATAGGCCCGCGGTGGCCCTGCGGTGGCAATGAGTGGCGGGATCACGCGCTTTTGGCGCAGCTTGCGGCATTTCGGCCACAATTGGCTGTTCCCTCGACGGGTGCAATTGCCTACGTTAAGGCTATGTTGATTTTCGACGGCTTAGCTTTGCGTGGGGTTGTTCGAATCATTGCCCCGTTTTCCGATTTGTGTTTCGTACGGAATGCGTTGCGGGAGCCGGGGCACTGGCGGCAGCGGATTCCCGCGATAGATTGAATATGCGCCCTTTCAACCAGACCATCGGCGGGCGGCCATGAAAGGACAGGAAAATGAGCAAGGTCGGCAACAACAGCGGTGATTCCAAGAACACGCTTTATTGCTCGTTTTGCGGCAAAAGCCAGCACGAAGTGCGCAAGCTGATCGCCGGGCCGACGGTGTTCATCTGCGACGAATGCGTCGAACTGTGCATGGACATCATCCGCGAGGAGAACAAGACCTCGATGGTGAAGTCGCGAGAGGGCGTGCCGACCCCACAGGAAATCCTCAAGGTTCTCGACGACTACGTCATCGGCCAGCCTTACGCCAAGCGCGTGCTGTCGGTGGCCGTCCACAACCACTACAAGCGCCTCGCCCATGCCGGCAAGAACAACGACGTCGAACTCGCGAAGTCTAACATCCTGCTGATCGGCCCGACCGGCTGCGGCAAGACGTTGCTGGCGCAGACGCTGGCCCGCATCATCGACGTCCCCTTCACCATGGCCGACGCGACGACGCTGACCGAGGCCGGCTATGTCGGCGAGGACGTCGAGAACATCATCCTGAAGCTGTTGCAGTCGGCCGACTACAATGTCGAGCGCGCCCAGCGCGGCATCGTCTATATCGACGAGATCGACAAGATCTCGCGCAAGTCGGACAATCCCTCGATCACCCGCGACGTCTCGGGCGAGGGCGTGCAGCAGGCACTTTTGAAGATCATGGAAGGCACTGTCGCCTCCGTGCCGCCGCAGGGCGGCAGGAAGCATCCGCAGCAGGAATTCCTGCAGGTCGACACCGCCAACATCCTGTTCATCTGCGGTGGCGCTTTCGCCGGCCTGGACAAGATCATCTCGGATCGCGGCAGGAAGACCTCGATCGGTTTCGGCGCCATCGTCGCTTCGCCCGAGGATCGCCGCACCGGCGATGTTTTCCGCCTGGTCGAGCCTGAGGATCTCTTGAAGTTCGGCCTCATTCCCGAGTTCGTCGGCCGTCTGCCTGTCCTGGCGACGCTGGAGGATCTCGACGAGCCGGCACTGATCCAGATCCTGACCGAGCCGAAGAACGCGCTGGTCAAGCAGTATCAGCGGCTGTTCGAGATGGAGAATGTCGACCTGACCTTCCACGAGAACGCGCTCTCGGCGATCGCCAAGCGCGCCATCGAGCGCAAGACCGGCGCGCGCGGCCTGCGTTCGATCATGGAAGCGATCCTGCTCGACACCATGTTCGAGCTGCCGGCGCTGGAAGGCGTGCGCGAAGTGGTTATTTCGGAAGAGGTGGTGTCAGGCAACGCCCGGCCGCTCTACATCTATTCCGAGCAGAAGGAAAAGAAGGGCAACGTCAGCGCCTGACGTGAGCCGGCAATGGATTTTTTTTCCGAAACGGCGCCGCAGGGCGCCGTTTTGCTGTCGCAGACCGCGTACGGCGCCGCGTAATGGCTGCGGATTGGAGGGACGGACCGTGTTGACCCTTGATCTTTACCCCCCGTGCCTCCAACTAATGGCAGAAGGCCGTGGTGCCGAATTCTGTGCTGTAAAACTCCCGTCACAAACGGTGGTAGGCGGAACGATCCCCGGTCGTTAATATGAGATTCGCGGTTGGCCGATTGGCGGCCGCGACATGAAAGGTTGGACAATGGCCAAATTATCCAAGGCTCCCAGCGACGGCGTCTTCGCAGTCCTCCCACTGCGCGACATCGTGGTGTTCCCGCACATGATCGTTCCGCTCTTCGTCGGGCGTGAAAAGTCGATCAAGGCGCTGGAAGAAGTGATGGGTCAGGAAAAGCAGATCCTGCTTGCGACCCAGATGAATGCCGCCGACGACGATCCGGAGCCCGATGCCATCTTTGACATCGGCACGCTCGCCAATGTGCTGCAATTGCTGAAACTGCCGGACGGCACCGTGAAGGTGCTGGTCGAAGGCGCCTCGCGCGCGAAAATCGTCGCGTTCACCGACCGTCCCGACTTCCATGAAGCCCGTGCTGCGGCGCTGGTCGAACCGGAGGAGGAAGAGGTCGAGGTCGAGGCGCTGGCCCGTTCCGTCGTCACCGACTTCGAGAACTACGTCAAGCTGAACAAGAAGATCTCGCCCGAAGTGGTGGGTGCCGCCAGCCAGATCGACGACTATTCCAAGCTCGCCGACACGGTCGCTTCGCATCTTGCCATCAAGATCCCCGAGAAGCAGGAGATGCTCGCCACGCTTTCCGTCAAGGAACGGCTGGAGAAGGCGATGGGCTTCATGGAAGCCGAAATCTCGGTGCTGCAGGTCGAGAAGCGCATCCGCTCGCGCGTCAAGCGCCAGATGGAGAAGACGCAGCGCGAATACTACCTCAACGAGCAGATGAAGGCGATCCAGAAGGAGCTCGGCGAGGGCGAGGACGGCCGCGACGAGGCCGCCGAGATCGAGGCGCGCATCAAGAAGACCAAGCTCTCCAAGGAGGCCCGCGAAAAAGCGGAAGCCGAACTGAAGAAGCTGCGGACGATGTCGCCGATGTCGGCTGAATCGACCGTCGTGCGCAACTATCTCGACTGGCTGCTGTCGATCCCGTGGGGCAGGAACTCCAAGGTCAAGCAGGATCTGGCCTTTGCCCAAAACGTGCTCGATACCGACCATTTCGGCCTCGACAAGGTCAAGGACCGCATCGTCGAATACCTCGCCGTGCAGAGCCGTCAGAAGAAGCTGAAGGGGCCGATCCTGTGCCTCGTCGGACCTCCCGGCGTCGGCAAGACCTCGCTCGGCAAGTCGATCGCCAAGGCGACCGGCCGTGAGTTCATCCGCATGGCGCTGGGCGGCGTGCGCGACGAGGCCGAGATCCGCGGTCACCGCCGCACCTATATCGGCTCGATGCCCGGCAAGGTCATCCAGTCGATGAAGAAGGCGAAGAAATCCAACCCGCTCTTCCTGCTCGACGAGATCGACAAGATGGGCCAGGATTTCCGCGGTGATCCGTCATCGGCTTTGCTCGAGGTGCTCGATCCCGAGCAGAATTCGACGTTCATGGACCATTACCTCGAGGTCGAATACGACCTGTCGAGCGTGATGTTCGTAACGACGGCGAACACGCTGAACATCCCTGCGCCCTTGATGGACCGCATGGAGATCATCCGTATCGCCGGCTACACCGAGGACGAGAAGATCGAGATCGCCAAGCGTCACCTGATGCCCAAGGTGATCCGCGACCACGCGTTGCAGCCGAAGGAATTCTCCGTCGGCGAGGACGCGATCCGCGGCATCATCCAGACCTACACCCGTGAAGCGGGCGTCAGGAGCCTGGAGCGCGAGCTGATGAAGCTCGGGCGCAAGGCGGTGACCGAGATCCTGAAGACGAAGAAGAAGACGATCAACATCACGGCGGACAATCTTGCCGATTATCTTGGTGTTCCGCGCTTCCGCTTCGGCCAGGTCGAGAGCGACGATCAGGTCGGCGTGGTCACCGGGCTCGCCTGGACGGAAGTCGGCGGCGAGCTGTTGACGGTGGAAGGTGTCATGATGCCCGGCAAGGGCCGCATGACCGTGACCGGCAATCTGCGCGACGTTATGAAGGAATCGATTTCGGCGGCGGCGTCCTACGTCCGCTCGCGGGCCATCGATTTCGGCGTCGAGCCGCCGCTGTTCGACAAGCGCGATATCCACGTCCACGTGCCGGAAGGCGCAACGCCCAAGGACGGACCGTCGGCTGGCGTGGCGATGGCGACGGCGATCGTCTCGGTGCTGACCGGAATCCCGGTCAAGGCCGATGTGGCGATGACCGGCGAGATCACGCTGCGCGGCAGGGTGCTGCCGATCGGCGGCCTCAAGGAGAAGCTGCTTGCCGCACTTCGCGGCGGCATCAAGAAGGTGCTGATCCCGGAAGAGAACGCCAAGGATCTGGCGGAGATTCCGGAGAACGTGAAGAGCGGCATGGAGATCATTCCGGTCTCACGGGTTGGCGAAGTGTTGCGCCATGCGCTGGTGCGCATGCCGGAACCGATCCAGTGGGTTGAACCCGTCAATGCGCCGGCCGTGGTCGATGTCGGGGACGAAGCTGGTAAATCGCTGGCGCATTAGCTCTTGCTAAAGTTGCAATGCACAAAGAGAGAGCCGGGCCTTGAGCCCGGCTTTTTCATGTGAAGAACCCCGGATTTCCGGGCTTTTTTCGACTTTCCCGGCGCTTTTCGACTTGGTTGCCGGAGCGCTTCTTTCTAAAGTCCGTTTCCTGCCGGATGAGTCGAGTGTTCCGGTTTTCTCATGGAAGGGAATTTTTATGAACAAGAACGAACTGGTGTCCGCTGTCGCCGATGCCGCGAGTATTTCGAAGGGTGACGCGCAGTCGGCGGTTGATGCGGTGTTTTCCGTCATCACCGGCGAACTGAAAAAGGGCGGCGATGTCCGGCTTGTCGGCTTCGGAAATTTCACCGTGTCACAACGCGCCGCGTCGACCGGCCGCAATCCGCAGACCGGTGCGGAAGTGAAGATCCCGGCGCGCACCGTGCCGAAGTTCTCGGCCGGCAAGGGCCTCAAGGACGCGGTCAACTAAGCGCCTCCTTAAGTCTTTCAGAGAAAAGAAAAGCCGCTATATCCGGTTTTTCTTTTCTGTGCCCGCAGCGTCGTTGGAAAAGGCGGCGCTATGCCGTCGGCGCGTCAGTGCGCATCAAGCCTTCCTTCTTGAGATCGGCCCACAGCGCCGATGGCGGTTTCGCGTCGAGCAGCGAGCGATTGCTTTCGACTTCGCCCGGCCGCTGGCCGCCGGGGATTACCGAGACGACCGAAGGATGCAGCAGCGGGAACTGCAGCGCCGCCTCGATCAGGCGCACGCCGTGGCGCTTGCAGACGGCCTCGATGCGGGTGACGCGGTCGATGATGTCCTGCGGCGCCTCCGAATAGTTGTAGTAGGCGCCGGGCTTCGGCCCGGTTGCCAGGATGCCGGAATTGTACGGCCCGCCGAGAACGATGCCGATGCCGCGTTGCTGGCATAGCGGCAGGAAAGACTGCAGCGCTTCCTGCTCCAGCAGCGTGTAACGCCCGGCAAGCAGGAACAGATCGAAATCGCCGCGCTCGGCCAGCGTCTGGGCAACCGGCCACTCGTTGATGCCGCCGCCGAACGCCTTGATCACGCCCTGGTCGCGCAATGCTAGCAATCCGTAATAGCCGGAGCTCATGAATTCCTGGATGCGCTGGTCCGAGGCTTCCTTGCTGCCATGGGTGAAGATGTCGACATCATGCACGAAGAGGATGTCGATGCGGTCGACGCCGAGTCGTTCCAGCGAGGCTTCGAAGGAGCGCATGACGCCGTCATAGCTGTAATCGTAGACCTCGCGGCGCGATGGGGTGTCGAAGAATTTGCCGATGCCGGTGCGCTGTTCCGGCGGGCAGGCGCGCATGATGCGCCCGACTTTGCTGGACAGCACGTAGTCGTCGCGCTTCTTCGAACGCAGGAACGGATTGAGTCGCGTTTCGGCTAGGCCCAGCCCATAGAGCGGCGCGGTATCGTAGTAGCGGCAGCCGACCCGCCATGCCGCCTCCAGCGTAGCATTGGCATCCTCGTCGGAGACGGCGCGGTAGAGATTGCCGAGCGGCGCAGTGCCGAAGCCGAGCTCGGTGAAGGTGATGCCGCCATTACCGATGCGGTCGAAATGCCGTGTCTTCATATGCTGTCGTTTCCTCATTTGGATTTGCCGTGACACTATCACGGCTGTAGCGCATCAAAAGCACTGCGTGTCGTTGGACACCGATTTTCGCGGTGATAGCATGAGTGAAAACAAGCTGTTCGGGGCAGAGGTGACTAAGATATTCAAATGGTTCTCCGGCACCTGCAAGCTGGTGCAAATGTTATGACGGACGCCGGCGAAAACCTGTTTGGGATTGCGCTGAACGAGCTTGGCACCGTGCTGGAGCGTATCGACGCAAGCCGCATCGACGCCGCTTGCGCCATCCTGGCTGGCGCGAAAAAGATCGTCACCTATGGCTGCGGCCGCGAGGCGCTGCAGGTCCAGGGTTTTGCCATGCGGCTCTACCATCTCGGTCTGCCGGTGTCGGTCGTCGGCGACATGACCACGCCGCCGCTGGGCGAGGCCGATGTCTTCCTCGCAAGTTCCGGCCCGGGTGAGACGTCGACCGTGCTGACCTTGATGCAGGTCGCGCGCGAGGCCGGTACCACAGTCCTGCTGCTCACCGCGCAAGCCGACAGCACTGCCGCGAAGCTGGCCGATTTCGCACTGCTTATCCCGGCTCAGACCATGGCCGACGACCAGGGTCCCGAAAAGACATCCGTCCTGCCGATGGGCTCGGTTTTCGAAGGCGCGCTGTTCGTCCTCTTCGAAGTGATGGTGCTGAAGCTCAGGGATCTGACCGGCGTCTCGCCGGAAGCGATGCGCGCCCGCCACACCAATATGGAGTAGGTGTCATGCGCTACGAATTGATGCTGCCGCATCAGATACGCAAGGTGATCGCCGAAAACTGGCCGGTCGTGTTGCCGCTCGGTGTGCTTGAATATCACGGCGAGCACATGGCCGTCGGCATGGACACGCTGGCGGTGGTCAAGAGCCTGGAACTGTTCGAAAAAGAAGCCGAAATCGTCATTCTGCCGCCCTTCCATTACGGCGCGGCGAGCTATGCTGTTGCAGCACCGGAGGGCAGTGGTTCGCTGCAGGTCGGCGGCAATGTGCTGGCGCCATTTGCGGAAGAACTGTTCTATAGCCTGCTGCGCGTCGGCTTCCGCAACATCCACGCCATCATTCACCACCAGACCGAAAATTTTGCCGCCGGCATGCCAACCGATCTCGCCTTCAAGGCCGCCGGCCGGCAGGCGATCTTCCGCTTCCTGGAGAAAGAACGTGGCGAAGGCTGGTGGGGCTCTCCGGCGATGGCCGACTATTATGCCGAGCACGCCGAGGGCAGCAATTTCTTCAACTGGGTGCAGGTGCATCCGCTGATGCCGGCTTCAATGCACAGCCGGTACCCGTTCGACCATGCCGGCACCGGCGAGACGTCACTGATGCTGGCGCTGTGCCCGGAAGCGGTCGATGCCGGCCGCGTCGCCGACAACACCGGCTGGTACACGGCAAGTGCGCCCGAAGCCTCGGCGGAATTGGGGCAAAAAGGGGTTGCCATGATCCTCGAGCATTTGCGGGCAACACTTTCGGGTTAGCGCACTTTTCCCTTCTCCCACAACAAGGGGAGAAGGGAGAACCGGCGCAGTTATTTCACCGCGCCCGCTGTCATGCCCATGATCAGGTAACGCTCGAGCGCGATGCCGATGACGGCGAGCGGTGTGATGGCGGCGGTGGCAAGCGCTGCCATCGACCACCAGTTGATGCCTTGTGAGCCGGTCTGGCTGGCCACCATGACAGGAATGGTCTTTGCGTCGGTCGAGGTCAAAAGCGCGGCGAAGAAATACTCGTTCCAGCACAGCACCATCGCCAGGATGAAGGCGGCGACCATGCCCGGCAGCGCGATCGGCATGACGATGCGCAAGAAGGCGCCCCAGATCGACAGGCCGTCGACGAGTGCTGCCTCCTCCAGCTCCACCGGAATGGAGTTGAACTGGTCGCGCATGATCCAGATGACGATCGGCAGCACCATCAGCGTGTAGAGCAGGATCAGCCCGACGCGCGTGTCGAGCAGGCCGACCTCCCGGTAAAGCACGAGGAAGGGCAGGGCCAAAACCACCGGCGGCAGGATCAGCTGTGACAGGAAGAAGAAGGAAATATCCTCGTTCCTGAACCAGGCGAACTTGTAACGATAGCGGGTCAGCCCGTAGGCGGCGAGGCTGCCGATGACGATGGCGAGGCTCGACGCACCGACCGAAGTGATGACCGAATTCATGAAGCGCTTGATAAACTCGTCGCGAACCGTCGACGTCCGAAAGATCGAGTCCGGCGACAGACCGAGCGAACGCCAGCCCTTCCAGTCGGGTTTGAAATCGAGAAACGGGATCAGATGGCCCTGGGTGACGTCGACCGCGGTCTTGAACGAAGTGGTTATCGTCCAATAGATCGGGAACAGGCAGATGAAAGCCCAGAAGATGAGCGCGCCATAGATGAAGACGCGGTTGGCGACGAAGCTCGCCGGCGAGCGGATTTCGGAAGCGGCATAGTCGGTGGTCTGAACGCTCATCTTGCCAGCCCGATCAGTTGACGTTGCGCACGAAGCGGCTGGCGAATTTCAGCAGCCAGGTCACGAACACGATGATGATGATCAAATAGGCCATCGCCAGCATCGTGCCGTAGCCGACGTTCGAGCGGTCGCGATATTCGCGGTAGATGAAACTGGACACCGAATCGGTCGCGCCGCCGGGGCCGCCGGAGGTGACGGTGATGATGATATCGGCGAGCTTCAGCTTGAAGATGATGCGCAGGATGACCGCCGTCACCGACACCGGCAGCATCAGCGGGAAGGTGACCTGCCAGAAGGTCTGCCAGGCAGTGGCGCCATCGACACGCGCTGCCTCGAGCACCTCGCGCGACATCGCCTGCAGGCCGGCGAGCAGCATGATCATCATGAACGGGATGAACGTCCACGCGTCGAGCACCATGATCGAGATGCGGGCGGTGATCGGGTTGGAGAAGAAGGCGGGGTTTTCCCAGCCGAGATGCCGCGCTAGTGTCGCGGCCGGCCCGAAGCGGTATTCCATCAGCGACTTGCCGATCATCCACGACACCGCCACCGGCGACAGCATCAGCGGCATGAGAAACACGACGCGGAAGAATTTTCGCGCCCGGATCTGCGCGTTGAGCAGCAGCGCCAGGCCGAAGGCGATGACATATTCGACGAACACCGCCAGCACGTAGAGCACCATGTTGAACAGCGCGTTGCGATAATAGGCGTCGTTCAGCATCTGCCAGAAATTGTCGAGCCCGTTGAACTGCCGTCCGCTGAAGGAACTGAGGTTCCAGTCGGTCAGCGCGATATAGAAGCCGAACAGCGTCGGGAAGATCACCATGGCAATGGTAAACAGCAGCGCCGGCAGCAGGAACAGCGCGCGCTGGCCGTCCTCGCCGCGCGTCAGTACCTGGCCGATGCCGAGCGCGACACCCCACAGCACGTAGGCGTAGACCACCGGCCGCCAGGTCTCGAAGCCGATAGTGTCGACCTCGCTCTTGTAGAGGATTTGCAGTGCGATCACCGCCAGAAGGCCGAGCGTCGCAGCAGCCATCAGAGCCCAGCCAAGCCGTTTGCGGCTCCGCGGTATCAGGTCGGATGGCACGGCGCCTGCCGGCCATTCACTTGTCGACAAAGTCTGGTCAGCCAGGGTCCGGTCAGCCACGCGTTCTTGCCCGTTCACAGGAGGCTCGATGACCGGCCGAGCCGGTCGAGGCCAAGTCGGTCAAGGTGAGGTCCGGCGGCTGTGCGCCGCCGAACCAGTTTCACTATCTCAGCCTACATGCCGAGCGAGGCCTTGTAGAGCTTGACCTGTTTGTCGCGGCCGATCTGGTCGGTCAGCTTCTCCCAGGCGGCTGCGATGGCGTCGGCGCCTTCCTGCGCCTTCATCTTGCCGGCAAAGGTGTTGGCCAAAATGTCCTCGGCGGCGCTGTAGTACTGGAAGATGCCGGGGATGCGCGGCTCGATCGCCGCGTTCGGATGGTTGTAGCTGTCGGCTTCCGACTTCAGATACGAGGTGATGAACGCCTCGTCGTAGCCCGCCGCCACCCATTCCGGAATGTTGAAATGCGAGTTGCGATAGGGCTGGAAACCCGACGGATAGGCCGCGCACCAGAGCGACAGGTCCTTGCCGCCGAGATGGGCAGCGGCAGACCATGCCGCCTTCTTCTTCTTTTCGTCGCTGTCGACGCGGGCCATGACATAAACGCCCCAGCCGAGATAGGCGCAGTTCGGTGCATGGTTCGGGCCGCTGGCGAGCTTGTCCCACTGGCCGGTCTTGGAGTTGTAGACATCGTCCGAGCCCGGCAGGATCGAGAAGCCGGTGATGTCGCCGACGACCGAGGAATCGTTGGTCTTGACGTTCGAACCGACGTCGCCCCACCAGGTAACCATCGAACCGGTGCCTGCCAAGAATTGCTGGAAGGCGGTGGTGTTCGGGTCGGCGTTGATCTGGTCGGCAGGTTCGGAGGGCAGGGCATCGATGACGTCCTGGATCGCCCGCACCCATGCCGGATTGTTGACGCGCGGCTTCATCGTGTCGGCATCGAACAGCCAGGCCTTGTCGTCGGGATGCTTGGCGTAGGCGCTGGCGCGGCTGCCGAGGAAATAAAAGCCGAAACCGCCCCAGGGCTTGGGCGCATCGAGATAGCCAAAGACATCCTGGCCCTTCACCTGCTTGCCCTTGAGGAATTTCGTCACCGCCTGCACCTGCTGCCAGGTCTTCGGCACGCCCCATTCGCCTTCTCCGCCGCCGTCCTTCCAGGCCTTGGCGAGGTCGGCATCGGCAAACACGTCGGTGCGGTAGTTGAAGTTATGCGCGTCGCCGTCAACGGTCACGCGATATTGCTTGCCGTCCCATGTGCCCACCGGCGGCTGCAGATAGGCCACGACATCCTTCATGTCGATCTGGTCCTTGACCCAGTCCGGCATCTCGGAGGTGAGACCCTTGCCGCAGACGTCGCCTTCGAACGGTGCCCCCATTTCGATGATGTCGAAATCGACGGTGCCGGTCGCGATCGACTGCTGCAGGCGGGCGTTGTAGTCAGCCTGCGCCAGGTCGATCCAGTTGATCTTGGCGCCGGTATAGGTCTCCCACGGCTTCAGGAAGCCGCGAAACAGCACATTGTGCAGGTTCTGGTTGTTGAGGCCCATGAAGGTGAGTTCGACACCGGCGAATTCGCCTTCCTTGACATTGGCCTTGGTGGCGCCAAGGCAAAGCTCGCCGACCTGCTGGAAGTCGGCATCGGTCGGCTGACCCTTGCCGACACCCGGGATCTGCAGGATCTGCGCACGCAGGTCGTCGGCGGCCGCAGCCGTGCGCGTCAGCGCACCAAGTCCGGCGCTTGAGGCCGCCGCGAGGGCGGCCATGCTGGCCGCTCCCTTCAGCACGTCGCGGCGGGTGGCCCCGGCGCGGACAAGTTGGTTATAAAGGCTGACTTTCATTTCGTTCCTCCCAGAAGGTCAATTGTGAATTGGTTCAGATGGTGGAGCGCCGATTATGTTCCCCAACGACAGCGACTCCCGTAAATAGCGGCCCGAATTCTCCCTCCCGCGACGCTTGGCATTCAGTGCCGGACAAGCGTACCGGTGCGCCCGGAACAGGGTCATAAGCCGGACACTGTCACTATTCGCACAACGAAGTGCGGTGTCAACGTGAATGGGTTTTTTATCTATAAGAGACTGACTTGCCCTCGCCGTTTGCGTTGTTTAGCTTCACGGCAACTGAAGGGGGAATGATGGCTCAAGTCGCGATCCGCAATGTGGCCAAGGCGTTCGGAACCGTCAAGGTTCTGCACGATGTCAGCGTCGACATCGCCGACGGGCAGTTCGTGGTGCTGGTCGGGCCTTCCGGCTGCGGCAAGTCCACGCTGCTGAGGATGGTGGCCGGGCTGGAAACGGTCTCCGGCGGCACCATCGCCATCGGCGAGCGCGTCGTCAACCATCTGCCGCCGGCCAAGCGCGACATCGCCATGGTGTTCCAGAACTACGCGCTCTATCCGCACAAGACGGTCGAGCAGAACATGGCCTTTGCTCTCAAGCTGCGCAAAACCGACCCGGCGGTGGTCACTGAGCGGGTCAAGCGCGCCGCCGACATCCTCGACCTCAATCCCTACCTCAAGCGCTATCCGCGCCAGCTCTCTGGCGGCCAGCGCCAGCGCGTCGCCATGGGCCGCGCCATCGTGCGCAACCCGCAGGTGTTCCTCTTCGACGAGCCGCTCTCCAATCTCGACGCCAAGCTGCGTGTCCAGATGCGCACCGAGATCAAGGAACTGCACCAGCGGCTGAAGACCACCACCATCTACGTCACCCACGACCAGATCGAGGCCATGACCATGGCCGACAAGATCGTGGTGATGCGCGACGGTCGCATCGAACAGGTCGGCGCGCCGCTGGAATTATTCGACCGGCCGGCCAACCTGTTCGTCGCCGGCTTCATCGGCTCGCCCTCGATGAACCTGCTCAAGGGCGTCGTGCGCAAGGGCGACAAGCCCGTCGTCGAGATCGCCGGGACGCCGTTCCCGATTGCGGCAACCAGTGCCGTCGAGGATGGCCGTAATGTCGTCTACGGCGTGCGGCCCGAGCATCTCGAAATCCATCCCGATGGTGTTCCGGCGAAGATTTCGGTGGTCGAGCCGACCGGTTCCGAGACTTTGGTGTTCCTGCGCTTCGGCGAGGGCGAGATGGTGGCGCTGTTCCGTGAGCGCCACGACTTCAAGCCGGGCGACACACTGCACCTGAAACCGCGGCTCGACCAGGTGCATCTCTTCGACGCAGAGACCGGCAAGCGTCTCTGATTTCGCCCCAGCAAACTTCGCGAGGAATACCATGCTCAAAGGAATCGATCCGCTGCTCAATGCCGATGTGCTGCAGGCGCTGCGGGCGATGGGCCACGGTGACGATCTGATTATCGCCGACACCAATTTCCCGTCCGATTCGGTGGCGCGCCAGACCGTGCTTGGCCGGCTGCTGCGCATCGATGCGTCGGCGGCCGACGTGGTCAAGGCGGTACTGTCGCTCTATCCGCTGGACACCTTCGTCGACGACGCGGTCGCGCGCATGGAGATCGTCGGCAAGCCGGACGACATTCCCGCCGTGCAGCAGGAAGTGCAAAAAGAGATCGATGCCGCCGAGGGCAAGGCCTGGCCAATGATCTCGGTCGAGCGCTACGCCTTCTACGAACGCGCCAAGAAGGCCTATTGCGTCATCCAGACCGGCGAGCGCCGCTTCTATGGCTGTTTTGCGTTCCGCAAGGGCGTCGTGCCACCGGATGCGGAGTAGCGGCATGCCGGCGAAACCGATCGTCATGAAGCCGGTTGTCATATTGGGCGTCTTCGTCGCCGATACGGCCTACCGCGCCGCCCGCCAGCCGCGCATGGGCGAGACGATCCTGGGCACGTCCTTCACGCTCGGCCCCGGCGGCAAGGGCTCGAACCAGGCGGTGGCAGCCGGCCGGCTCGGCGCCGATATCACCTTCCTTACCCGCCTCGGCGTCGATCCCTTTGCCGATATGGCGAGACAGACCTGGTCGCACGCCGGCGTGAAGAGCGCCGTCATCGACACGCCGGAAAGCTACACCGGTGCCGCCTATATCTTCATCGAGGAGACGAGCGGCAACAACGCGATCATCGTCAGCCCTGGTGCGGCGATGCTGATCTCGCCCGCCGATATCGAGGCAAATGCCGGCCTGATCCGCGCGGCCGGCGTTTTCGTCACCCAGCTCGAACAGCCGATCGAGGCGGCGCTGGGGGCGCTGGAGATCGCGCGCGGGGCAGGGGTGACCACCATCCTCAACCCGGCGCCGGCGGCCAGGCTTCCGGACCGTATCTACACGCTTTGCGACTATGTCACGCCGAACGAGACTGAGGCCGAGGAACTGACCGGCATCAAGGTATCCTCCATCGACGATGCCCGCCGTGCCGCCGACAGCCTGCTCGAGAAGGGCGTGGGCGCTGTAATCGTGACGCTCGGCGAAAAGGGCGCGCTGCTGCACACGGCCGACCGTTCCGAGCATGTCGCAGCGGTCGCCGCCGGCCCGGTCATCGAGACCACGGGTGCGGGCGACGCCTTCAATGGCGGCCTGGCTGCGGCGCTGTCGAGGGGGATGGAACCCCTGCAGGCGGTGCGCTTCGCTTGCGCCGTCGCAGGCATTTCGGTGACGCGCCCGGGCACCGCGCCGTCCATGCCGACGCTGCAGGAGGTCGAGGCGCTGCTCGCCGAGGGGTGAGACCGTATGGATTACATCATGAACGAAGACGGTTTTTGACAAATCAACGTCGACATTTCTCCGACACCAGGGGCCGTGGCCCGAAGGAGAAATGGCGCGAGTGACGGGGCTCGAACCCGCGACCTCCGGCGTGACAGGCCGGCACTCTAACCAACTGAGCTACACCCGCGCATGGACGAGCACGTGTCAGCCGTGTTCGTCGTTGGGGCGGTGGATAAGGGGTAAGCCACCGGGTGTCAAGCGGACCCGGACAGCATAACGGCAAACAGGAGAAGGTTTTTTGACAAGCCGAACTTTGTTGCCGAAACCGGCTCCCGGCCAAGCCACTCGCCGCTCATTTGGCCTTGCGAAGCCGGTCTTAACTGCTTAAAGGTCCGGCCCGGGGCGGGCGATTAGCTCAGTTGGTAGAGCGCTTCGTTTACACCGAAGATGTCGGCGGTTCGAGCCCGTCATCGCCCACCATTTTCCTCGATGTGTTCAGTTTGGGCTACACCGCTCAAGCTGATCGCCCAGGGGAGACGCATCCGACCACTGTGCTACTCGGACTTTGGTCTGATTCAAACTGTCTTTCCGCAGGGACTTAAGTCTGATCTGCTTGCCTCTCATGAGGGAAACGATTGCCGAAAGCTACAACTTACAGTATCTCAATTGCGTATGGGCATGGGCGGGAGCAAAAATATTCCTGGATGGCTTGCGAGTCATCTTCCGGACGATCCCGTGATCGCAGGAGATCTCGCGGATAAGATATCGAAGGAAGCTGAAAAAAACCGGCTTCCAGGCGAACGGGTTGTGAAGACTACCCGTAACGAAGAAGACACCTTCAAGAAAGAACAAGTCG
Organism: Mesorhizobium sp. M0808; assembly: GCF_040320025.1. Classification (NCBI taxonomy): domain Bacteria; kingdom Pseudomonadati; phylum Pseudomonadota; class Alphaproteobacteria; order Hyphomicrobiales; family Phyllobacteriaceae; genus Mesorhizobium; species Mesorhizobium sp. M0808. Next base: position 106,192 of record NZ_JAMYOX010000020.1, read on the forward strand.
AAGCTTATCCCGACGCCGCGGTTGCAGGAGTCTTTGCCAGCGGTTCATTCCTCGCCCTGTTGGTATTAGCCATTTATCTGCTTTATGTGCTCTCGATTGTGGCCGGGGGAACGGTCGCGGATGTTCCCCTGCCGCCCATACTGAACTAGTAGACGCTCCGCCAACACTCGAATTAACCCCGCACCGTGTTGATGCTGGTGACTTTCGTGTCTGCGGTGGAGCACGCGACGAAGGTTTCGTTCCCGCGGCAAAGGTGTTCACGCGGGGCAACTGGCTGCTGCAGAACGGCAGCATTGTACTTCCATAGGCCTCCCGGTTCTTTGCAACTTGTGCGATTGGCTTGTCGCAGATCAGCCTGCAATCGCCGGAGCGTGAGCAATCCGTTTCGCCACATAAACACAACGCTTCGATGAATCAGCGTCCTGCACCACCTCAAATCCAATCGCCTTGTAGAACCTTAGCGCACCATCGTTCTCCGGCATGACTTCGAGGTGGATGCCGGTCGAGCCGCTCGCGGCAAGCCCCTGCTCGAGGAAGGCCATCGCGCGCCGGCCGATGCCTTTCCCGCGCGCTTGCGGCAACAGGTCGATATGGCCATGCGACGGATAGGCGGTCAGCGCAGGCGGAACAGCGAAATCGGGATGATGGACCCGATGCCGCGCCCAGTCGCTGCCGCGCCAGCGAGAGCTGTCGGGTCCCGGGTCTGCCACGCGCCGCTGAAGGTCGGGATACCAGTCTGATGCCAGGCTGGCATTGAAAGCGCCCGTATCGGCCGCGCCAAGCAGGTAGCCGGCCGCACCTGCGGGACTATCGATAATGAAGGCCAGCTCGGGTTCGAGCACCTGGTAGGGAATGGTGTAGAGGAGGCCGAGCAGGTCCGGGTCGTCCTCGCGGCCGCTGGCGTCCTTGCCGGCATCGCCGGTCTTGAGACAGATCATCGCAAGCGCTGCATGATCGGCGGTGGTCGCCCGGCGCAGGAAGAAACCGCCGCCGAAATCGAGGATCATGGCGGCAGCAGCCGGAAATCCTTGCCCTCGGGCAAAAGCTGCCCGCCGTCGACGATGATGGTCGTGCCGGTGATGTAGCTGGCATCGTCAGAGGCCAGGAACAGGAAGGCATTGGCCACATCGCGAGGGCTGCCGAGACGGCCGAGCGGGATGGCGTCTTCCATGTTCTTGATGAAGGCCGCACCGCGATGCTGCTCTATGCCTTCGGTGAGGATATTGCCGGGCTCGACGCCGTTCACGGTGATGCCGTACCCCGAGAATTCGAGAGCCGCCGAACGGATGAGGCCGTTGATGCCGGCCTTGGTCGCCGAATAGTGGCCGTGGCCGGGGCTGGTGACGTGCGGGCCGGTGATCGAGGAGGTGAACAGCATGCGGCCAAAATGCTGTGCCTTCATTGGCACAAGTGCGGCGCGTGCGGCGATGAAGCTGCCGCGCAAGTTTACCGCCATGACCCGGTCCCAGTCGTCGGGACTGGTGTTTTCCAGCAATTGCCAGGGATAGATCCCGGCATTCTGAACCATGATGTCGAGCCGGCCGTGACGGTCGAGCGCCAGTGCAACAGCAGCCTCGGCATCAGCCATCTGCGAGATGTCGGTGCGAATGAAGGCGACACCGAGCTCGTCCGCAGTCGCTTGCCCGGCCTCGGCCTCGGTATCGGCCAGGACAAGCGTCGCGCCCTCTTCGGCAAAACGCTGTGCGATGCCCTTGCCGATCCCGCGCGCACTTCCAACGATCAGCGCGACCTTATCTTCCAGACGGCCGGTCATGCGAGCCTCTGGCGGATGGTTTGCTTGAACGCATCGAGGAGCACGGCGGCGAGCACCAGCAGGCCGTGGATCACCTGGGTGAAGTTGGCCGGCAGGCCCATCAAATTGATCGCCGTGTTGATGGCCGAGAGCAGCAGCACGCCGGCATAGACGCCGGGCAAGGTGCCGACGCCGCCCTTCAGGCTGACGCCGCCGATGACGACCGCGGCGAAGGCATTGAACAACAGGCCGACCCCGAGATTAGCTGTCGCGCCGGAGGTGCGGATCGCCAGCAGCCAGCCGGCAAGGCCGGCGATGGCGCCGGCGAGAACGAAGGCTATGACCAGGTTGCGGTTGACGCGGATGCCGGCGCGAAAGGTCGCCGTCTCGTTGCCGCCGATCATGACCAGGTGCCGGCCGAAGGGCGTCTTGGCCATGATCAGCGAGAACACCACGAAGCACGCAATGGCGATCCAGGCAGTCAGCGGCAGGCCGCCCAGACGCTGGATGCCGAACCAGCGGATTGCCGGCGCAAGGTCCTGCGCCGAGCGGCCGCCGGAGATAACCAGCACCAGGCCGCGCACCCAGATGTAAGATGCCAGGGTGATGATGAAGGCGCTCATCTTGACCCTGACCACTAGGTAGCCATTGAAGGCGCCGATGAGGCCGCCGACGGCAAGCGCGATGAGCAGCGAAACCGGAACCATCAGCCATTGCGGCTGCAACTGGATGCCAAGGCCGATGCCGGACGAGCAGAACAGGATGCCGACCGCCATGGCGCTGAGCGCCGCCACCGATTCGACCGACAGGTCCATGTGGCCGGCGATGATGACCAGCGCCAGGCCGATCGACATCACGCCGAGCACGCTCGACGCCTCGATGATGTTGGCGAAGATACCGAGTTGGAAGTAGTTCGGGATAAGGATGGAAAAGACCACCAGCACGAAGACCAGCATGAACCAGACAAGATTGTCGAGGATGAGCTCGAGGGTTTGGCGCGTGCGGGGGTTCATCTCAGGATCCGGTTGGCGCCGACCCCGAAAAACCACTCGGTTTTCGGACTATCAGGCGTGGTTGAAAATTGCTGCAGCATTCCCGCGCGCGTCCGTTTGAACGCACCCGGGCTGCAGGGCTGGGCTCCGGGCCGGCATGGCCCGGAGCTTCTGGCGAGTTCGCTATTCGACCGGCTTTATGGTTTCGGTCGGCGGCTTCATGTTGCCCCAGAACGCCGGGTTATCGACATTTTCCTTGGTGATCGCAGCGCCGGGGATCTTGATGTTCGGTCCCCACGCTTCCTTGGTCAGGGTTGATTTCAGGCCAAGCACATCATATTCGCCTGGCTTGATCTCCTGCTTGTTGACCACCTTGTCCATGAACATCGCGACCGCCGCAGCCTGGGCGTAGAGCGGCTGCTCGACCTCGACATTGAGCCAGCCCTTGCGGATCAGGTCGAGGCCGACCGGAGCACCGTTCGAGCTCATCAGCATGACGTCGCCCGGTTTCTTGCCGGCGGCCTCGAGCGAGGCGACGGCAGCGACCGAAAGATGCGCGGCATGGCTGAAGATCAGGTCGATGTCGGGGTTGGCGAGCAGCTGGTCGTTCACGATGGTCCCGGCCGCATCCGCCGCCCATTGCATGGCCGGCAGCGAGATGATCTTGACGTCCGGGAACGCCTTCATCTTCTCCTCGAAACCCTTCTGGATATCGAGCGTGTAGGGGTCGCCCGGATCGCCGAGCACCTGCAGGATCTTGCCCTTCACCGAGCCGTTTTTCGCGGTCAGGAGCTTTTGCGCCTGATCGGCGGCGACGTAGCCGATCTCGACGGTTCCGGCCACCGAGGTGAAGTCGGACGGGGTCGAGGTGATCTGGCGGTCGAACTCGACGACCGGGATGCCGGCGGCGCGGGCGGCCTCGATCGACGGTTTCAGCGCATTGAAATCGACGGCGGCAAGAATGATCGCCGACGGCTTCAGCGCGATGACGTCGTTCATCTGCGATTGCTGAGCGTCGGTCTTGTTGTCGGCGTTCAGCGTCTTCATCTCGTAGCCGACCTGCTTCAGGAACAATTCCAGCGCGCTCACCGAGCCGGTCTGGAACTCATCGAGCAATGTCGGCACCATGTAGTAGACGGTGCCCTTGGACTGGGCGAATGCCGGCGTGAGCGTGGCAAAGGCCAGTGCCAGGATACCGAAGACGGAAAGAAGTATTTTCTTCATGTCGTTCGCTCCTCTTGCGCCGGACCCCTCATTTGTCCCTCAGCTCGCCGGTCCGGCACCGGCGAGCGTCTCTCCGGTGATCATGTTGATCACCGCGTCGGGACTTGTTTTGTTGCGTGCGACGTCGCCCGCCACGACGCCTTGCCGGATCACCACGATCCGGTCGGCGACCTGGAAGGCCTGTTGCATGATATGGGTGATGATGACGACACCGATCCCCTGGCTCGCCACCTGGCGGATCATGTCGAGGCCGCGCCGCGTCTGTTGGACGCCAAGCGCTGCGAACGGCTCGTCGAGAAGCACCAGCTTGCCGCCAAAATGCACGAACCGGTTGAGCTCGATGGCCTGCCGCTGACCGCCGGAGAGGTGCTCGACATTGGTGCGAAGCGAGGGAATGCGGGTGCCGGCGCTGGCCAGCGCCTTTTGCACCACCTGCTCCATGGCGCGCTCGTCGAGCACCGGAATGCCGAGAACCTTCCTGGTGATCTCGCGGCCCATGAAGAAATTGGCGACCACGTCGACATTGGTGCAAAGCGACAGGTCCTGGTAGACCGTCTCGATCCCCGCGGCCTTGGCCTCGGCGGGGGATTTGGCGAGGAATTCCTTGCCTTCGAACAGCATGCGGCCGGAGGTCGGCTCCAGGCCGCCGGCAATGATCTTGACCAGCGTCGATTTGCCGGCGCCGTTGTCGCCCAGAAGCGCCACCACTTCGCCCTTGTCGATCGAAAAGCTGATGCCTTTCAGCGCTTCGATGGCGCCGTAATTCTTGGCTACGTTGTCGAGCACCAGCAGCGGTTCGCTCATGCTGCGATCCCCTTGTTATGCAAGAGATCTCGTCCGCGTTCGCGCTCGGCGGTGAAGATCTGGCCGAAGCGTGGCGAAAGCACTCCTGAGACGGCAAGCGCGGCGGCGCCGCGCAACACTGCATGCTGGCCGCCGCGCGCGACGCGGACGCGGGGGGTCGCGCGGTCGCTTCGCGCCGAGACCGAATTGGGCAGGTGCGCGGCCGCGCCGGCAAGCCTTTCGAGCAGGTCGGTGGAGGCAAGCCCGCCGAGGATGATGGTTTCGGGATCGAACAGGTTTTCGATGATGGTGACGGCGTTGCGGAAGATCGGCGCAATTTCGCTCACCCACTCGGCGTCGGCGATGTTGCGGCGCCGCAGCGCCTCGAGCGAGAGATACCGTTCGAGGCAGCCGCGATTGCCGCACGGGCAGGGCTCGCCGCCCGGCACCGCGGGAATGTGGCCGATTTCACCGGCGTTTCCCCAGGCGCCGCGCAATGCCGCCCCGTCATGCACCATGACGCCGCCGAGACCGACGCCGAAATAAAGATAGTAATACTCGGAATATGCCGTTCCGAGGCCGTAGAGGCGCTCGCCGATAGCAGCCGCCGCCATATCGGTTTCGAAAAAGGCCGGCAGTCCGGTCGAGGCGGCCAGCCGCTCGCGCAGCGCCACATCCTTCCAGCCGGTCATGGTGGTCGGCCCGACAAAGCTCATGGACTCCACGCCGAACGGTCCGGGCAGCGCCATGCCGATGCCGAGAACGCGGCCACCGGGCCGCAATGCCGTCAATTCGAGCACCATGGCGCCGATCAGCTCGAAAGCGTGGTCGGGCGTTGCATTTGGGGCTTCGCGGTAGGTGCTCTCGATAACATCGCCGCTTAGGTTGATCAGGGCGGCATTGATGCCCAGCGGGGTGACGTGGATGCCGACGGCATAGCCGCCTTCCGGATTGATGCGCAGCGTTGCCGGTGGCAGGCCGCGTCCCTTGGGCTCTTCGCGCAGCGACAACACGTAACCGTGCTCTTCCAGCTCGCGAACGATGGTAGACACCGTCTGCACGGTGAGCCCGACCCGCCTGGCAATGTCGCCGCGGGCGATCGGTCCGTGAAGGCGGATGGATTCGAGCACGATGCGCCGGTTATACGGCCGCCCGAACTCCTGATTGGTTCCCCGCAGTGCCATGCCTTGTGCCCTCGAGAGAGGCCAGACTGGCACTGAAGATTTATTCAGTCAAATGGAATTCAAAAATAATTCGCCTGTGGCCAAGGTCCTTCTAACGCCGGCGAATTCGCGCCCGCCGGCGGATGGGCCAACTCTGGCAATTTTCCAGTATGAAGCGCCACCGGCTGGACGGGAGCCAGGCATGACGTTGGCCGGCAATCCGATCAGCGCCCTGAAGCACATTTCGGAACCCGCCTGTGAGCCGGCCAGGGATCGGAGTTCGTTGCGCCTTTCCGTTGCAGGGAGCATACTTCCTCTCGCCGGTCTGCGGGAGGAGATGCGATGCCGAAGCTGACCCTCGACGGGATTGATCTCGGCTATGAGGTGCGGGGCGACGGGCCGCCGGTTCTGTTCGTCCACGGCAGCGTCACGAACGGCATGATGACATGGTCCGCGCAGCAACCGCTTGCGGAGCGCTGGAAGCTGGTTGTGATCGACCGGCCCGGATACGGATCAAGTTCCCCTGCCGAACGCGAGGATTTCGTCGTCGACGCCGGACTGGTCGCCGGATTCCTCGATCGGACGCATGACCTCTGGGACGAAAGCCGCGTCCATCTGGTCGGGCATTCCTATGGCGGCGTCATCTCTCTTCTTGCAGCAGCGATGCGCCCGCGAGCGATCCGTTCGCTCACGGTGATCGAGCCGCCGGCCTTTGACCTTGCGCGCGGGGATGTTGCCGTGAATGAACTCGTGACGCGCCTGAAGACCCACTGGCAAAGCGGACCCCGCGACGATCCCGCGCTTTTCTTGCGCCAGTTCCTCCATCTGGTCGGCTCGGCGATACAATTGCCAGACCCGCTGCCGCTCCCGCTCGCGCAAGGCGCGGCCATGCTCGTCGTCGAACGCGGGCCATGGGAGGCCGAAATTCCGCTTCGGCAACTTGCCGATGCGCCGTTCCCGAAACTGGTGGTATCCGGCGGGCACAGCGCAGCATTCGACGCCGTCTGCGACGTGCTCGAAAACGTGCTTGGTGCCGATCGTGCCGTGATCGCCGGCGCGGGGCACAGCGTTCAGCAGACCGGTGAGCCGTTCAACCGGCGGCTCGGCGCGTTCATGGCTGCTGCTGAGGGCTGAAAGCGATCTATCTTTGATATTGCCTGGCGGGCGGTTGGCCGCGCGCCAGGCTTCACGCCGAATGAATCGCCGGCTCTACAGATACCGCTCGACCTTCTTGCCGACGGTCAAAAACCGTAGCGGGTCGATTGCCTCGCCGTTGTGGCGGACCTCGTAATGCAGATGCGGGCCGGTTGAGCGGCCGCTGTTGCCGGTCTTGCCGATGATGTCTCCGGCATCGAGCTTCTGGCCGACGGCGACGTCGATTTCGCTGAGATGCCCGTAACGCGTCACAAAACCGTTGCCGTGGTCGACCTCGATCATGCGGCCGTAGCCGCCGTTCCAGCCGGCCTTGACGACCAAGCCGGCTGCCGTGACCTTGGCTGGCATACCGATCGGCGCCCTGAAATCCATGCCGGAATGCAAGGCGGCCGTGCCGAGGATGGGGTCGGTGCGCACGCCGAACGGGCTGGTAACGCTGCGGCCGGGGGCGGGGTTGGCGAGCGGCAGCCGGCGCGCTTCCTTTTTAAGATGATCCAGCGCGTCAAGAGCCTCGTCCAACTCCTTGACCTTGCTGTCGAAGACCAACGAGCTGTCGAGTGGTATCAGCGGGCCACCGACGTCGCTCTTTTCGAATTCGCTGTCGACCGGCAGGCCGGCGGCCTCGAGCGCCTGTGAGATCGCGTCGGCGCTCTTGTAGGCATTGTCGGCCAGTGTGGCGATGCGAGTGAGCTGCTGGCTCTCGATGGCCTTCAGCGAGTTGTTGATCGAAACGAAGAGCTTGTCTGCCCGGTCGGCCGCGCTTTCGCTCGGCAGCGGATCGGCGCGGGTCGACCACAGCGAGAACGGCCTGGTGTCGTCAACGCCCACAGGAGCGGCAAGGGGGGCGGCAAGGCTGGCGACAGTATACGCCGTCGGCTGGATGCTGCCGGTCGCGTCGGCATGTTCGTCCGGCTTTGCCGCTGGCGCGGGCGTTGCGACCTCGTTTTCGGCTCGTTCGAGGATCGGGCCGAGGCGGCCGTGACGCAGGCTGAGCTGGCTCTGCCGTTCCAGCAGCTCGCTGACCTTGGTTTCCATCAGTTGCTGATCGAGTAGCTGGCGGCTGGTGATGCGGTCGACCTGGCTGCGCAGTGCCGAGATGCGGTCTTCGTAGGCCTGCTGCATGCGCGCCTGCCGCGCCGTCGTGGCGCCGATCAGATCGTCGCGCAGCACCAGATAGGAGGTCGCCAGCAGGTAGCCAATGACGATCGCCGCCAGCGCCGAGCCGCAAAATGCCGCAAGCCACGGGCGTATGGTGAAATGCCTTATCTGGTCGCCCCGGGCGATGATGACCGTGTGGGGCTCTTTGCGTCTGCCGAAGACCGCTGACTGACCGGCTACGTTCACGGGACCAAGCTTTCGTTACGACACCAACGACAAGCCTGATTACACATTATTAGGGTTAACAAAGTTTTGCCGGATCGAACGACAGCCAAAGGTCTTCGCGCAAAACGGGCATCGAATTGCAGCGGCCTGGCGCAGCTCTCAAAGGGCGCGAACCGCCTCCAGCACTTCTTCGGCGTGCCCCTTGACGCGGACGTTGCGCCAGATCCTGGCGATGCGTCCGTCGCGGCCGATCAGGAACGTCGCCCGCTCGACGCCCATATAGGTGCGGCCGTAGAGCTTCTTTTCCACCCACAAACGATAAGCCTCGATCACTTTGCGCTCTTCGTCGGCGACAAGGTCGACGCTCAGGTCGTATTTCGCCTTGAATTTGTCGTGTTTCTTGACGCTGTCCGGCGAGAGCCCGATGACGACAGCGCCGGCCTTTTCCAACTCCGGCTTCAACTGCGAAAAGCCGATCGCCTCGTTGGTGCAGCTTGTGGTGTCGTCCTGTGGGTAGAAATAGAGTACGATGGGTTTTCCCAGCAATGCGGCGAGGCTGAGTGAACCGCCGCCGTCGCGCGGAAGATCGAATTGCGGCGCAACATCGCCCACGTCGAGGTCAGCCATATCGATGCCCTTGTTTGAGGTTACGCGCCAGGCTGCATCGATATAATGTCGAGCGGGGATTCGTCCACGATCGAATTCGTTTCAACGGAAGATTGCGTGGATCAGGAGCTACCGCAGCACGAGAAGATCAGGTTCAGGCGTGACGAGATCACCGACCTAGGAACCTTTCCGTCCGCGTGCCGCGTCCCGCCGCTCGGCCAGGCGTCGATCGGTCGCGGCGTCCGTTTGATGGCGCGGCTGTTTGCCGGCCTTGTCGCCCTTGTGCTGCTGGCTGCCGCCGGCGTCTATGCGATCGGCGTGTCCGGCTTCGGCTCGGAGCGGCTTCGCGCGGAAGCCGAAACGGCAATCGAGAAATTGGCCGGCTTCGATGTCGACGTTGCCGTCGGGCCGGCACGGCTGACGCTTGACGGGTCGAGCTTCATTGCGCTGCAGGTCAGCGACGTCAGCCTCAAGACCGCCGACGGAAAACCAATGGCCGATGCAGGCCGGGTCCGCTTCGGCATCCGGCTGATCCCGTTGCTTTCGGGCGAGGTACGGCTGACCAGCGCCCGGATTTCCGACGCGCACATCGTCATGGCGGCAATGCCGTCCGGTGGCGACTGGACGGCCGAGCTGCGCAACCAGGACGGCCTCATCGATCCGGAAAAACTTTCCGCCGCCGTCTTCGCCAACCTCAACCGCGCGCTCGATGCGGTGCGCGAGGATTCGGTGCGCCAGATCGATCTGCGCAACGTCGAGCTGGCACTGCCCGAGACCGGATCGGTCAAGTCGGTCACCATCGCCGACGCCTCCGTCTCGCAGTCGGGACCAGGAAGCATGGAGTTTTCATCCGACGCGGATGTCGACGGCAGGGCGCTTACCATCGCCGCTTCCGCCACCCGCGATCCGGCGACGCGACGCATCACCACGCTGGACGCCAGCATCCAGGCAGCGGATGCCGACACTGCGGCAGGTGGCAAATTGGGTGCGATCGCCTTGAAGCTGGCGGGGTCGGAAGGGACCGGCGACAACGGTTCGCGGCTGACCGCTGCCCTGTCACTGACCGGATCGGTGCTCGATCTCGGTTCGCGCGGCCTGCTTCCGGCCGACATCGATCTCGATGCAACACTCGTCGCCGGGTCGAACAAAATCCAGGTCGACAGTTTGCTGGTGAAAACCGGCCGCTCGACCTTCGATTTCGCCGGTTCGATCGGGCCGAAGCCGGCTACCGGCGCAGCGGGCGAGGAGCCATCCTATCGTTACGACCTGACCAGCGACGGTTCGACCCTGGCGCCTTCCGATTCGCCGGAGCCGGCACTCAGCTTCATTGCCCGTATCGCCGGCGTCTACCAGCCGACGAGCCAAAAGCTGGTCGCCGAGCAGATCGGCGTCCGGTCCGGACCGGGCAGCGAAGTGCTGGGCACGGCTTCGGTTTCATTCGTCGCCAACCAGGCGCCGGGCATATCGGTGGCGCTCAATGTCCACGACATGCCGGTCTCGCACGTCAAGCAATTATGGCCATGGTTTTCGGCGCGCAATGCCAGGCTGTGGGTGCTTAAGAACCTGTTCGGCGGCCGCGTCGTCGATGGCAGCCTGCAGTTCCAGGTCGTGCCCGGACGGCTCGGCAACGGCGTGCCGCTTTCCGCCGATGAAGTGTTCGGCCGATTCCAGGTCGAAGGATCGCGCTTCGACACGGCCGGCCGCATTCCGCCGATCCGCGATGCCGTTGGCGTCGTCGGCTTCCACGGCAATGACGTCGACGTCGCGCTGTCGTCGGGCAGCGTCTATATGCCGAGCGGCCGCACGGTGGCGGCGAGCAACGGCACGCTCACCGTCAAGGCGGCGAACCATCCGCCGGTGATCGGCGCGCTCGACATCGATGTCGCCGGCGAGGCGCCGGCAATCGCCGAGCTGGCATCCTTTGACCCGATCAACGCCATGCGCCATGTTGGCCTGCTGCCGGACGACCTGTCCGGCACGGTGACCGGCCACGTCAAGGCCGATATTCCCCTGCAGTCCGGTGTCGACTCTTCCAAACTCGATTGGCTGGTGGCGCTCGACTACAAGGACCTGTCGCTGGGCAAGCCGTTCGAGGGCCAGACGGTCAGCCATGCCGATGGCTCGATCACCGTCGCGCCCGACCGGGCGGTGATCTCGGCGAAGGCGCTGCTCAACGGCATTCCGGCCGAGCTCGACCTGATCGAGCCGCTCAGGGATGGCGGCCCGCCGCGCAGTCGTAAAGTGGCGCTGGTGCTCGACGACAAGACGCGCGCCACCGCCATGCCTGGCCTGTCGACGCTGCTTTCCGGAACCATCAAGGTGGCGATCGACAAGAGTGGCACCGGCAACCAGAACGTGTCGGCCGACCTGACCAATGCCAGGCTGGGCATTCCCTGGGCCGGCTGGAGCAAGGGCCCCGGCATTCCCGCCAAGGTCGTCTTCGCCATGGCGAAGACCGGCGACACCACGACGTTGTCCAATTTCGAACTCGACGGCAAGAGCTTCTCCATCGACGGCAGCGCCGTGCTGGTCAACGGCGCCTTGTCCTCGGCCCGGTTCAGCAAGGTCACGTTGAACAGGGGCGACGACGTCGCCGTCTCGGTGAAGCGGTCGGGCAAGGCCTATGCGGTCGAGGTCAGCGGCAGCGCGCTGGACGCACGCTCGCTGATCAAGCAATTCACGTCCGACGTCGACACCGCCACCAAGACCACTGGCGTCGATGCGATCTCGGTCAGCGCCGACGTCAGTTCCCTGACCGGCTTCCACGACGAGGTGCTGTCGAATTTGAAGCTCGACTACAGCGCCGCCGGCTCCCGGGTGAACGGGCTCAAGGTGAGCGCCACGGCAAGTTCGGGAGCCGCCATCACCATCAGCAACACGACCGGCGGCGGCCTGCGCACGCTCAACATGAAGTCGGCCGACGCCGGCGCCATACTGCGCTTCCTCAATATCTACGAGCATATGGAAGGCGGCTCGATAACGCTGGCGCTGACCGGGGCCGGCGACGGGCCGATGAAAGGCCAGGTCGACGCCAAGAACTTCTTTATCGTCAATGAGCCGAAGCTCGCCTCGATCGTGTCGACGACGCCGGCCGGCGACAACCGCAGCCTCAACGAAGCGGTCAAAGGCAATCTCGACACGTCGAGGGTGAAGTTCGAGCGCGGTTTCAGCGAAATCGACAAGGGCAGCGGCTATCTGAAGCTGCGCAACGGCGTGCTGCGCGGCTCGCGCATCGGCACCACCTTCCAGGGCACGCTCTACGACCAGAACAACAATATGGACATGACCGGCACGTTCATGCCGGCCTACGGCGTAAACCGCATCTTCGGCGAACTGCCGCTGATCGGCGCACTGCTCGGCAACGGCCGCGACCGCGGCCTGATCGGCGTCACCTACAGGCTCAAGGGCAACGCCAACAAGCCGAACCTGGAGGTCAATCCGCTATCGGTGATAGCGCCCGGGATTTTCCGGTCGATCTTCGAGTATCGCTGAGGTCAAAACCCAATTACCTCGAGCGACCGAGTTTTGATCTTAAGCGGCCGCTCGTCCGCCCCGCGAATTCACGCCCATGATCCAAAGGCGACTGACGTCCGCCCGGGCCTAAATGGCCGCTTTGCGCCTAATGTCGGCCGTTAAAGTTAGTTGTGCCACCGCCTTACAGCGGACATCACCGGCGACCGCGCTTGAGGGCGTAGTTGCGCCATTGAACGAACCCGCTCGCGGGAGGGGCGCGGGGTTTGAGGCGTGAGCTTTGTTGGCAGCGTCGGTGAGGCTTTAATCGATCAGGGGTGACGGACGGCCATCGGCC
>NZ_JAMYOX010000021.1:0-115833 GCF_040320025.1 Mesorhizobium sp. M0808
CGACGCCTCCCTCAGTACGTCGCCTACAGAATCACACACCAACCCGACGCCGCAACTCACAGATGAGTCATCGACGCAACGAAAAGATGTGTGCATCCCCTAGCGTCCTTCACGGGGAGAGGGTAAGGTGAGGGGCAGCCCTAGCCTGTAGCGATTATTATTTGACGCATAGCCACATTTTGTTCTTGCTTTGTGCCGGCAGCTATGCTACTAATTTGGGTATGGTGATGATTTCCACCGACGATCCCGCCCGCCGAGGCGGGTTTTTTGTTTCCGGTTTTTTGTTTCGCAGCCGCTTTGCCTGCTCTCTTAAGCCGAAAACGCCACCAGCCCTTCGTCTTTGACCCGGCGGATGGTCAGCGCGGTTCGCACCGTATCGACATTGGGGGCCGAGGCCAGTTCCTCGATGACGAAGGTCTGGAAGGTGCCGAGATCGCTCGCCACGCAATGTAGCAGGAAATCGGACTCGCCCGACACCATCCAGGCGTCGCGCACGATCGGCCAGCCGCGGGTGCGCTCGGCAAAGGTCTTGAGTTCGGCGTCGGCCTGGTGATGCAGGCCGATCAGACAGAAGGCGACGACGTCGAGGCCGAGCGCCGGAGCGTTGAGCAAAGCGCGGTAGCCGCGGATGATGCCGGCCTCTTCCAGCCGCCTGACGCGGCGCAGGCACGGCGGCGCCGAAATGCCGACGCGGCTCGACAGTTCGACATTGGTCATGCGTCCGTCCTGCTGAAGCTCGCGCAGGATCTTCCAGTCGATGGCATCGAGATCGGCCTTGATCGGCATGGTGGCTTCCGTGATGACGCGAAAGAATCTTTCGCGACTTTGTAATTAAACGACTTTGCTGTCTATTCCATCCGCTGGATCGAGGATTTTTGCATCATCTTGCTGCGGGTTGCTTGTCGCCGTCGCCGGCGCCGAAGCTTTCCGGGGACGAACGGCAACTTGCCTTGCTCGCGTCGCAGGCAACACTTACATTACGCGCAACAATCGACGAGAGTTCATGCCACAATCCATGGCTGCTCCCCGCAGAGGTTTTTCATGATCACCAAGCATGCGCCTGTTCTCATCATCGGCTCCGGCCCCGCCGGCTATACGGCGGCGATCTATGCCGCCCGCGCCATGCTCAAGCCGATGCTGGTCGCCGGCCTGCAGCAGGGCGGGCAACTGATGATCACCACCGATGTCGAAAACTATCCGGGCTTCGCCGAACCGATCCAGGGTCCATGGCTGATGAGCGAGATGCTCAGGCAGGCCGAGCATGTCGGCACCGACATCGTTAACGACATCATCACCGAAGTCGACCTCAACGTGCGGCCGTTCCGCGCCAAGGGCGATTCCGGCACGATCTATACCGCCGACGCGCTGATCATCGCCACCGGCGCGCAGGCGAAATGGCTGGGCATCCCGAGCGAACGGACCTTCATGGGATTTGGCGTTTCGGCCTGCGCCACCTGCGACGGCTTCTTCTATCGCGGCAAGGATGTCGCGGTGATCGGCGGCGGCAATTCGGCGGTGGAGGAAGCGCTCTATCTCTCCAACCTGGCCAAGAGCGTCACCGTCATCCACAGGCGCAGCGATTTCCGCGCCGAGCGCATCCTGCGCGAGCGGCTGCTGCGGAAAGATAATATCCGCGTCATCTGGGACGCGGTGGTCGACGAGATCACCGGCAGGCCCGGCAAGGCGCCGCTGCCGCCATCGGTCGAAGGGCTGAAGCTGCGCAACGTGGTGACCGGGCAGGAGATGCATCTGGTGGTCGACGGCGTGTTCGTGGCGATCGGCCACGCGCCGGCGGTCGAGCTGTTTGCCGGCAAGCTGAAGCAAAAGCCGAACGGCTATCTGTGGACGGCGCCGGATTCGACCCGCACCGATATGCCGGGCGTGTTCGCCGCCGGCGACGTGACCGACGATATCTACCGCCAGGCGGTGACGGCGGCCGGGCTCGGCTGCATGGCCGCGCTCGAGGCGGAAAAATATCTGGCGGGGATCGAGGTTCACCGCGAAGCGGCGGAGTGAATGTTGAACAAGCGGCTGAGAAAAGCCGCGCAAAAGCCTGATTTTTCATTCAGACGCCAAAACAGGCGGACGCCAGAAAACAGGACGAGGGGAAATCATGGCGTTGGATTGGGACAAGCTACGCGTGTTTCACGCCGCAGCGGAAGCGGGGTCGTTCACCCATGCCGCGGAAACACTGCATTTGTCGCAATCGGCGATCTCGCGGCAGGTCAGCGCGCTCGAGCATGACGTCGGCGTGCCGCTGTTCAATCGCCATGCCCGCGGCCTGGTGCTGACCGAGCAGGGCGAGATGCTGTTCCGCACGGCACACGACGTGCTGATGAAGCTCGAAACCATCAAATCGCGACTGACCGAAACCAAGGACCGGCCCTCCGGCGTGCTCAGGGTGACGACGACGGTCGGCCTCGGCGCAGGCTGGCTGACCGAGCGCGTGCAAGAGTTCATCGAGCTCTATCCCGAGGTCAGCCTGCAGCTCATCCTGGCCAATGAGGAGCTCGACCTCACCATGCGCCAGGCCGACTGCGCCATCCGGCTGCGCCAGCCGCAGCAGCCCGACCTCATCCAGCGCCGCCTGTTCACCGTGCATTTCCATCTCTACGCGGCGCCCTCCTATGTGAACAAATACGGCAAGCCGAATTCGATTGCCGAGCTGAAGGCCCATCGTATCGTCACCTTCGGCGTGCCGGTGCCGGCGCATCTGTCGGAACTGAACTGGCTGGAAACGGTCGGCGATTTCGAAGGCGGGCAAAGGGTGCCGACGCTGCAGATCAACGACATATTGTCGATCAAGCGGGCGGTGCAGGGCGGCGCCGGCATCGCCATGCTGCCGGATTACGTGGTCAGCAAGGATTCCGGGCTAGTGCAGTTGCTGCCCGAGACCGAAGTGCCGTCCTTCGATACCTATTTCGCCTATCCCGACGCGATGAAGAACCAGGCGAAGCTGCATGTCTTCCGCGATTTCATCATCGCCAAGGCGCGCAGCTGGTCGTTCTGATTTAATGCATGTCGCGCAAAAGTGTGCAGCGGTTTTGCGATAACGACATGCATCAAACAAGAACCTAAAGCGCGTCGCATCAGGTCGGTCGAACGCAACGCGCTTTAGGAACGCGTATCCGCCAGCGTGCTGGCGCCGTAGCGCAAACCGTCGACCAGCAGGGCAACCATGCGCCGCGCCTGGGCAGGGCCGCCGCCATGTGCCGGCATGGCAAGGCTGGCGGCCGCCCCCAACAGATCGCCCGGCTCGATATCGGCGCGCACCTCGCCGGCCGCGGCCGCTGCCTCCAGCAATGTTTGGAGCGCGGGCCGGAGCCGTTGGTTGAAATAGGCAGGCAAAGTGTCGAAGGCCGGATTGCCTGAGTACAAGGCTGCCGCGAGGCCGCGTTTTGCCGTGATGAAATCCACATAGCGCTGCATCCACAGGGCCAGCGCTTCACCGGGCTCATGCTTTCCGGCCAGGATCGGCGCGGCGTCCGCACAGGCGTCAACCTCGTTGCGGAAGACGGCCACGATCAAGTCCGAGCGCTGTGGAAAGTGGCGGTAGACGGTGCCGACGCCGACGCCAGCCTTTTCCGCGATCTCTCGCACCGGAGCCTCCACGCCGGAGGTCGCGAACACCGCCATGGCCGCCCGGAGCAACGCGTCGATGTTGCGCCGTGCGTCGGCGCGCACGTGCCGATCCGCGCGGTCGCGGGGTTCCAGACTATCGCCTTGATCCGTTTTGCCGTTCGGCGTTTTTTCGCCCATCAAATTACCTCTTGCAAACGGAACCTTGTTCCGGATATATGTGGAACGTGGTTCCGTTTGACTTGTATCTAGCACGGCAAGGCGGTGTTGGCCACACATCGGTGCACAAAAGGAGATTACCATGCAGGACAAACCCGTCGCCCTGGTCACCGGGGCCAACAAGGGCATCGGTCTTCAGATCGCCAAGGACCTCGCGGCGAACGGCCTTACCGTGCTCGTAGGATCGCGCAGGCTCGAGCATGCCGAGGCAGCCGCAAAGAGCATCGGAGAGGATGCCCACGCCCTGCAGCTCGACGTCACCGACCAGGCCTCGATCGCCGCCGCGGCAGAGCGCATCCGCATCGAAATCGGCCGCCTCGATGTGCTGGTGAACAATGCCGGCATCTCCCACGCGGGAAAGCCCGGCACGTTGTTCGAGGAGATCATCAACTCGGGCCGCCCGAGTGTTGCCTCTCTCGACGACGTACGCGCGGTGTTCGAGACGAACGTGTTTGGCATCGTCGCCGTCACGCAAGCGATGCTGCGGCTCCTTCGTGAGGCGCCGGCGGCGCGTATCGTCAACGTATCGAGCGGCGCCGGCTCGCTGACATTGAACGCGGATCCGGCCTTTCCGTACCGCACTTCGTTTGGCGCCGTTTACAACCCGTCGAAGACGGCCGTCAACGCGATGACGCTCGCCTTCGCCATCGAGCTCGAGGAGACCGGCATCAAGGTCAACGCTGCGTGCCCGGGCTACACCGCGACGGAGCTGAACAACTTCGAAGGTCCGCGCACCGTCGAACAGGCCGCGCGGGAGCCCGTGCGCCTCGCGCTTCTCGACGCGAGCGGTCCGACGGGCACGTTCTCGAACGAGGACGGCCCGCTGCCGTGGTGACGTAGCGTTGGAGCCTGCTTCAGCCGCGCCAAGGTGTCAGGCGGGGCAGCCAGCCTGGTACGGCACGGCGGTAGGCCTCGTATTCGTCGCCGTAGCGGCGGGCAAGCGTCGGTTCCTCATATAGTCTCACGAAGGAGATCATGGCGGCCGCGGCGATGACTAGATAGGCGGCGACCGTCCAGCTCGAAAACAGCAGTGCCTGGCCGAGGACGATCGACAGCACGGCGACGTACATCGGATTGCGCACATGGCGGTAGATGCCGCCGACGACCAGCCTTTCGGTCGGCGCGACCGGGGCGGGGGTACCCAGGCCCTCTAGGGCAAACCGGGCAAAGGCGTGCAGCAGTATGGCTGTGCCGGCGACAACCAGCAGCCAGCCCACAGGAACGAAACCGGGCAGTCTCGACCAGGGCAGGCGATAGCGATCGGTCAGCAGCCAAGGCAACAGCCCGGCGACCACGCCGGGCGCTACAGCAAGGAAGATGACGCTGCCGGCGATCGCCGAAGTGGCTCGCTCTCCTTACGGGCGCGGCCTTGAACGGTCTCCTGCAACGCGCTTCAGGTCTTGTCCGGCATGTAACCCAAACCGCTGCACCCTCAGGTCAAGCTCGATGGCGGGCTTTTGGGCGGCATGCACCAGCAAGGTCTGGCTGCCGAAAAAACAAACGCGTGCTGCACGATTCCACGTCATCCTGCGTTTTTCGACTTTCCGAGCAGGAATCGCTGCTGATTCGCGGCCGCGGATCGATTTTTGCCTTGCCGTAGGCTGTATTTCAGCGATTCAACTGGTCCTATTGCGCTTCGGGACGGATTAGACCACAGCCGGCGCCTTTTTGCATGTGAGTGTTGCAAAATAGATGCTTGTTTCTTGGGCATGAAGAGCACATATATAGATCATCTCCTGAGCGCGTTCTCCTCCCATTAGCGCTCTCGAGTGTTCCCCTCTGGAGGTTAGCCTTAACAGGCACTTCCAATCAAACTCAGCCGGGTCTTCATTGATCCGGCTTTTTTGTTGCCCGAAACCAACACATCGCCAGAAAATTGGCCGGAGCGGTCGCGTAACAGTGACATGTAACCTCGGGTAACATGCCGCGGGCGCGCCAAATCGATTAAGCAGAGCACAGGACGCGGTGTGGCTCGTCCGGGGGATGGGGGCATCACTCGGACGACCCGGGCTCAGGCAGCTACCGCGTCCGAACCTTCCTCCGCCGCCAGGCACCGGCGGCAAGCATGCGGCGGACCTGCCGTTTCGCCTCCCACGAAGACGGTCCGCAAGAAACGGCCCCCGGAACATCCGGGCGCCGTTTCCTGTTGGGCCGCAAAGGCAGATCAGGCGGCCTTGCCGTTGGCGTTCAGCGCTTCGTCGGCCAACCGGCCGGTGAGTTCGGCCATGTGGTCGAAGACGGCCCGGTAGCTGGCGACACCCGCCGTGGCCGAGCGCAGCTCGATGATGAGGTCGCCGATCTCGGCTTGCGGCATGGTCGCCTCGACGACGTCCCATCCGGGCCAGTCGGGCCGCGCGTCGTAGCCGAGGATCTGGCCGCGCCGCTGCGGGATCAGAGCGATGATCTTCGACGTCGCATCCGACGGCGTGACGATCTCGACCTTCATCACCGGCTCGAGCAGCACCGGCGAGCACGCGGCCATGCCTTCCTTCATCGCCAGCTTCGCTGCCATCTGGAAGGCCATGTCGGAGGAATCGACCGCATGGTAGGAGCCGTCGGAAAGGTTGACGGCAACATCGACGACCGGGAAGCCGAGCGGGCCGGATTTCAGGTAATCGCGCACGCCGGTCTCGACCGACTGGATGTAGGTCTTCGGCACGACGCCGCCGGTGATCGTATCGGTGAACTGGAAGCCTGACCCGCGCGGCAGCGGTTTGATCTCAATCACGACGTCGCCGAACTGGCCGTGGCCGCCTGATTGTTTCTTGTGGCGGCCGCGCTGCTGCGTCGCTTTGCGGATCGTCTCGCGGTAGGGCACGGCCGGCACATGGCCTTCGACCGGGATCTGGTTCTTGCCTTCCAGCCGCTCGCGCACGACGCGCAGATGCATCTCGCCATGGCCGGACAGCACGGTTTCGGCCGAATCCTGGTTGTGATGCAGGTTGAGCGAGGGATCTTCCTCGGCCAGGCGCTGGATGGCCGCCGACATCTTGACCTCGTCCTTGCGCTCTTTCGGCCGCAGCGCGAAGGCGAAGACCGGTTGCGGCGGCGCCAGCGTGACCAGCGGCTGGATGCCGCCCTTGGTCGAGCTCAGCGTCTGGCCGGTCCTGACGGCGTCCAGCTTGCCGAGCGCGACCGTGTCGCCGGCCTTGGCCGAAGTCAGCTTGACCTGGTCCTTGCCGAGCATCTTGTAGATGCCGGAGACCTTTGCCGTTTCGCCATTGGAAAGGAACAGCTCGGCGGCGTCGGCGACCTGGCCGGACAGGATGCGCGACACAGACAGCTTGCCGCCATGCGCGGTGTGGATGGTCTTCATCACCTGGACCACGGTGGCATTGCCATCGAGAGCGCCGAGGCGCTGGCGCGTCGCCTCGATGTCGGGTGCGTCGTGACGGATCGCCTTCAACAGGCGCAGCACGCCATTGCCCTTCTCGGCGGTGCCGATCAGCACCGGCGTCACCATGCCGTCGCGCAGGTCGGCGGCAAGATCGTCGAAGATCGCATCCTTCGGCGGTTCGATCTCGTCCAGCAATTGCTCCATCAGCCGGTCGTCATGGTCGGCGAGCGTCTCCAGCATGGAAAAGCGCGCCTCGAGCTCGCGCGCCTTGTCGTCGCTCGGGATCTGGGCGACCTCGCTCTCGGCATATTCGCGGTAGATGTAGGCACGCTCCAGAGCGAGGTCGATCGAGCCGATGACGACGCCGTCCTTGCGCAGCGGGATCTGGCGCAGCAGCAATGGCACCGAGCTTGCCGGCTGCAGCATCTTCAGCGTGTCGCGCACACCTGCTATCGCCTTGTCGACCTTGTTCAGGAACAGCATGCGCGGCACGCCGAGATCGTCGAGCTTGCGCATGATCAGCTGCAGGGCAGGGATCTTCTTCTCGTCGGCCTCGGCAACGACCACGGCGACGTCGCAGGCGGCCAGCACCGGCTCGGCTTCGAAGGAGAATTCGATGGAGCCGGGACAATCGACGAAGGTGAACGGCTCGCCCATGAAATCGGTGGTGGCGAAGGTCGCCTCGACGCTCATGCCGTGAGCGCGCGCCTCGGGCGAATGATCGGAAACGGTATTTCCGGACGAAACGGGATTCTGGCGGGGAATGGCGCCTGTACGGGCGAGTATGGCTTCGAGAAGTGTCGTCTTACCGCTTGCGAAGGGACCGACTATGGCAATGCATTTCGGTCCCGTGCGTCGTCCTCCGGCGCGAGTACCCATGGCTGACCTCCACTCAGGCGTTTCCCTGTGAGCGGCGGCCGGCCTGTCGGCCGTCGCGGGCGAGGCTTTTTTCAATTTGCCACCTACCCAAAGGGCATCGTCCCACGGGCAGGCCGGGAGGGCAAGGGATTTGAGGTTGAAGGGATTTGAAGTTGGGGCCGGTTCAGCCGGTGCCGGTTAGGCGCGACGCCAGCGAGGGTGCGTCGACGCGCTGCACCGCCACCGTCTCGGCAAAGCGCGCGAGCAACGGATTGAACAGGTCCGCACGCTCCCAGAAAGGCGCATGCCCGGCGCTAGAGATGATGTGGCAATGCTCCCACAGCGAGCCGTATGCGAGTGTCTCAAAATAGCCGAGCCGGACGAACGGATCGTTCTCGCCATTGACGATAGCGACCGGAAACGCGGCTTGCTCGACCACCTGTCTCTGGTCGGCGCCCTTGCCGGTGAGCATGCCGCGCGTCACCGCGGCGCGCAGCCGGCCGTCGGTGCGCAGGATGGCTTGGCGAAAGGACGGATCGGCGGTGTCGCCGAAGCACAGCGTCTCGAAGCGCTCGGCATCGCGTTCGGAATACGTCTTTTTGGACGCCAGCAGCATGTCCCAATGCGCGTGGAAGCCGCGCAGCATGCCGAAAGGACCCTTCGATACCGGCGGCGCGCCGGTCAGCATCAGCCCGCCGACGGCGCGGTGAAAACTTGCGAGTTCGATTGCCACGTGCCCGCCAAGCGACCAGCCGAAGACGACGGCGCGGCCGATCCCCAAAACATCGAGGAGCTGAGCCGCCGATTGGGCAAGGCCGGCGATGGTGTAGTCCGTCGCCGGATCGCGGGCGTCCGACGATTCGCCATGGCCGGGCAGGTCGAAAGCAATCAACCGATGGGCAGCGGCCAACGGGCTGTCGAACTGACGGGCGAATACGGCGCGCGAACTGCCCGAGCCGTGGATCAGGACAAGCGGGATGCCGGGTCCCGACGACTGGCTGAGGCGCAAATCCGCTTGCGGCGTGCGGATCGTGCGGTGGGAAACGGCCATATCTGGTTTGGACCTTGGGATTGTCTCCAGGTCAACATCGCATGCCGAGGTCACCATGTTGTTTAGAACGGTGGTTAAGAAATGATTTCTCGGCTTGCGCCGGGTATGATGAACGAATCCACCACAGCTAACCCCGGGACCCTGATGATGGAATCCACGCTCGACCTTCTCCTCTCGATCAGCAGCATCGCGACGCTCGGGCAATATGCCTGGTCGATGCGCGCGCATTTCCAGTCGCAGACCATGTCTCAAGGCGCGATGATCATTTCGGCCGTCGTGGTCGGCACGGCGCTGTTCTTTCTTGCCCTGCTGTGGATCGAGCGGCAGCCGGTGGCGGCGAAGATCGGCGGGCTCGCCGTCGAACTGGCAAGCTCGGCGCTGTTCTGGTGGGCGATCTCGGTCTCCCGCAAGGCGCGGCTGCGGTTCGCATTCGATCCTGACAATCCCGACAGCCTGGTGACCGAAGGCCCTTATCTCCATGTCCGGCATCCGTTCTACACGTCCTACATCATCTTCTGGATCGGATGGGGTATCGCGACCTGGTCGGTCTGGGCGGTGGTGCCGGTCGCCGGCATCGTTACGATCTACGTGATCGCAGCCTTGGACGAAGAGCGAAAATTTTCGCGGACAAGGTTGGCCGATGCCTACGACGCTTACCGCACGCGGACCGGTCTGTTCTGGCCGCGTTTTGCCCGCAGCCGGCAGGAGATGCAGCCGGCATCGGACGAAAGTGGTAGGGTCTAAGACACTGGATTGAATCGAGGACTTGCGACGATGAAGATTATTGCCTGCGGCAGCGTGCCGACGATTGTTGCGCCGGAAAAATACTTCACTGGCCGGGTTTTGCAGACGCCGATCATCGAGAAAGAGGCGCCGGCGCGGCTCAGAGCCACGCTGGTCAGCTTCGAGCCCGGCGCCCGCACCCACTGGCACACGCATCCGCTCGGCCAGACGCTCTATGTCACATCCGGTGCCGGTCTCGTGCAAAGCTGGGGCGGGCCGCTGCAGGAGATCAGGGCCGGCGACGTCATCTCCTTTGCGGCCGGCGAAAAGCACTGGCACGGCGCCGCGCCCAAATCGGCGATGACCCACATCGCCATGCAGGAGGCGCTCGAGGGTGTGCATGTCGATTGGCTGGAGAAGGTGAACGACGAGCAGTATGGCGGCTGAAACGTCTCAGACCAGCGCGGCGGTAAAGCGCTGGATGCGCGTGCAGGCCTCTTCGAGCAGAGCCTCCGACGTGGCGTAGGAGATGCGGAAGTTCGGGCCGAGGCCAAAGGCCGAGCCGAAAACAACCGCCACGCCCTCCGCCTCGAGCAGTTCCGAGCAGAAGGTTTCGTCGCTGTCGATCACCTTGCCGCTCTTGGTCTTCCTGCCGATCAGCTGGGCACAGGAGGGATAGACGTAGAACGCACCCTCCGGCGACGGACAGGTGATGCCGCGCGCCTGGTTGAGCATCGAGACGACGAGATCGCGCCGGCCCTGGAAGATCGCCTTGTTCTTCGGGATGAAATCCTGCGGGCCGTTCAGCGCTTCGACCGCCGCCCATTGGGCGATGGTGCAGGCGCCGGAGGTCTGCTGGCCCTGGATCATGTCCATCGCCTTGATCAGCGGCACCGGGCCTGCCGCGTAGCCGATGCGCCAGCCGGTCATGGCATAGGCCTTCGACACGCCGTTCATCGTCAGCGTGCGCTCATAGAGCTTAGGCTCGACCTCGGCGATGGTCTTGAAGACGAAGTCGCCATAGGTCAGGTGCTCGTACATGTCGTCGGTCAGCACCCAGACATGGGGATGCTTCAACAGCACGTCGGCCAGGCCCTTGAGTTCCGCTTCGGTGTAGGCGGCGCCCGAGGGGTTCGACGGCGAGTTCATCAACAGCCATTTGGTGCGCGGCGTGATCGCCTTTTCCAGCACGGCCGCCGTCAGCTTGAAGCCGTTGTCGATCGAGGTGTCGGCAAAGGCCGAGGTGCCGCCGCAGATCGCCACCATTTCGGGATAGCTCACCCAGTAGGGCCGCGGGATGATCACCTCGTCGCCGGGGTTCAGCGTCGCCATGAAGGCGTTGAACAGGATCTGCTTGCCGCCGGTGCCGACGATGGTCTGCTCCGGCCGGTAGTCGAGATTGTTCTCGCGCTTGAACTTTTTCACGATCGCCTCGCGCAGCGGCACAATGCCGGATACCGGCGGATACTTCGTCTCGCCGCGGCGGATGGCCTCGATCGCGGCGTTCTTGATGTTGTCGGGGGTGTCGAAGTCCGGTTCGCCGGCGCCCAGCCCGATCACGTCGCGGCCGGCGTTTTTCAGCTCGCGCGCCTTCTGCGTCACCGCGATGGTCGCGGAAGGCTTTACGCGGGAAAGGACGTCGGCAAGAAAGGCCATGACAGATATCTCCAGAAAGGACCGGCGGGCGAAGGCGCCGCGGCGCCTCTCATGTCGCATCGTCTGGTCAAGCGCAAGCCCAGCACAGGCATTGTCGAATGAGCCAGCGCGCAATGCTGGCAACAATAAATTCACCAACGATCGGTAAAAGCTAGAACGGCAGGGACCGTAGCCGGTCCGCCAGTCTCGCACAGCGAGGAACCGTGACGCGCAGCATCGGGCTTGCCCATATCATCCGCCATGATGACGGCACCGCCAGCGGTGTCTGGGGGGTCTATACGCTGCAAAGCGCGTTCCAGCCGATCTTCGCCTTCAACAAGGGCAAGCTTTCCGTCGTCGCGTTCGAGGGGCTGATCCGGCCGTTCCGCGAAGGCGAGCCGCAGCCGCCAATGAGTTTCTTCAACAGCTGTCCGGCGGTCGACCGCCTGCATATCGAGGCGCTGACACGGACGCTGCACCTTCTGAACGCCGGCGCCTGCCTGCCGCGAGACGCCTCCATCTTCATCAATTTCGATCCATCGGTGTTCACCGACCGCAGCATCGCCGACAAGGCGCTGCGCGACATGCGGCTGGTGCTGCACGAGGCCGACATCGATCCGCGCCGCGTCGTCTGCGAGGTCACCGAGCAGAAATCGGCGTCGCAGGAAACGCTCTACAATTTCGTCGAGGCGCTCAGGGGCAATGGTTTGCGCATTGCCGTCGACGATTACGGCGCGGACGAATCCGACATCAATCGCATCAAGGAACTCAGGCCAGACATCGTCAAGTTCGACGCCGACTGGATCATGACGCTGATGGAGTCTGGTGCCGGCTTCGCCTTGCTGACCGCTATGGTGACAAGCTTCGAAGAGCAAGGCATCCGTACGGTATTCGAGGGCATCGAGACGGGCTGGCAGCTCGAGCTTGCCGAAAAGTCGGGCGCCTCGATGGTGCAAGGCTTCGTGCTGGCACGCCCGGAGCTTGCACCTACCAGCTTTCACGTCTTCGACAAGGCCGGGCAAGCATCAGCGGTGTCGCCCGATAAGGACAAAGTTCCCGCGGCCGTTTCGCCATCGCGGCGGCCGATGCGGGCCTTTGGCCGCAGGGTGGCATCGTGACCGGGCGGGCCGACATGCGGCGCAAGGTCGGCGAAGCGATCTTTGCCGACGAGGTCGGCATTGAATATGGCGTCTACGGCGCATTCCGGCTGAGGAGCGCCTACCAGCCGGTCTTCGCGCCGCGCGGCAGGTTTCTCGCCGCCGTCGCGGTCGAGGGACTGATCGAGCCGCATCGTGCAGGCAGGCCGGTGGCGCCGCAAATCTTCTTCGAAGGTGTGCCGGCAGCGGATCGGCTGTTTGTCGAAACCATGTGCCGGGTGCTGCATTTGCGCAACTTCCGCAACATCGGCGTCGACGGGCTCGACCTGTTCTTCAACTACAATCCGCTGATCAACGATGACCCCGCACGGGCGCTGGCCGAAATCAGGCTGATGACCAGGCATCTGACGGATTTCGGCCTGCATCCCGGCATGCTGGTCTGCGAGATTACCGAGCAGGCGGCCGGCGACAAGGTGCTTGTCAGCCTGGCGCGCGAGATGCGGCGCGACGGCGTCCGCATCGCCATCGACGATTTCGGCACCGGGCATTCGACCGAAGAAAGGGTAGCGCTGGTGCAGCCCGACATCGTCAAGATCGACGGCACCTGGTTCGCAGAATTCTGCCGCCATGCCGCCGCCGAGCGGTTTTTCCGGCCGCTGGTTTCGACGCTGCACGACCGTGGCGCCAAGGTGCTGGTCGAAGGCGTCGAGAACGCCACGCATCTGCGTGTCGCGCTGGATGGCGGCGTCGACCTGCTGCAGGGCTTTTACCTTGCCCGGCCGGCGCTGGCCGGTACGCTGTTTGACGAAGAGCCTCTGTCGATCGACAGGCTGCTTGGCAGGGATAACAACGTCATCCCCTTGTTCGGCTGAATGCATCAGCGGCGCTGATGGTTACGCCAAAACAAATCACTGGATGAAGCCGCCGCTGCCGCGATAGAGGCTGGATCAATCCCTGAGACGGGTGGTTGCGAGCAAGGGGGAGCACCGATGATACTCTATGGAATGATCGACAGCGGCAATTGCTACAAGCCGCGCCTATTGATGGCCAAGCTCGGCATCGCTTTCACCAATGTCGAGGTCAGCTCGCACACCGGCGACACGCGCAAACCCGACTATGTCGCGAAAAATCCGAACGCCATGGTGCCGCTGCTCGAACTCGACGACGGCCGCCGGCTGGCCGAATCCAATGCCATCCTGCTCCATCTCGCCGAAGGCACGCGGTTTCTGCCGGCGGACAAATACGAACGCGCGCTGGCCTATCAGTGGCTGTTCTTCGAGCAATACAGCCACGAGCCTTATATCGCCGTGCGCAGGGCGCTGCTGACCTTCCCTGAAAGAGCCAAGGACGCAACGCCCGAGCGGCTGGCGCTGACGCTGGAGCGCGGCAACAAGGCGCTCGGCGTCATGGACAAGCACCTGGCCGGGAGCAGCTTCTTCGCTGGCAATGCGCTCAGCGTCGCCGACATCGCGCTCTATGCCTATACGCATACCGCCGAGACGGGCGGGTTTCAGCTCGACGCCTATCCGGCGGTGGCCGCCTGGCTGAAAAGGGTCGAGGCCGATCCGGGGCACGTGCCGCTGGAGTGGGTGGGTTGAGTGCAACTCGCCGACTTTGCTGAGCAACGTTGACAATTGGCGAAAGCTTCGGCGAAAGCGTCCTTCTCCCCGTCACTGTACGGGGAGAAGATGGCGGCAGCCAGATGAGGGGCGGCGCCAGCCTTTGTTGTGATGTCGTGCTTGGCCTGGCGAAGGGCAGTCCTGATGCGTCGCGCTGCCCCTCATCGCCCTGCCGGGCACTTCTCCCCGTATAGAGACGGGGAGAAGGAGCTGTATCGCCGGTTTCGCCAATTGTCGGCGTTTAAAATCCAGACAGCAAAAAGGCGGGACAAAATCCCGCCTTCCCATGCTTGGTAGCCTGATCGGGAGCGTTTTGGCCGGGCCGGCAGCAATCTGCTGCTTCGGCTTGTCGGGGTCTTTCGCTCCGGCGCGCTTCTCGCGCGACCGCCAGTACATCCGTGACTTGCCGCGCGCCCCGGGCTATCGCCCGGCGCGCGCCATTCGCAAAATCAGGCTGCCTTGCTCAGAGATCCAGCGGACGACTTGCCAGTGCGGCGGTCCTGCTCGATCTCGAAGTTGATCTTCTGGCCTTCAACCAGGGTCGACAGTCCAGCACGCTCGACTGCGGAGATGTGAACGAAAACGTCCGCGCCGCCGCTGTCAGGCTGAATGAAGCCGAAACCCTTGGTGGAATTAAACCACTTGACCGTACCTGTTGCCATTTCGATAGTCCTTTACGTTTGCTTTAGTTTGACTGGACCGAAACCCAGCCGGTTTGTATCGAGATTTTGGAGATAGAACGTCAGCAAACGCGAATATCGCGAGGCCCGGATCGATCGGCCGAAATATCAATGGACCGCATATAATATGCTTTCGCGCAAAAAACAAGACGGGGCGGAAATGGCGCCGCGGCAACGCCGCCCAACGGCCGCCCCAATCGCGTGAGAGCGTCGTCGCTGCGCGCCTGACGCGGGAGGATCGCGCCGGCTTCGGGCGCGACCGGGTTTTGGGGAGAGGGGCCATGAAAATCGTTCTGCTTGCCGCGTGCCTGACGCTGGTGGCCGCCGAGGCGCAGGCGGTCTCGCGCTACGACCCGACCCGTATGAGCTGCGGTAAGGTGCAGGCGACGATAGCGCGCGAGGGTGCGGTCATCCTGCGCTACAGATCGGCGCGCGTGCCGGGGCTGGCGCTCTACGACCGTTACGTGCGGAGCCAGCAATTCTGCGACATCGGCGAGGTCAGGGCGCGGGCCTCGGTGCCGAGCACCGACACGAATTCCTGCACCGTCTACAAATGCAAGCGGGTGGAGATCGACCGGCGTTTTCGCCGGCGCCTGCTTCCGGATTAGAGTGGGACGAAATGGTGCGCCGGGTGCCGGCCTCGCCTGAATATCAGCACCCCTAAAACCCGAACGACACCTGCGCCGGGGGCGGCGGGCCGACGCGTACGCCTTCCATGGCCAGCATCTTTTCCTTAGTGGCCGAGCCGCCAGGGGCGGAAAAGCCGCCGATCTTGCCGCCGGCGGCAAGGATGCGATGGCAAGGGATGACCAGCGGCACCGGGTTGGCGCCGAGTGCGGCACCGGTTTCGCGCGCCAGCCCGGCATGGCCGGCGCGTTTGGCCAGTTCGCCATAGGTGGTGGTTTCGCCGAAGGCGAGTTTTCGCGCCGCGTCATAGATCGCCAGGCGGAACTCGTCGACGCCGCTGAGATCGACCGGCACGTTGGAGAAATCGATATCCTCGCCGGCGGCGTAGGCCTTGATCGACGCGATCAGCTCGGCAACCCATTGCGGCTCGGGCTTCGCAGGCTGCTCGGCGGCGGCATGGCGTAGCAGCCGGCGCTCGACCGTGTCGCGATTGCGCTGCGGCAGGCAGAGCCGGGTCAGCCCGGCTTCGCTCCAGGCGATACCCATGAAGCCGAGCACGGTTTCGAAGACCGCGTGGCCGGCGGTGGCATGAGAGGCGTGCATGGCGTGCTCCTTTCCGGAATCCTGCGAAGTACAAATCCAGAACAATATCGCATTTCCCGGCCCGGCTCGCCACCCGAAAACCGCCGGCTACCGCGGATTGCCCGAGGAAAGATGCTGGTGTAAGGACTTCTTAACACCCGACGAACCGGACCCGAGCGCCGCTTGCCAGCAAAATTCCTCTTTCCCGTCCTTGCGGCGGTGTTGGCCGTGGCCGCTCTCAGCGGTTGCACCTCGACTTCGCCGGCGACCCCGGCGCCAGCCTTCACCGAAAATACGGCCAATACCGATGCCGGCTTTACGTTGGCGCTGCCCGATACAGTTTCGGTGCTGCCGGAGCCGTCCGGCATCGCCCAGACAGCGGCGCTGCCGATCGAGCCGGCCGCCGCCTTTGCCGGGCCGACGCCGCTGGCGGCAACTACCCCCGCCGTCATGACCGCCAATGCCCAGCCTGTTACCGCGACGGCCGCCGTCGCCATGCCGGTCACCGAACAGACCGCCGCCATGCCCGGCGTTCAGCCGGTCTCCTATACGGTGCCGCAGAACCCGGCCGCACTGGCCGCGATCGATCCCACAGAGGGGCAGTCGAACGCCGGCGGCCGCAGCGAGATCGAGCGGCTGATCGAGAAATATTCCGCGCTTTACCAGGTGCCGGTCGATCTGGTGCGCAGCGTCGTCAACCGCGAGAGCACCTTCAACCCGAAAGCCTATAATCACGGCCATTGGGGGCTGATGCAGATCAAGCACGCGACGGCGCGCGGCATGGGCTATGACGGGCCGGCAAGCGGCCTGTTCGACGCCGAGACCAATCTGAAATATGCGGTGAAATATCTGCGCGGCGCCTGGCTGGTCTCAGGCGGCAACCCCAAGCGCGCCGACCGGCTCTACCAGAGCGGCTATTATTACGACGCCAAGCGCAAGGGGATGCTGGGCGAAACCGGCCTCGGCAGCGATAGCCTGCGCCGCCGCATGCAGCCCGATGCCTGAGCCGCGCCCGCCGGCGCCAAACGACATCCGCCTGCGCAAGATCTTCGACGACACGCTTCTGGCGCCGCGCTGGCCCGAAGGTTTTTTCATGCGCGGCTTCGAAGCCGCCGATGCGCTTGCTCTG
The DNA here is from genome assembly GCF_040320025.1 of Mesorhizobium sp. M0808. Lineage (NCBI taxonomy): Bacteria > Pseudomonadati > Pseudomonadota > Alphaproteobacteria > Hyphomicrobiales > Phyllobacteriaceae > Mesorhizobium > Mesorhizobium sp. M0808. The sequence continues at coordinate 17,137 of NZ_JAMYOX010000021.1, forward strand.
CATGCGCTTTTGACCGCGGTGTTCGACGACGGCGCCGATGGACCGTTCGACGAATGGTGGCCGCGCATTTCGGCCGACGCGGAATTCGATCCCGCTTTGTGTTTCCTGGTCATCGACGGCAAGGGCCGGCTGGCGGGCGCGGCGCTCTGCTGGACGAGGGCTTTCGTCAAGGACCTTGCCGTCCATCCCGAGGCGCGCGGCAACGGCATTGCCGAGGCACTGATGCGGCACGCGTTTGCGGTGTTTCAGGCAAGGGGCGCGGCGCATGTCGATCTCAAGACCAATACGGTGGAGAACGCCGCCGCCGTCCGGCTCTATCAGCGGCTGGGGATGGTCGAGGTGGATTGGGCGGGGTGAAGGCGGGGCAAAGCTGGCTTCGGATAAGTGTGTTGATATTCAGCTGAGGCTGCGACGCTCAAAGGTAACGGCATGGATCCTAGGGTCTCCGCGACGTCGCTTCGCTCCTGCTCCGCCCTAGGATGACGAAGGGCACAGTGGCATAAAGGCCAATCGCGGACGTTGGAGATTGGCTGGAAACCTCCCCTCGCTTCGTCGTCCTAGGGCGGAGCGAACGCGAAGCGGGAGCGCAGGCCCTAGGATCCATGCCGTTACCATGGCTGTGGAGCGCAGCGACCCAAAAGGCCTCATGTGATTTGACGCTGCCGCGCGCTGACCTACTCTCCAATGCCGGAACCGAGGAGACGAGCGATGCCGTCGCCTTTCAACAAGATGCGAAGCATCACGCTGGCAGCGGCGGTGATCCTTGTCGCCGTCAGTGCGGCCTATGCCCATCACGGCTGGTCGTGGACGCAGGACGGGTTTTTCGAACTCCGGGGCAAGATCACGGCCATCTACATCGGCAATCCGCACGCCACGCTGGACGTCGACGCGGAGGGCGAGGCCTGGCGGGTGGAGATGGCGCCGCCGTCCCGCACGATCGCCGCCGGCTTCACCGAGGAGGTCGCCAAGATCGGCGACGAGGTGACCGCGATCGGCAACCGCTCGCGCGACGAGAGCGAAAAACGTATGAAGGCAGTCCGCGTCATCGTCGGCGGCAAGACCTACGATGTCTATCCCGACCGCGTGCCGCCGGCCTGAATGGACGGGTTTTTCGCCGGCATCGAGCAACTCGCCTTCGCGCGGGGACTGAAGGCCTCCTTCGTCGCCTACCCCATCGTCAATGCGCTCCACATCCTGTCGATCGGCGCTCTGCTGACCACCATCTGGCTCATGGACCTCAGGATCCTGGGCGCCTTCCGCTCGCTGCCGCAGGCGCCGTTCGTGGCGCTGCTGCGCCGCACCGCATTGGCCGCGTTCGGCGGTGCGCTAGTTACTGGGTCGCTGCTCTTTTCAGTCAGGGCGAGCGAATATGCGGCAATGCCGATCTTCCTCGCCAAGATGACACTCATCCTGCTCGCCGGCGTCAACTTCCTTATCTTCGTGCGCCGCGTAAAAGGCAATGACGAGCCGGCTGGCGGGGCCGTCACCCTCCTGGCGGTGCTCTCGCTGGCGCTGTGGACGTCCGTGCTGTTCGCCGGACGGTTTATTGGGTTTCTCTGACTAGACCGAGCGTCGACGGGATCGCGGGAGGTAGCGAACGAGATGATAATTTCCGCTTGATCTTTCAAATAAACTCGGCCTCAAATCCCGCAGGGGATAGGGAGGGCGAGTCCTTGAATAAACTTCCGAAGAAATTCGTCGGACGAATTGCGCCGAATCTCAGTAAATATCAACGGATTGCGCTGGCTCACCAAAAATCTGAGGTGGTCGAGGATTACACGGTTACCTTGGTCAAGGACATCGTGGTCTGGGTGTTTGGCTACGACAAATACGATGAGCTTACGTCGGAACATCAGATGAAGGTCGCATACAAGGCATTCACTGGGCCGACCAGCGCTGTCGAATGAAATGTGTTTTTGAACAAAATTTGTTGGATGTGGGACGTTGCCTGCGCGATGAAACGAAAACTGTTTTGGGGTTGAACAAATGAAAATAGAGAGCTGCGAGATAGTTGGCCTATTTGACAGAGAAAATAAAATATTATGTAACTTTAACGACGACATAAATATTTTAACTGGTAGGAATGGCGCCGGAAAGACGACTATATTGAAGTTGGTTTGGTACATTGTTAGCGGAAATATTCTTTTTGCTCTTAATGAGATCCCATTCCAAAAGGTTACCGTTGTAACTAATGAATATGAGTGTACTGTCTATCGACTTGGCAGAAATATTTGTAAGATTGAGTTGACAATAGATGGAGTCAAGTCATTTTATGAAGACGGAACCGATGAAGACGATATGACGTATAGTAACGCAGAGGACCACGTAAACCCACTTCTTATCCCAAGAGGAAGCTCTGTATTCTTCCCAACCTTCCGACGAATCGAAGGAGGATTCACGTTAGATTCTCCAAGAGGCGGAGCCTCGAATAATCGCCTAGTCCGTTCGAGAAGCGACGTAGAAGATGCTCTAGTTGCCCTATCGAGGAAGTTGACAAACGAGCCACACGTTTTTGTTTCGGCGATTTCGACCGTAGATATTGTAGGGATATTGCTCCGGCAATACGCCGATTTGTCTGAGATTTCGAACAAGCTGCAGCAAGAAATGTCGCAGGGGATTATCGAAACTATCAAGGATTTTAAATCTGATAAGGCTGACGCTCAACAGATTGACAGCGCGAATAATGTGATTGATCAGATAAGATTAAAAATAGAAGAAATGGAGATAGATCGTGAGAGTATAATGACACCCATTGCAGCGGTTCGCACTCTCGTAGAGCGTCTTTTTCGACATACTGGAATCAAAATAGGAGCTAGATTGAGTTTTGGCGATGCGGCTAGGGCTGTGAACTCGGATGCCTTATCCGCCGGCGAGAAGCAACTTCTCAGCTTTATATGTTATAATGCCTTCTACAAGAATAGTATAATATTCATCGATGAACCTGAGCTAAGCCTTCATGTCGATTGGCAAAGACAATTATTTTCTATACTTGAGAATCAACAGTCTTCTAACCAGTTTATTATTGCTACACATTCTCCATTTATATACAGTAAGTACCCAGATAGAGAAATAAACGTCAATCCTGACCGTGGCGATCTTGGAGCTTAGTGATGACCTCCAAGGCTGCCGGCAATGATATGACTGTAGATGAGCTTATCGCTACCTTGAAGCGCAGTTCTTTGCCAACTGTTCTTACCGAGGGAGGCGATGATATAATTGTTTTTCGATGGATGGAGAAGTCGTTCACCAACATAGGTTTGTCTGTATTGGCGGTTGGAGGGCGCGATAAGCTGCTCCAGCTCTTTTCAAGAAGAAATGAGTACGAGAATGAAACGGGCGTGGCGTTTATTGCCGACAAGGATTCGTGGGTGTTTGGTGCGGTTCCTGCTGAGTATGAGATAGACAATCTTATTTTTACTTGGGGGTATTCAATTGAGAACGATCTTTACAGCGACGGCGATGTTGAAAGGATACTGTCCAACGATGAGCGCCATAATTATAAGATCGAATTGCAGAAATATCTGAAGTGGTATGCTCTTGCGATAAGCAGATTCTTGGCGGGTCTAGATCAAGGGCTTGGGATTCATCCAAATGAGATATTGGATAACGATGCTAGAATGCAACAAGGGTGTGAGTTGTTACAAAATGAGATTTACCCCGATGAGCTTTTTGGAAAAATTTCTGATAATTACGCTGAGATGGTAAGAGGAAAGTCCTTGTTTGCGCTTTTGATGCGTCACCTGTCTTACGCGGGCAGACCGGTTCGACACAATCATAAGTCAATCATTGAAATTGTTGCGTCGGCCGAAGGCCCGCTTATGAAAGCGATTTACGGTCGAATCGGTGATATTTTTGGAGCTGCATCTAACACAGCTTAGGCCTTTGAGAGAGGATGCCGTCATCAAATATACTCCTGCAGCGGCCTGACCTCGAGGCTGCCCGCCCTCAGCGCCGCAATCGCCTCGGCCACCGCAGCCGCGCCCGACAGCGTCGTGTAATACGGCACTTTTTGCATCAGCGTCGCCCGGCGCAGCGATTTTGAGTCCGATACCGCCTTCTGGCCGTCCGTGGTGTTGAAGACGATCTGCACCTGGCGGTTGCGGATGGCGTCCTCGATGTGGGGGCGGCCTTCCAGCACCTTGTTTATTTTCTCGGCGACGACACCGTTCTCGGCGAGGAAGCGGGCGGTGCCGGAGGTGGCCAGCACTTTAAAGCCTTGGCCGGCGAGGCGCTTGACCGCCGGCAGGATGCCCTTCTTGTCCTCGTCGCGCACCGAGACGAACAGCGTGCCGGCGCGGGGAAGATCAACACCCGCGCCGAGCTGGCTCTTGGCGAAGGCGAGCGCGAAGTCGCGGTCGAGGCCCATGACCTCTCCGGTCGAGCGCATTTCCGGGCCGAGCAAAATGTCGACGCCGGGGAAGCGGGCGAACGGGAATACCGCTTCCTTGACGGCGATGTGGCCGGGATTGCGCGGGTCGGGCATGGCGCCGTAATGGGCGAAGGCGTCTTCCAGGCTTTCGCCGGCCATGATGCGGGCAGCAATCTTCGCGATAGGCCGCCCGATGGTCTTGGCGACGAAAGGCACGGTGCGCGACGCGCGCGGGTTGACCTCCAGCACATAGACGGTGCCGTCCTTGATCGCGTACTGCACGTTCATCAGCCCGCCGACATTGAGCGCGCGGGCCAGCGCCGCCGTCTGGCGCTCCAGCTCATCGACGAGTTCCGAGGGCAGCGAGTGCACCGGCAGCGAGCAGGCACTGTCGCCGGAATGGATGCCGGCCTCCTCGATGTGCTCCAATATGCCGGAGACGTAGGTCGACCTGCCGTCGCAGAGGCAATCGACATCGACCTCGATGGCGCCCGAGAGATAGGTGTCGAACAGAAGCGGGTTCTTGCCGAGCAGCGTGTTGATCTGGCCGGTCTTGTCGTTGGGGTATTTCTGCTTGATGTCCTCCGGCACCAGGCCGGGCACGGTGTCGAGCAGATAGGATTGCAGCATGCTCTCGTCGTGGATGATCTGCATGGCGCGGCCGCCGAGCACATAGGACGGGCGCACGACCAGCGGGAAGCCGAGCTCGCCGGCGACGAGGCGGGCCTGCTCGACCGAATAGGCGATGCCGTTCTTCGGCTGGCTGAGGCCGAGCTTGTGCAAGAGCTTCTGGAAGCGGTCGCGGTCTTCGGCGAGATCGATCATGTCGGGCGAGGTGCCGAGGATCGGGATGCCGGCCTTTTCCAGCGCATCCGCCAGCTTTAGCGGCGTCTGGCCGCCGAACTGGACGATGACGCCGACCAGCTCGCCGGCCGCCTGTTCGGCGCGCAATATCTCCAGCACGTCCTCCGGCGTCAGCGGCTCGAAATAGAGCCGGTCGGAGGTGTCGTAATCGGTCGAGACGGTCTCCGGGTTGCAGTTGATCATGATCGCCTCGAAGCCGGCGTCGCGCAGCGCAAAGGCGGCATGGCAGCAGCAATAGTCGAACTCGATGCCCTGGCCGATGCGGTTGGGGCCGCCGCCGAGGATGACGACCTTTTTGCGCGATGAGACCTGCGCCTCGTTCGCGAGCGCGCCGGCAAAGGGGACCTCATAGGTCGAATACATGTAGGCGGTGGGCGAAGCAAACTCGGCGGCGCAGGTGTCGATGCGCTTGTAGACGGGATGAACGTCGAGCTTGTCGCGAATCTTCTGGATCTCTTCGACGTCCTTCCTGACCAGGGATGCGAGGCGGGCGTCGGAAAAACCCATCGCCTTCAACATGCGCAGATTGGCGGCGTCCTCGGGGATGCCGTGCTCGCGGATGCGATCCTCCATGGCGAGGATGCCGGCGATCTGCTCGAGGAACCACGGGTCGATCTTGCACATGGCGTGCACGTCTTCCAGCGAGGTGCCCATGCGGATCGCCTGCGCCACCATGCGCAGCCGGTCCGGCGTCGGCGTGCCCAAGGCGGCGCGGATGGCGTTGCGGTCATCGACATGGCTGGCCGGCGCGTTCCCGTGGCCGATGCCGGGGATCTCGATTTCGTCCAGCCCGGTCAGGCCGGTTTCCAGCCCGCGTAGCGCCTTCTGCAGCGATTCCTGGAAAGTGCGGCCGATGGCCATGACCTCGCCGACCGACTTCATCGAGGTGGTCAGCACCGGCTCGGCGCCGGGGAATTTCTCGAAGGCAAAGCGCGGGATCTTGGTCACGACATAGTCGATGCTCGGCTCGAACGAGGCCGGCGTTGCTCCGCCGGTGATGTCGTTCTCGAGCTCGTCCAGCGTGTAGCCGACGGCGAGCTTGGCGGCGATCTTGGCGATCGGAAAACCGGTCGCCTTGGAGGCGAGCGCGGAGCTGCGCGAGACGCGCGGGTTCATCTCGATCACCACCAGACGGCCGTCGGCCGGGTTGACGGCGAACTGGACGTTGGAGCCGCCGGTCTCGACGCCGATCTCGCGCAGCACCGCGATCGAGGCGTTGCGCATCATCTGGTATTCCTTGTCGGTCAGCGTGAGCGCTGGGGCGACGGTGATCGAATCGCCGGTATGCACGCCCATCGGGTCGATGTTCTCGATCGAGCAGATGATGATGCAATTGTCGGCCTTGTCGCGGACAACCTCCATCTCATACTCCTTCCAGCCGAGCACGCTCTCCTCGATCAGCACTTCGGTGGTCGGCGAGGCGTCGAGGCCGGACTGGACGATCTCGAAGAATTCGGCGCGGTTGTAGGCGATGCCGCCGCCTGTGCCGCCCATGGTGAAGGAGGGGCGGATAATTGCGGGCAGGCCGACATGGTCGAGCGCTTGTGCTGCAATCGCCATGGCATGGCTGATATAGCGCTGCTTGCGGTCGCCCTCACCGAGGTTCCAGCGCGTTTCCAGAGCATCGAGCGCGGCGTCGAGATTTTCGGGCTTTTCCGCCTTCAGCGCGGCGCGCTCGGCCTCGTGCGTCTTGCGGTCGGCATTCTTGACGTCGGTGGCGTTGGCCAGCATCGACTTCGGCGTTTCCAGGCCGATCTTGTTCATCGCCTCGCGAAACAGCGCGCGGTCCTCGGCCTTGTCTATTGCGGTGGCGTCGGCGCCGATCATCTCGACATTGTAGCGGTCGAGAACGCCCATGCGGCGCAGCGACAGAGCGGTGTTGAGCGCGGTCTGGCCGCCCATGGTCGGCAGCAGCGCGTCCGGCCGCTCCTTGGCGATGATCTTGGCCACCACTTCGGGCGTGATCGGCTCGATGTACGTGGCGTCGGCCAGTTCCGGATCGGTCATGATGGTGGCCGGATTGGAATTGACCAGGATAACGCGAAAACCCTCTTCCTTCAGCGCCTTGCAGGCCTGGGTGCCGGAATAGTCGAACTCGCAGGCCTGGCCGATGACAATGGGGCCGGCCCCGATGATCAGGATCGACTTGATGTCGGTGCGTCTTGGCATGTCGAGGGTCCGTTCGGCGGGCGGCTTGCACAAAAAGCCGGACGGGATGACCCGGCCGGTTGTGCTCGCGATTCTGGTATCAGGCTAGGAGGGCCTTATAGGGAAGAGTTTTGCCGGATGTAACCCCCTAAAATGCGGGTAGGGCAGTAGGGCAGTAGGGCAGTAGGGCAGTAGGGCAGTAGGGCAGTAGGGCAGAGGTTCGAGCGCCCTTAAGCATATTGCCCTACTGCCCTACTGCCTTATTCCCCTTACCACTATCCCCCAGCGCCAACTGGTCCGTGATCTCGAAGCGTTCGGAAGCACCGACGCGGATCATGTTCAGGCTGCCCTCGCGGGTGAAGCGGAATTCGCCGGGTGCGTCCGCACCGGCCGGCTTGCCGGCCTTGAAGCTGATGATGCGCGTGCCGCCATCGGGCCAGGTCACGGTCACGTCGGTCTTGTCGCCGGTGCGCACCACGCCTGCCTTGCAGCTGGTCATCGGCTGGCCGAGATAGCGCGCGCAGGGGATGGCGTTGCCGGCACCGGGTACCGGTGTCCCCGGCGGCTGAAGCCGCGCAACGGTCTGTGCGTCGGCCGGGGGCGCCGCGTTGGCCGCGCCGAAATTCCGGACGGGGTCGGCAGCCACGGGCGGCGATCCATCAACCTGTGCAGTCGAGGGGTTTCCAGCGGTCAGGGCCAAGCGGTAAGCGTCCTCGATCGCCACCCTGCCGATTGCGTCAGCGGAGTTCAGCGTTGTTTCGGGACCGGTTGCGCCGAGGCGCGTTGTCAGATCGGGCAGCGGTTGAGAGGCAGGGTTCTCCGTATCGGCCGCCGCCTGGGGCGTCACTTGCTGGGGATTGATGGGGTCGAGGTAGCGTGCGGGAGCCCATCCGCTCAGCTTCGGGTCGTCAATGTCTTGGACTTTGCACCACTTGTAGCCGCTGACGTCGCCGCAGCCGAGGTTTTTCACGCTCGATCCACTCGGCAGCCGCGCCTCGACCTTGCCCATGGCCGACGCCGTGGCGCGCACGTTCAGGAGATCATCCGGAGCAAGACCCGTCACAATCGAGATGATGGGCTCCGGCTCCTGGCCGTTGGCCGGCAACTCCGCCAGCATCAGCGGAGCAGCAACCATCGCAAGCAGCGTCGTCGGGAGTGTTACTGTGCGCCTAATCATCTGCCATGGGCGGTAGGTTCAATTGCCGAAGGCGCGGCCAGGCACGAAAGCGCCATCGCACGCCAGCCGGTTTTTATAGGCGACGAGGCGGCGCTGTGTAAGCCCGAAAAGGTGCCGCGTGTTGAATCGCGACCAGGCCACTTCCGTGAACTAACAGCCGGCAAAATATTGCACATTTCATGTAAATATGCACTCTCTCAAGTAAGGTTGAGGAGGGCAATATGGTCGACCTTGAAATATTTGCGCAGGTGGAAAACATAGTTCGCCAGCGTATCAAGAAAACGCGCGCCGAGATTGAGGCTTCACTTGGTCACATCGCCAACGGCAATCCGCTGGCCGCCGAACAGACCCTCTCCAGGCGCCTCGACAGGTTGCAGGTAAAGGCGTCGCTCAGCCGCACCGAAGCGGAGATGATATCGGCAGCGATCGACATGAGGTCTGCCGGGGAAAGAAAGGCCGCCGCCAAGCAGCCAGGGCCGGAGGCAATTCTCGGCCCAACGCTCGATTTCATCGGGATCGCATTCCTCGAGCGTGGGCGCCGTGCTGCCGATGCGGTTGGCCGCGTTGCCTTTCTCAACGGCAATCCACAAGGATCGGGTTTTCTGGTCGGGCCAAGGCTGTTCCTCACAAACAACCATGTGATTTCGTCGCCGGCGGATTCCCGGCGCTTCCAGGTTCAGTTCGATTATGAGCAGGACGGTGCGAATGCCGTGCGTACGCCGACGACGTTCCTGTTCGATCCTGAATCCTGTTTCGTGACCGATAGCATAGAGGGTCTGGACTACACGCTGATCGGAGTCGGCGAGCGGCGTTCCGGTCCAAAGGAACTGGGGGAGTTCGGTTTTATCTCGCTGTCGGATGCGCGCGACAAGCATATGCTCGGCGAAATCGCCAACATCGTTCAGCATCCCGATGGCCGCTTCAAGGAACTGGTGTTGCGTGAAAACCGGCTGGTGGCCCGCGACGAAACGGTGCAAGTGCTGCACTATGTCGCCGACACCGAACAGGGTTCGTCCGGTTCACCGGTCTTCAACAATGAATGGGAACCTATTGCCCTGCACCATTGGGCTGGCCCGTTCCACGAGGTGACGGGCATAGGTGGCTATGCGCTTGCGCGCGAGATCAACGAAGGCATACGGATCAGCGCCATCGTTGACGATCTGGGTGCTAGAAAGTCCAAGCTGCCGGGCTCCTCGGCATCGGCGGTTTCGCAAGCTCTGGCGATTTGGGCCGGCATGCCGCGCATGATGGACGAGACAGTTCGGCTGAACGCCGATATTCGCGAAGATGTGCCGGACAAGCCGGTGCAGCGGCCGGAACCGGATCGCAATCCGCCGGCGACGAGACACAATGCCGATGGCTCGGTCACCTGGACTTTTCCCGTCGAGATAAATGTCCGGGCGCCGCTGATCGACCGCGACGGAGGCGATGCGAGACGAAGCGACGGCAAAGGCCCGGCAAGCGAACCCGGGAAGGTGGCCATCGCCGAGGCCGCGGGTTGGAAAACAGAGGATTTCGACGATCGTGGAGGGTATGAGCCCGGCTTCATACCGGGCTTTGTCCTGGCAATGCCGACGGTTGCCAATTCACCCTACCGGTTGGCCAAAAACCTTCTTGCCAAACCGGGAGAGGACCCACACGAATTGCGCTACCATCATTTTTCGATCTTGATGAACGCCGATCGCAGGCTTGCCTTCGTCACCGCCTGCAATATCGATGGATCCCGCACCAAGGCGGTCAATCGTGAGGACAAGACGGTCATCGACAACCCGTCGCTTGTCGAATTGGGGGTGGAGTCGATTTCCGGTTCGGAAGCCAGCGATGCTTTCCGGCCGGATCGGCGCATCGACCTTGGCGAGCAGATGAACCAGGAATTCTATTCGAGCCAGAATGTGCCTGGATTTCCCGTCGCAAAATCCAAGGAACGAATCGCTCGAATGTTCCAGAAGGGCCATATTACACTTCGCGGCGACCCCGCCTGGGGCGTCGATCAGGAGGCGGTCGCGGCAGAACGCGACACGTTCTTTTATACCAATGCTGCGCCGCAAGTCGGCTTCTTCAATCAAGGAAGCTCGCTTGACCATCCCGGCTCCAAAGGGAAGTTGAGATGGCGCGCGGTAGAAACCTATGTGCTGCGCAACGCCTATACGACGCGAGGCCGTGTCACGGTGTTTGCCGGGCCAGTGTTCGGCGAGGACGATCCTCCCTACCGCTTCGACAGCCATGTTCCGCTGAAGTTCTGGAAGATCGCGCTGTGGTCCGATCAAGCTGGCCTGCGCGCCATCGCGCTGCTGGCGGACCAGAAGCCGGTTTTGGAAGTGATGCCCGAAGCGTTCGGCGAGCGTGCCGAGGCATTCGATGACCCGCTTGAAATTGCCAGGGTATCGGAGTTCCTTTCGACGGTGGCCGAGATTGAAGAGCTGACCGGCCTGAACTTTGGCCGGCAGGTGCGCGACGCCGACATTCGGGCCGGTTCCGAATCCGCCCCAGCACAGACTTTCAACCCAACGCAACTAGCGCCCAAGACGTCACGGCCAAAGCCTTCGGCGACCAAGACTTCGACGTCCAAGACTTCGACGTCCAAGACTTCGGCGGCCAGCACCCGACGTCCTGCCAAGCGATCGAAGCGATCGGCGTCTGACGACTGAAGATTGGACCGGTCGCGACTTCTGCCGCTCGAAGGCGGTCATCCGTTCAGCTAGGGATGAGCGAGCTCAGCCTGGGATGAGCAAGCTCAGCCCGACATAAAGCCGGTGCGCAGCGCGTGAGCCCATTCGGGCCGTCCCGCCTGCTCGGCCTGGCGCGCCGCCGCCTCGTGGTCATAATCGACGGCGATGGCTTCGAAACGATCGGGGTGCAGTTCGACGATGCCATAGCGGGCGTGCGGTGAGCCCTGCTCGGAGACATGCGCCGGCGGCGTATCGTCGTGATAGGCCGGGCAGCCGATGCTGCCTGGGTTGAAAATGATCGGACCGCCGGCAATGCGGATCAGCTCGCTGCGGTGGCTGTGGCCACAAAGAATAATACGGCAGGCGGCATCAATCGCGCCGAGCCGCCGCTCGATGGCGGCCAGCGGCGCGCGCACCAGCCGGCCGTCGACGATCGCGTCAGTCAGGTATTTTTCGTCGTGGTCGGGTCGGGCGTGGAAGGCGAGTACGCCGGGCGCCACGTCCAGCGTTAGCGGCAGCGCGAACAGCGCCTCGCGCTGGGCTGCCGTCAGCCTTTCGTACGCGTAGCGGTCGGAAGGCCACATGGCGTCGTCCAGTGGGTCGCGGGCAACGCGGCGGTCGTGGTTGCCGCGCACCGTCGGCAGGTCGAGCCTCTCGAGCCGCTCCATGGTCTCGCGCGGCCAGAGCGGGCCGGAAACGCAATCGCCGAGATTGACGATGAGGTCGGCGCCGCCGCGCTGCCGCAGATCGTTGAGCACGGCGTCGAGCGCCAGGACATTGCCGTGGATGTCGGCGAGGACGGCAATGCGCATGGCAGGCTCCGTTAATTGGAATGGCTGGAGGGCGGGTGAAGCTACTTTGCTCGCCTCGCGAGGCGGGCGAGAGCGGAACCCAGCTTCGGGTCGTTCAGGCGCGGACTTCGATCTCGTGGCCGCCGACCGCCGGCAACGATGCGTCGCCGGCCGCGGCAATAACACTGTCGAGCAGGCCCGGGAAGCGGCGGTCGAGATCGTCACGGCGCAGCGTGATCAGCCGGCTGGTTCCAACCGCCTCGGTGCGGGTGACGCCGGCCTCACGCAGCTTGGCCAAATGGTAGCTCAGATTGGTCTTCGAGCAGAGATCGAGGAACCGGCTGCAATTCAGCGGCACGCCCTCTTTGCTGGCGAGATAGCGCACGATGGCCAGTCGCGTCGGGTCGCCGAGCACGGCAAGCACGTTCGGCAGGCTGATCTGGTCGGCGGTGGGATGGGGCAAGGTCATGCCCAGGAATTAAGCACATTCGGAGCCGATTTCAATGCATCTCCTCTCGTGGCTAATGGACACATAGTTTCGTCCCGTCGCCCCGTCCTGACACCGGGCTGTCAGGATGGTTCGGCTATTTTGCAGCGGGTTTATTGACATCATGCCCTGTTATGTCCAATTGTTCAATAACCTTTGAACTAAGGAAATTGCCATGGATAAGCGCCTCATCTGGCTTGCGCTCGGATCGTTCACGATTTCGACCGAAGGTTTCGTCATCTCCAGCCTTTTGCCCGACATTGCAAAGGATGCCGCCATCTCCGTTCCGCTCGCCGGCACGCTGATCACCGCGTTTGCGCTCGCCTATGCGATCGGCACGCCGATCCTGGCAACGCTGACCGGCGAATGGGACCGGCGCCGCGTCATCCTGTGGACGCTGGTGTTCTTCGTGGTGGGCAACGTCGCCGCGGCGCTAAGCTCCTCCTTCGAATTGCTGTTGATCGCGCGCATCGTCATGGCGCTGTCGTCAGGCTTGTTCGCGGCGACCGCACAGGGAACGGCCGTTGCGCTTGTCGACGATCATCACCGCGCCCGCGCCATTGCCGTGGTCGTCGGCGGCACTACGGTTGCGGTCGCGGTCGGAGCACCGCTCGGCGCGCTCGTTGCGACGGTTGCCGGCTGGCGCGGCACCTTCTTTGCCATTGCCGGCCTTGGTGCGCTCGCCGGCGCGATCCTGTGGTACCGGCTGCCGCGCGGCATCGTCGGCACCAGGCTGCCGCTCCGGATGCGGCTGGCAGCGGCACTTCGCCCCGGCGTCATGCCTATCCTGGTGACGACCATCCTGGCCCTGATCGGCGCCTTCACCGTCTTTGCCTTTGTCGCGCCGCTCGCGATCGAAGGCGGCGGACTGAACCCGATCGCGCTTCCCGGAATGCTGCTCGCTTTCGGCGTTGGCGCGGTCATCGGCAATATCGGCGGCGGTCAGGCCGCCGACCGTTTCGGCGCGACGCGCACCGTCTGCTGGTCACTGGCGCTGAGTGCCGCGATGCTGGTCACGTTTTCGCTGATCCCGATGTTCCTGCCGCGCGAGATCGCCGGGCCGGCATTGATGGCCATGATGGTGCCGTGGGGCATCGTCGGCTGGGCATTCCCGCCGGCGCAGGCCAGCCGCATCATCAAGCTGGCGCCCGATGCCGCGCCAATCGTGCTGTCGCTGAACGCTTCGGCGCTCTATCTCGGCGTGGCACTGGGCGCCGTGGTCGGCGCCGCGGTGCTGCGCTATGGCGCACCGGCCGACCTCGGTGTGGTCGCGGCGGCATTCCCGATCGTCGGTCTGGGCGTCGTGCTGGCGGGCCACCTGGCGGCGCGACCGGTGGCGATGCCGGCCGAATAAGGCTGTCAGTGGAGCTTGGCTGCCGGCCGCCGATAGTTCAAGTCGCGGCCGGCGGTGCGTCAAAATTCAGCGCGGCGATTTCGTCCAGCGCCGCTCGCAGGCTTGCCGCCTGCTCTTTGCCAAACATCTCCTCGAAGCGCTGCTGAGCGACTTGCCACAGCTTCAGGGCTTCTTCGAGCTTGGTCCGGCCCTGCGGTGTCAGCCTGACGCGCCTGATGCGGCGGTCGGCAGGGTCGGCGAAGGTCTCGACATAACCGTCGCGGATCAGCGGCTTCAGCGTATGACCGAGGGCCGACAGGTCCATGACGAGGGCCGCGGCAATGGCACCCATCGTCGGTTCGTTGCCGACGTGGATTTGATAAAGCAGGCCCTGCTGCGTGGCCTTCAGACCCGATGGGGCCAGCACATCGTCATAGAACTGGCCGAGTTTCCGCGTCGCGCGGCGCAGCATGGCGTTATTGCAAAGCGCCAGGCCGGGCAGGGTGGTTTGGGACATTGGCGGATTTCCGATGAGGGACCGGAAGGGACCCCTCGATGCAAACCAGAAATAGTCCTTGCTCCCCGGATTGACAAGATGGTGGCATATGCCTAGGTTCGAATAGTGGCATATGCCAATAATTCGTGTGCCAGTCGAAGCAGGGTGTGTTGCCGTGCGGCACTGGCATTTGGAATCGAACCAGAAGGAGCAAGACAATGAGCAATCAGGACAAAGGTACAGCGGTCGTCACCGGCGCCTCGTCCGGCATCGGCGCGGTCTATGCCGACCGGCTCGCCGGCCTAGGTTATGATCTGGTGCTGGTGGCGCGGCGCGCCGATCGGTTGGAGGAATTGGCGGAGAGGCTCCGCTACGCGTATGGCATCAAGGTCGGCGTCATCAGCGCCGACCTGGCCGACGACGGCGATCTGCGACGGGTCGAGCAGGCGATATCAACCGACGACAGCGTGACGCTGCTGGTCAACAATGCCGGCCTTGGCGGCGCGCAGATGGTGGCAACGGCCGACGCTGATGTGGCCGAGCGCATGATCAAGGTCAATGTCGTGGCTTTGACTCGTTTGACCCGCGCGGTCCTGCCGGAGCTGCTGGCGCGCAACCGCGGTGCCATCGTTAACATCGCGTCGGTGCTGGCCTTCGACACCTCGTTCGGCGGCATCTACAGCGGCACAAAGGCTTATGTCGTCAACTTCACCGAGGCCTTGCAGCGGGAAGTCGCCGACAGCAAGGTCGCCATACAGGTCGTGCTGCCGGGGGCTACGCGGACCGAGTTCTGGGAAGTTGCCGGAAGCGATATTGCCGACCTGCCGGCAGAGATCGTTATGACTGCCGACGATCTGGTCGATGCAGCGCTTGTCGGCCTGGCCAAGGGCGAAACCGTCACCGCGCCCGGGCTCTCCGATCCGGCTGGGTTGGAATCCTATCTTGGTGCGCGGCAAGGTTTCTTCGGCAGCCTGCTGGCCGGCAAGCCGGCGGCACGCTACGCTGCCTGAAATAACTGATCTTACGCTGTCCGCCACATAGGAATGATCGAGGCGGCCAGCAGCAGGCCAAGCACGGCGTTGAGCATGCGCCACTGCCGCTCGGTTCGCAGCAACCGGGCGAGCAGCGTGCCCGCCACGCACCACGCCGCCAGCGATAGGGCCGCTGCAAGACCGAAGACCGTGCCGAGCAGCACGGCGAGCTGCAGCGGCCCGTTGGCGAGCGCGGCAAAGGATGCCGCCGCTCCCAGCCCCATGGCCCAGCCCTTTGGGTTCATCCATTGCAGGCCGGCGCCGCCCAAAAAGCTGTTCGGCTTTGCCATGGCCACGTCCAGGTTGGGCGGACCGCTGCGGCCGATCTTGAGGGCAAGCCACGTCAGATAGAGGGTACCGGCCATTTTCATTGCCACTTGCAGCGAAGGAGCGGCGGCCAGCAGACCGGCGAGCCCGGCAGCGCCTGCCGCAGCCACCGTGGCCAGGCCGGCCGCACTCCCGGCCATCAGCGGGATAGAGCGGCGAAAGCCGAACTGCGCGCCGGACGCCGTCGATAAGGTCGTGGCCATGCCGGGCGTTGAGGTTGAGACCAGCGCGAACAGGGCGAGGGGAAGGACGGTTTCAAACATGCTGCTTCCTTTGAAGCCTGCACGGTAGGCTGTTTGGCTCATCAGCAAATGCAATGTTTGCTATGATCTGTATTAGCAAATATAATGGTTAGATGCTCCGCAATCTCGATACTGCCCTGATCCGAACCTTCGTCACCGTTGCCGATAAGGCCAGCATGACGGCAGCAGCCAATGCGTTGCATCTGACGCAAGGCGCCGTCAGCCAGCAGATCAAGCGCTTGGAAGAGGTTCTCGGCTGCAGCCTGTTCGATCGCGATCGGCGCGGATTGCGATTGACCCGCTCCGGCGAGCGATTATTCGGCAAGGGTAAGCGCCTGCTTTCCCTCAATGACGAGATCCTGGCGGAGATGGCGGGCGATGCAGTTGCCGGTCAGGTGCGGCTTGGCGTGCCGTACGACCTTGTCGGCACCTTGCTTGCGCCGGTGCTCAAGGCCTATGCCGAGGCGTATCCGCAGGTCGAGATCTCGCTTGTCTGCGCCTCGTCGCCGGAGCTGGCTGCGGCCTTGGCGGCTGGCACGATAGAGCTCGCGGTGATCGAGGAGCCGATCGGTCGGTCGGCCGGCGAATGCCTTGTTGTCGACCGGCTGGTCTGGGTCGGCGCCAAAGGCGGCGCCGCCCGCGGCAAGCGGCCCTTGCCGGTTTCGATGGTCGCCGAGACCTGTGCGTTCCGCCCGGTGGTGCTGGAGGCGCTTAACGAGCATGGGCTGGAATGGCGCACCGTATTCGAAAACGGCAGCATCGACGCGACGACGGCGACGGTGCGTTCGGACTTGGCCGTCACCACCTGGTTGGCGTCGACCGTGCCTGTCGACCTTGACATTTTGGCCAACGATCCGGAGCTGCCGTCATTGCCGAATTTTTCGATCAATCTGCATTTGCCGAAGCACGACGTCGCGCCGGCTGCACTGGCATTCGCGGGCCACCTCCGCGATGGGTTGGCAGGGCGACGAGAGGCGGCTTAAAAACAGCAAAAAAGACGGCCAGTGTTCAGCCGTCCTTGATCGCCCCGCGGCATTTACTTCCAGTTCTTGCGTCGCTCGATCTCGGCTTCGGACGGCTGCTCCGTGGCAAATGACCCGGTCTTGATCTCGCCGGAGCGTTCATAGCTCGCCATGAGGACGCCGGTGGTCGATGCCTGCGAACGGGTCAGCTTGAAGGCGGCAGGTATCGTGCCGCTGCCGAACAGTTTTTTGCCCTTGCCCAGCACCAGCGGGAAGATCAGCAAGCTGATCTCGTCGATCAGGTCATTGGCGAGCAAGGTCTGGATCAGCTCGCTCGATCCCTGAATGAGCAGGTCGGGGCCGTCCTCCTGCTTCATCCGGCGCAATGTCGCCACGACATCGCTGCCGAGCGGCTGGCTGTTTTGCCAGGACAGCGAATCCGGCCTGTGCGTCGCCACATATTTGGTGACGGCGTTGAAGCTGTCGGCGATCGGATCATTCTTCTGATAAGGCCAGTGGGCGGCGAAGATGTCGTAAGTCTTGCGGCCGAGAAGCAGCGCGAACGGTTTTGAAAACGTCTCGCCCATCGCGGCGCCCATCACATCGTCCCAGTAGTGAAACGTCCAGCCGCCGAATTTGAAGCCGCCGACAGGGTCCTCTTGCGGGCCGCCAGGCGCCTGCATGACGCCGTCGAGGCTGACGAATGTTGCGGCGATGATCTTCCTCATTGGAGCTCCCTTTCCCTGGTCCGTGCCGTCATGGCCGGAGTTCGAGCCAAGGACGGGCGAACGGACATTTGTCCGACAGCGGCCGGCAAATTTCTAGGACCGGGGGCAGGTGACTGCCGACCTTATCGTCTCAGCTTGGAGCCGAGAACGCTCAGCCCAAGCCAACGACCGTATCGTAGAGCAGCTTGAAGTTGAGCACCAGGATGAGCGCGGCAACCACCCAGGCCAGCACGGCAACAGCGCGGGAAATGGCGAAATTGCCCATCTTGCGCTTGTCCGAGACGAACTGCACCAGCGGTACGACAGCGAAGGGGAGCTGCATCGACAGGATTACCTGGCTGAAGACCAGCAACTGGCCGGTTCCCTTCTCGCCATAGAGCGCGGTGACCACCACCACCGGAATGATGGCGATGCCGCGCGTCAGCAGGCGGCGCGCCCATTGCGGGATGCGCAGCCGCAGGAACCCTTCCATCACGATCTGGCCGGCGAGCGTCGCCGTCACCGTCGAGTTCAGGCCGGAGGCGAGCAGCGCTACGGCAAACAGGATGGAAGCGATGCCGAGGCCAAGCAGCGGCGACAGAAGCTCGAAGGCCTGGCCGATCTCGGCAACGTCATGATGACCGGTGCCGTGGAACGCCACCGCCGACACGATCAGGATGGAAGCATTGACGAACAACGCCAGTATCAGCGCGATGGTCGAGTCGGTCGTCGCCCATTTGATGGCGTCGCGCTTACCGCGATCGGTGCGCTCATAGGCGCGGGTCTGCACGATCGAGGAATGCAGATAGAGATTGTGCGGCATCACCGTGGCGCCGATGATGCCGATGGCGATGTAGAGCATGGCCGGATTGGTGACGATCTCGGACGACGGCACGAACATCGAATGCAGGATGGAGCCGACCGGCGGGGCGGCGGCAAAGATCTGGATGGCGAAGCAGCCGAAGATGATAATCAAAAGCGCTATGATGAAGGCCTCGAGGAAACGGAAGCCCTTGTTCATCAGCAACAGCAGCAGGAAGGCATCGAGCGCGGTGATAATAGCGCCGCCGATCAGCGGAATCCCGAACAGCAGTTGCAAGGCGATCGCCGTGCCAATGACCTCGGCCAGGTCGCAGGCGATGATGGCCAATTCGCAAGCGACCCAAAGCATGAAATTGACCGGTCGCGGATAATAGGCGCGGCACGCCTGCGCAAGGTCGCGGCCGGTGGCGATGCCGAGCCGGGCGGCGAGTGCCTGCAGCAGGATCGCCATCAGGTTCGACAACATGATGATGAAAAGCAGCGTGTAGCCGAATTGGGCCCCGCCGGCGAGGTCGGTCGCCCAATTGCCCGGATCCATATAGCCGACCGAAACCATGTAGCCCGGCCCCATGAAGGCGAACAGCCGGCGAAGCCAGATCCCCGAGTGCGGCACCGCGATCGTTGCGTTGACTTCGCGAAGGCTGGGCTGCTCGTCGTCCTCCGGGCGGGCAAATCGCCACATGGACCGGGGGGCTGAGGTGGCTTCGGCTTCCGACATGAAATGGCTTTCCGCTGGAACGATCGATGTTGTCTCCTTATCTATGCCACGGCTGAACATTATGCAATATGCTATATTTCATTGTCTGAGCTTTTTCTTGTGGCCGCTTGGCCGTGCGGCCGGAACGGCAGTGAACGCCGGTTGCGCCGGCCACCGAATGGAAATAAACGGCCAGAACCAATAGGGTTCCGTGTTATGACCGCAATGTCGATTCAAACTGCCGGGAGGAGCGCGTATTGGCGCTGAAGAAAAGACCGGTTCCTCGCGAAAAGCCGCTGCCTGACGCAGAAATCCACTCGGAAGGCTTCAGGCAGACGCGTGAAGCGCGCCGCAGCGCGCTGGTCGAGGATTATGTCGAGCTCATCGCCGACCTGATCGAGGATGGCAACGAGGCGCGCCAGGTCGATATCGCGGCACGGCTCGGCGTCGCTCAGCCGACGGTGGCGAAAATGCTGACGCGGCTGTGCGCCGACGGGCTGGTCTCCCGGAAGCCTTATCGCGGCGTGTTCCTGACCGATGCCGGCCGCAAGGTTGCGGAAGAGAGCCGCATTCGCCACCAGACCGTCGAGGCCTTCCTGCGCTCGCTCGGGGTCAGCGCCGAGACGGCGCGCATCGACGCCGAGGGCATCGAGCATCATGTCAGCGCCGAGACGCTCGAAGCCTTTCGCAAGGCAATAATCGCCGCCCGCTGAAAAGCACGGCCAGCGTATCTCTTCGCGCGACTCTCGCTTCCCATGAGCAGGGTGAACGGCACAGACCTTGCGATGTCTCGGCCAGAGCAGGCAAGCGTCAGCAAGCATTGCTTGTTCGCACGAAAAATACTGTGACTTGGCGTAACCGTTGAGATAATTGTTGTCGTGTCCGATCGAACCGGGACACGGCCCGATCGGCCGGAAAATTGCATCACGGGGGTTGCCATGCTCTGGAAGGGCCGTCGTCAGAGTGACAATGTCGAGGACGAGCGCGGCCAGAGCGGCGGGCTTGGCGGCGGGCCGGGGCAGTTTCGCATCCCGATCGGCGGTCGCGCCGGCGGCGGCGGCATGTCGGGCATTATCATCGTAGGGTTGATTTTCCTGGCAGGGTGGTATTTCGGCTTCGACCCGAGTCAGATCCTCGATAACAGCGGCTTGCAGCCCGGCGGCGGTCAGATCACCGACAATAGCGGTGCGCAAGGCGGCGGCACCGGTGCGCCCGCCTCCGACGAGATGAAGCAGTTCGTGTCGACTGTGCTGGCCGAGACCGAGGACACGTGGACCGGTATTTTTCAGTCCGAGGGCCTGACCTATCAAGATCCAAAACTGGTCCTGTTCAGCGGACGGATCGGCTCTGCTTGCGGCTCTGCCTCGTCAGCGGCCGGACCATTCTACTGTCCCAACGATCGCAAAGTCTATCTCGACACCACCTTCTTCCAGCAGCTCGATCAGCAGTTCGGTGCCTCGGGCGATTTCGCACAGGCCTATGTGATCGCGCATGAGGTCGGCCACCACGTGCAGAACCTGGTCGGCATCCTGCCCAAATTCAACCAGATGCGGCAGAATATGAGCGAAGCCGACGCCAACCACATGTCGGTGCAGGTCGAGTTGCAGGCCGACTGCTTTGCCGGCATCTGGGCGCATTTCACCGGTCAGAAGGGCATTTTGGAGCAGGGCGACATGGCGGAGGCACTGAACGCCGCCAAGCAGATCGGCGACGACACGCTGCAGAAGAAGATGCAGGGCTACGTCGTGCCGGAAAGCTTCAACCACGGCACGTCGCAGCAGCGGCAGACCTGGCTGGCGCGAGGCTTCCAGAACGGCAAGCTTTCGGACTGCGACACGTTCAACAACCCGATCTGAGCCGCCGGTTTTCTCGTAATCCGAGAGACTGGATCGCAGTCAGGGGATGTCAGGATGAAAGCACTCGGCCCGTTCCCTCATTGTTCCCAGCGATGTGCTCGCCTATAAGGTGTGTTCCCGTTCGCTCGGGCGGCCCGAGGAGATACCATCATGATAGACCCCAAAACCGCCAGGCGGGGCCTTGCGCTTGTTTTCACCACCCTGCTGCTCGACGTCATCGGCTTCGGCATCATTATGCCGGTGCTGCCGGCCTATCTCAGGGAATTGACCGGCGTCGGCATCAGCGAGGCGGCTATCGAGGGCGGCTGGCTGTTCTTCGTCTATGCGGCAATGCAGTTCGTTTTCGCACCAGTGATGGGCGGGTTGAGCGACCGGTTCGGGCGGCGGCCAATTCTGCTCGCCTCGGTGCTGACGTTCGCTATCGACAATCTGATCTGCGCTATCGCCTGGTCCTATCCGATGCTGTTCATCGGCCGCGTGCTGGCCGGCATTTCCGGCGCCAGTTATTCCACGACATCGGCGTTCATTGCCGATATCTCGACCGACGAAAATCGTGCGAAGAATTTCGGGCTGCTCGGCATTGCTTTCGGCGTCGGCTTCGTCATAGGGCCGGTTCTGGGCGGGTTGCTCGGCACGTTCGGGCCGCGTGTGCCGTTCTATTTCGCTGCCGGGCTTGCTTTCGCAAACTTTCTGATCGCGCTGTTTCTGTTGCCGGAAACACTTGATAACAAGCACCGTCGCCGCTTCGAGTGGAAACGCGCGAACCCGGTCGGCACGCTCGTCCAGATGCGCAACTACGAAGGTATCGGCTGGATCGGACTTGTCTTCTTTCTGATGACGCTGGGGCACATGATGTATCCTGCGGTCTGGTCGTTCGTCTCCAGTTATCGCTATGGCTGGAGCGAACAACAGATCGGCTTCTCGCTCGGCGCCTTCGGCCTGTGCGGGGCGATCGTCATGGCGACAGTCCTGCCGCGCGTGATCCCTAAGCTTGGCGAGTGGAAGACGGCGGTAATCGGTCTGGCATTTACCGCACTCAGCGCCTTCGGCTACGCCTTCGCGTCACAAGGCTGGATGATCTATGCAGTGATCGTCGTCGGATGTCTCGAGGCGTTGGCCGACCCGCCGCTCAGAAGCCTTGCGGCCGCCAAGGTGCCACCTTCCGCCCAGGGCGAACTCCAGGGCGCAATGACCTCGATCTTCTCGATCACCTCGATCATCACACCGCTGCTTTATACGGCGATCTTTTCCTGGTTCACGGGGCCGAGCGCGCCCGTAGCTTTCGGCGGTGCCCCGTATCTGCTCGGCGCGATTTTCCTCACGCTGGCGCTCGTCGTCTTCGTCACCAGGGTGGCCAAGCCGACGCCGAAGGAAGTCAAACGCATGCACGCGCAGGAAGCGGTGACGGACGGGGCTTGATCGGCGCCGGGAGCCCGGCCGGCGCCGTCAATCAAATCCGTTTTTGCGCATGCGCTAAACACGCTCGGCCAGTGCCGGCTCGCCGCGCTTTTCGCGGATGAGATTGACGAAGCGGCGAAACAGATAGTGCGAATCCTGCGGGCCGGGCGAGGCTTCGGGATGATGCTGGACCGAGAAGACCGGCCTGCCGGTGAGCGCAATGCCGCAATTCGAACCGTCGAACAGCGAGACATGCGTTTCCTCGACGCCGCTCGGCAATGAGTCGGCGTCGACGGCAAAGCCATGGTTCATCGAGACGATCTCGACCTTGCCGGTGGTGTGGTCCTTGACAGGATGATTGGCGCCGTGGTGGCCCTGATGCATTTTTGCGGTCTTGCCGCCCAGCGCCAGCGCCAGCATCTGGTGGCCGAGGCAGATGCCGAAAAGCGGGATTTCGGTCTTCAACAGATCCTGGATGACCGGAACGGCGTAGTCGCCGGTGGCTTCCGGATCGCCGGGGCCGTTGGATAGAAAAATGCCGTCGGGCCGCATCGCCAGGATCTCCTCGGCGCCGGTTTTTGCCGGCACCACAGTGACCTTGGCGCCGAGGCCGGCCAGCAGGCGCAATATGTTGCGCTTGACGCCGTAGTCGACGGCAACGACGTGCATCGACGGATCAGCCTGTTCGCCAAAGCCCTCGTTCCAGACCCAGGGCGTCTCGCGCCAGACCGATGACTGGCCGGAGGTCACCTCCTTGGCGAGATCAAGCCCGATAAGCCCTGACCATGCGGCGGCGCGGCGCTTGAGGTCATCGACGTCGAAGATACCGTCGGGCGCGTGCGCGATGACGGCATTGGGCATGCCCTTTTCGCGGATCAGCGCGGTCAGCGCCCGCGTGTCGATGCCCGAAAGTGCGACGATGCCGCGCTTCTTCAGCCACTGGTCGAGACCGGTTCCGGCGCGGTAATTCGACGGGTTGGTGACATCGGCCTTGAACACGGCGCCGACGGCGCCGGCGCGGGCCAGCGGGTTGAGGTCCTCGATGTCTTCGTCATTGGTGCCGATATTGCCGATATGCGGAAAGGTGAAAGTGACGATCTGGCCGGCATAGGATGGGTCGGTGAGTATCTCCTGGTAGCCGGTCAGCGCGGTGTTGAAGCAGACCTCGGCGACGGCGGAGCCGGTGGCGCCCAGACCGCGGCCCTCTATGACAGTGCCGTCGGCCAGCACCAGCAGGGCTGTCGGCCTCTCGCTGGCCCAAGGGGGGGTCGACGCGGCTGTCTTCGTTGCCATGGCGGCACTCCTAAAGGTTGCGCCCTCAGTCGGCGCAACAAAAGGCGCGAAGCGGCGATCTCACAGCCTCGGCGCGCTAAGTTTTCATTTGTGCCTGTCGTTGCCAAAACCGCTACGCATTTTTGGGCGACGTGCACTAGAATTCAATTCATGCAAGGCCCAGTACATAGGGGAAGGCGCCAAGGCGGTCAATGATGCCGCGCCGTGCGTGCCTGGATTTATTTCGTCGAATAATATCAGCGGTTTGCCGGACGCTATCGAATTTGCCTTGAGCTATCGGCACGACTATTGTCCGCGGCATTCGAAGGAGAAAGCACCATGCGAGGCAAAATCGCCGAATCCCTGAAGAGTGCGATGAAGGCGCAGGACAAGCGCCGGCTGCCGACATTGCGGCTGATCCAGGCGGCCATTCATGATCGCGACATCGCCAATCGCGGCGCCGGCAAGGAGCCGGCCAGCGACGACGAAATCCTGCAGATCCTGGCCAAGATGGTGAAGCAGCGCGAAGAATCGGCCAAGGCGTTCGATGACGGCAAGCGGCCGGAGCTTGCAGCGCAGGAGCGCGACGAGATGGCCATCATCCGCGACTTCCTGCCGAAACAACTGGGTCAGGCCGAGACGGAAAGCGCCGTCCGTTCCGCCATCGCCGAGACCGGCGCCAGCGGCGTCAAGGATATGGGCAAGGTGATGGCGGCGCTCAAGGAGAAATACGCCGGTCAGATGGATTTTTCCGAGGCGAGCGGCATCGTCAAGAGCCTGCTTCAGTAAGCTGCCGAAGGCCCTTGCCGTCGCGCCCGCAATCCGGCAGCCAAAAGCTCGCGCCCGTGATCAAACTCGTCAAACCGGCGCTTGAACACCTGCCGTCCTACAAGGCGGCCCTCGAGCGCGGCTGGTCGCCGGACAATGTGCGGCTGCTCGACGCGACGCGCGAGCAGCTTGCGGCTATCGAAAAGGATCCAGCGACTTTCCTTGGCGATCTCGACGATTCCGATGGCAAGGGACCGCCGATCACCTTGCCCGACGGTTCGACGGTGCCGCGGCTGCCCGGATTCCGGCGCTGGATCTGGGACGGGGAAGTCGCAGGCTCAATCGGCCTGCGCTGGCAGCACGGCACCGCGGCGCTGCCGTCGCATGTGCTCGGCCACATCGGCTATGCGGTGGTGCCGTGGAAACGGGGACGCGGCTATGCGACCGAGGCGCTGCGGCTGATGCTGGTGGAGGCGAGGGCGGTTGGCCTGCCCTTCGTCGAAATCACCTGCAAGCCTCACAATGTGCCCTCGCAGAAGGTCGTTCTGGCCAATGGCGGCCGGCTCGTCGGGCGTTTCTTCGAGGACGCCGCCTATGGCGGCGCGGAAAGCCTGCGCTACCGGATCGATCTGTAGCCCTATTCGGCGGCAGCCGGCAGCGGCGGCGCAGCCCGGCTTCGCCATTCCCAGACATGCGAGGCAAGCGCAACCGCGACCGCGACCAGCATGGCGATCGCGCCAACCACCGGCAGGCTGCGATAGCCATAGCCGGCATTGAGCATCGCCGCGCCGAGCGATGCGGCGAGCGCGATGCCGACATTGAAGCCCGACGGGATGAGCGACGAGGCAAGGTTGGAGGCGTCTGCGGTCCAGGTCAGGATGCGGGTCTGGATCGGCGTGCCGATGGCAAAGTTGAGGCCGCCCCAGACGAAGATCGCTATCACCATCGGCAGCGGGTAAGGGCTGACAGCGTAGATCAAGGCGAGCATTGCCGCCTGTAGGAAAAGCATGGCGATGAGCGACGGCATCAGCTTCCAGTCGGCGAGCCGCCCGCCGACGAAGACGCCGATCGTTGCGCCGACCCCATTGAGCAAGAGCACCCAAGGTATCCATTTCTCGTCGAGGCCTGTGACCTCAAGCAGCGTCGGCGTGATGTAGGTGAACAGGCCGAACTGGCCGATCATCAGCATCAGCATAATAATGAGCGAGGTCCAGACCTGCTGGCGTGCGAGCACGCGGACCTCGCTTCCAAGGCTCGCCGACGGGCTCGACGATCCCGTCTTGCGCGGCAGCAGGGCGCCGATTGTCGTGAAGGCCACCACACCGAGCGCGCACATCACCCAGAATGTCGCACGCCATCCCCAGATGTTGCCGATTGCCGTGCCGGCCGGAACGCCGATTACGTTCGATACGGTGAGGCCGGACAGGATCAGCGCCACCGCCATGCCGCGCTGGTCTTCGCGCACGAGGCCGACGGCCACCACCATGGCAACGCCGAAATAGGCGCCATGCGCCACGGCCACCGCTATCCGCAACAGCAGCATCGAGGCGAAGTCGGGCGCCAGCGCGCAGGCGGCCTGGCCGATGGTGAAGGCTGCAGTCAGTCCAAGCAGCAGGGCCTTGCGGGAGAACCTTTTGGTGGCGAGCGCCAGCAGCGGGCCGCCGACTGCAATGCCGCCGGCATAGCCGGAAACGAGATAGCCGGCGGTCGGGATCGCGACGCCAAGGCCCTCCGCCACCTGCGGCAGCACGCCGGCGATGACGAATTCGGTGGTGCCGAAGGCGAAGGCGGCAATGAACAGGGCAATGAGGGGGAGCATGGCGGAAAGGCGATCCTCGGATAAGGTGGCCTCAAACCACGGATGAGGGCAGCGGGCAATCCAGAAATTGTCGACGCCGCTTTAGCTTTTCTTGATCGCCGGTCAGGCGCCCGCCGCGGAGGCAAGAGCTAGGCGGCTGCCTTCCTTCCATAAGGAATTTTCAGCCACGCTCGCTCGTGAAGATAGTAGAGCAGCGACTTGGTGACGACCTCGGTCAGGCCGATGGCCGCGGCGAGCTTGATGCTTCCGGTCACGACGAGCGAAATGATCATCGTGTCGATGGTGCCGGTGACGCGCCAGGAAAGCGCTTTGGCGAAGCTGCGAGAATGGGTGTCCATCGACTTTCCTTGCGGTAGATGCGGCGATCTTTAGCCGACAGACAGGAGGTGGCGCAAAGATAATTTTTGCGCATTGGCCCACAGCAATTTTCATAGGCGATGTTCTGAAGCTACCCGGCCTGTGGACGCAATCTATCCAGCCTTCAGCCGCGAACCGGTGAGCAGGCCGCGCTCCTCAAGCACGGGATAGGCCATCGAGGCGAGCAGCGAGTTGATCTGCTTGAGGTCGCGAATGGTGTCTAGATGAATGGAGCTGGTCTCGACGCTCTTGGGGGTGCCGTCGCGCAGCCGCACGAAATGGCTCTGGCTGGTTTCCTTCTCGCGGTCGCGCAGCCGGTCCTTTTCCAGCACCAACTGGCGAGCGGTCTCCGGATCGCGGGATACCAGCACGTTGAAGGCAAGCCTGGCATTGGCAAGCACCAAGCCATGGAAGGCGCAAAGCTCACGCCAGCCTTCCGGCGTGAACTCCAGCCCGCGCTCGAATTTCTTCTTCACGTGGACCAGCATGTTGCGCACGATGATGTCGCCGACCTGCTCCAGCTTGACGCAGGCGCCGATCAGCTCCTGGCAACGCAGCGCCTCGTCCTCGCTCAACGGGTTCTTGGTGACCTTGGCCAGATAGAGCTTGATCGCAGCGTGCTTCCTGTCGACACGGTCGTCGAGTGCGGCCAACGCGCCGATCTTGTCGGCATCGGCGCTCTCATAGAGCTCGATGATCCGTTTCAGCATGATCTCGACCGTTTCGCAGACCCGCACCACCTCGCGGGTGGCGTTGGCCAATGCCTGGCTCGGCACGTCGAGCGCACTTTCGTTGAGCGCCGAAAGCTCGACGACGTCGAGCGCGTTAGCTTCCTGGGGCTTGGTGCCCAACGCCACGATCCTTTCCGAGGCGCGATAGACCAGGCTCGCCAGCGGTAGGCCGGCGATCAGGATCAGGATGTTGAAGACAATGTGGGCATTGACGATCTGCTCGGGCACCGTGCTGCCCAAGAAGGCGACCGGCGGCTTGAACGTCAGGAACAGGATCAGCATGATCAGCGAACCCATGCCGCGCATCAGGAGATTGCCGATCGGCACGATACGAACGCCGGGTTCTGCGTTGCGGGTTAGAAGCGGCGCGATGATCGAAGAGCCGAGATTGACACCGAGCACCAGCACGATGCCGAGTTCGGGCGGGATGAAGCCGCGGCCGGCCAGCGTCACCATCAGCAGCACCGCGGCGATCGAGGAATGGAACAGCCAGGTGACCAACGCCGCCAGAAGATAGGCGGTGACCGGATCGCCGGAGAAGTAATCGACGATGAGCGGCATCAGCGTGCTCTGGCGCAGTGGCTCCGACGCCTGGCCGATCATCTCCAGCGACAGAAGCAGCAGGCCGATGCCGACCAGGATGCGGCCGAACTGGCGCCAGTCGCGCCGCTCGGTGGCCATGAACATGACAGTGCCGGCGACCAGGCAGATCGGCACCAGCAGCGACAGATCGAAGGTGAGCAGCTTGACCACCAGTGCCGAGCCGATCTCGGCGCCGCGCACCGCAAGCTGGCCCGACATGCCGCTGACAATACCGGAGCCGGCGAATGAGCCGACCAGCAAGGTGACGGCGGTCGAGCTTTGCAGCGCGACAGCCAGGCCGCAGCCGGCCAGAACCGCCATGAACGGATTGCGCATTGTCGCGCGCAGTTTGTGGCGCAGCACATCGCCATAGGCGCGCTCGACGCCGGTCTTCACCAAACGGGTGGCAAACAGCATCAATGCGACCGCACCGGCAAGGTGCAGCAAAACGACAGAGCCACTCATGCCCGACCCCGCAACCCAACAGATACCAGCGACGCGGGCGCCGTGACGTCAAGGGTGCAAAAGTGGGCGCGAATCGTGGACATTGCAGAGGTTGATATTACTCCGATTTATTTTAGCCGAATAATAAATTTTGCCCGGTTCCGACGCCTGTTGGCACGCGACGGAGCGTGTCGGAAATGGATGGCCGACAAAATGGTTGCATAGACTGCGGAGTTGCGGCGGGTCATGCGTCCATTCTCGGACGCCCGCTTTAAAGGTAACGCTGAATTAGTCGTTCTAAATGTAGGAAATCATTACGAAAACGTAATCTCGGTGTTCAGTTTCGGTTCATCCTCCCGGCTCTATTCCGTAGGCATCGACAACCAAGGAGTACCCGCCATGAAACGTATCGTTCTTTCCGCCATTGCCTTCTCGATGCTGGCTGCAACCACCTGGCAGGGCCAGACTGCACCTCTGAACACACCAAACGCGTCGCAGTCGAACTACAGCCAGGTCGACTGGCAAAGGCCCGGCAGGCATGTCGACGTGAACAAGCGCGTCGTAGTGAAGAAAAAGATCGTCGTGAAGCGCAGCCATTGGCGCAACGGCCAGAGATATTCCAGCTGGAAGCGTCACCAGCCGATCCGCGACTATCGCCACTATGGCCTGCGCCGTCCGGGTCCCGGGCAGGAATGGATCCGGGTCGGCAACGACTATCTGCTGGTCAGCGTTCTCTCCGGCCTGATCTTCGGCGCCATCGCCGCGCAGTGAGCCCGGAACGGCTGACCGCGCTGCGTCGGTTTAGATCGAGAAGGCGGCCCGCGGGCCGCCTTCTCTTTTTGGCCTGTGAAAACCGGGTATGATCGCCATTAGGAGTCGTCGGGCTTCGACCGTGTGATTATATGGAGGCCAAACGAGCTGTCCCCCATGCGCTTTCCGCCTGCTTTCCTCGACGAGATCCGCGACCGCGTGCCGATTTCTTCGGTGATCGGCCAGCGCGTCGCGTGGGACAGGAAGAAGACTAACGCGCCGCGCGGCGACTATTGGGCGTGCTGTCCCTTCCATGGCGAGAAGAGCCCGTCCTTCCACTGCGAGGACAAGAAGGGCCGCTACCATTGCTTCGGCTGCTCGGTTTCGGGCGACCATTTCAAGTTCCTGACCGAACTTGACGGGATGAGCTTTCCTGAAGCGGTCGAGAAGATCGCCGACATGGCCGGCGTGCCGATGCCGGTTCGCGATGCCCAGGAGGAGCGGCGCGAAAAGGAACGCGCCAGCCTGACTGACGTCATGGAGATGGCGACGGCGTTCTTCCAGGAACGGCTGCAGGGACCGGAAGGGGCAAAGGCCCGCGCCTATCTGCGCGACCGAGGGCTGACACCGGCGACGCAGCAGTCTTTCCGCCTCGGCTATGCCCCCGACGGCCGCAATGCGCTGAAGGAGCATCTTGCCGCCAGGGGTGTCCCCAAGGCCGACATCGAGGCGTGCGGGCTGGTGCGCCATGGCGACGACGTCCCGGTTTCCTACGATTGGTTCCGCGACCGCATCATGTTCCCGATCCCGGATTCCAGGGGCAAGATCATCGCCTTCGGCGGGCGGGCACTGGCGCCGGATGCGCTGGCCAAATATATGAACTCGCCCGATACGGAGCTCTTCCACAAGGGCAACGTGCTCTACAATTTCGCCCGTGCGCGCCAAGTGCTGGGAAAGGGGGCGCTGGCCAAGAGCGGCACCGTCATTGCCGTCGAAGGCTACATGGATGTGATCGCGCTGGCGCAGGCCGGCTTCGAAAACGTGGTGGCGCCGCTCGGCACCGCGTTGACTGAAAACCAGCTCGAACTTCTATGGCGCATGGCTGGCGAGCCGGTGCTGTGCTTCGACGGCGACCAGGCCGGGTTGAAGGCAGCGTGGCGCGCCGCCGACATGGCGCTGCCGGCGGTCCAGGCAGGCCGCTCCGTGCGCTTCGCCCTGCTGCCGGAGGGCAAGGATCCCGACGATCTGGTCAAGGGTGACGGGCCGGATGCGTTCCGCGCCGTGCTTTCTGAGGCACGGCCGCTGGCCGACCTCTTGTGGATGCGCGAGACCGCCGGCGGCATCTTCGACACGCCGGAACGGCGGGCGGAGCTCGAAAAGACGCTACGCGAACTGACCAGCCGCATCCGCGACGAGAGCCTTCGCTATCACTACCAACAGGAAATGCGCGAGCGCGTGCAGAGCTTCTTCGGTGCCCAGCGCGGACGCCAGCGACGTCAGGACGGACGGCCCGGTGAGCGCTTCCCGGGCAGGGTCTCAGCACCCGGCGGACAGTTTGCACGTGGCGGCGGTGCCGGTGGGCGCACCGCGATCACCGAAAGCCTCGGCCGCTCGGCGCTGGTCAAACGCGGCGGCGAGGGCATGTCGGTGCGCGAGGCGACGATCATTGCGGCCCTCGTCAACCATCCCGTGCTGATCGACGAGAATTTCGCCCATGTCGAGTTCCTCGATCTCGCCAATTCCGATCTGAAGCGGCTGCATGCGGCCATCCTCGACGCCATGGCGCACGATATGGCCAACAACCGCGAGGCTGTAATCGCGACGATCGAGCGGGCCGGCTGCGGTGAGATCTGGCAGCGCGCGGTGGCGCTGATCAAACGTGCGCGGCAATGGCCGGCGCTGGAAACAGCAGCACTCGACGATGCTCGCGATGCGTTCAGCCAAGCTCTCCACTTGCAGCGCAGCGCGCGCACCTTACATAAGGAACTGAAGCAGGCGGAAGCAGCGCTCGCCAGCGATCCCACGGACGAAAATTACCGGCACCTGGTCGAAATCCAGGCGCAATTTCGTGATGTGCAGGCAACGGAAGCGCTGATCGAAGGGTTTGGCGTATCGTCGGGCAGAGCTGGGCGCGTTTAGATCGAAGCCTCCAGAAGACTGAAATGTAAGGACGTGCTTGCGCGTTGAATCAAGCGTGCAGTGCTCTAAGTCGGGTAATTGATTCGCTTTTTTCATGCGAATCATGCGAGAGGCGCTTGACCTTCCGCCAGAATGGCGGAATCAGGTCGATTCGAAACGTTAACCCGCCCCGGCATCGACGGGAATGCAGCGATGTAAGGTACTGATCACTGGACAGGCAGTCAGCTTGCCACAGATATCAGGGTTAATCTGGACTTAACGAGAGATGCAGTTACTGGCCCGGTAAAGCGCGTTCTGGAAGGAGCGCATCCAATTTGACCGGACCGGCAGCTTACGCGGCTTTGATACTCAGCCGCTTGGAGAAAATAAAGACTATGGCGACAAAAGAAAAGGAAGAAGTCGAGACCGAACGCGAGGCCGCGACCGATGGCCCTCTGCTCGACCTTTCCGACGATGCTGTCAAGAAGATGATCAAGGCCGCCAAGAAGCGCGGTTATGTCACCATGGACGAGCTGAATTCGGTGCTGCCCTCGGAGGAAGTGACCTCCGAGCAGATCGAGGACACGATGGCCATGCTTTCCGACATGGGCATCAACGTGGTCGAGGACGACGAGCAGGGCGAGGAGCCCGAAGCCGCCGATACCGCCGCTGACGCCGAGGAAGACGCCAACGAGCTGGCCGAGCAGACCGGCACTGCCGTCGCCGCCACCACGACCAAGAAAGAGCCGACCGACCGAACCGACGATCCGGTCCGCATGTATCTGCGCGAGATGGGCTCAGTCGAGCTTCTGTCGCGCGAGGGCGAAATCGCGATCGCCAAGCGCATCGAGGCCGGCCGCGAGACGATGATCGCGGGCCTGTGCGAAAGCCCGCTGACTTTCCAGGCCATCATCATCTGGCGTGACGAGCTCAACGAATCGAAGATCCTGCTGCGCGAGATCATCGACCTCGAGGCGACCTATGCCGGGCCGGAGGCCAAGCAGGCGCCGGTTGTCGAGCGTATCGAGGAAGCCAAGACCGAGGAAAAGTCGCGCCGTTCGCGCGAGGACGAGGACGACATCACCAATGTCGGCGGCGACACCCGTGGCCTGGTGGACGACGACGAGGAAGACGATGACGAGGCGAGCCTGTCGCTGGCGGCGATGGAAGCGGAACTGCGCCCGCAGGTGATGGAGACGCTCGACGTCATTGCCGACACCTACAAGAAACTGCGCAAGCTGCAGGACCAGCAGGTCGAGAACCGGCTGGCTGCCGCGGGCACGCTGTCGCCCAGCCAGGACCGCCGGCTGAAGGAATTGAAGGACCAGCTGATCAAGGCGGTGAAGTCGCTGTCCTTGAACACGGCGCGCATCGAGGCGCTGGTCGAGCAGCTCTACGACATCAACAAGCGACTGGTGCAGAACGAAGGCAAGCTGCTCAGGCTGGCCGAAAGCTATGGCGTGCGCCGCGAGGAGTTCCTCAAGGAATATCAGGGCTCGGAGCTCGATCCCAACTGGACGCGCTCGATCGGCAATCTGACCTCGCGCGGCTGGAAGGAATTCACCAAGAACGAGAAGGACGCCATCCGCGACCTGCGCGCCGAAATCCAGAACCTCGCCACCGAGACGGCGATTTCGATCCAGGAATTCCGCAAGATCGTCAACCAGGTGCAGAAGGGCGAGCGCGAAGCCGCGATCGCCAAGAAGGAAATGGTCGAGGCCAATCTGCGCCTCGTCATCTCCATCGCCAAGAAATACACCAATCGCGGCCTGCAGTTCCTCGACCTGATCCAGGAAGGCAATATCGGCCTGATGAAGGCGGTCGACAAATTCGAATACCGCCGCGGCTACAAGTTCTCGACGTACGCGACGTGGTGGATCCGGCAGGCGATCACCCGTTCGATCGCCGACCAGGCGCGCACCATCCGCATTCCGGTGCACATGATCGAAACGATCAACAAGATCGTGCGCACCTCGCGCCAGATGCTGCATGAGATCGGCCGCGAGCCGACGCCGGAAGAACTGGCGGAAAAGCTCGCCATGCCGCTGGAAAAAGTGCGCAAGGTGCTGAAGATCGCCAAGGAGCCGATCTCGCTCGAAACGCCGGTCGGCGACGAGGAGGATTCGCATCTGGGCGACTTCATCGAGGACAAGATGGCGATCCTGCCGATCGACGCAGCGATCCAGGCCAATTTGCGCGAGACGACGACGCGCGTATTGGCCTCGCTGACGCCGCGCGAAGAGCGCGTGCTCAGAATGCGCTTCGGTATCGGCATGAACACCGACCACACGCTTGAAGAGGTCGGCCAGCAATTCTCGGTCACCCGCGAGCGTATCCGCCAAATCGAAGCCAAGGCGCTGCGCAAGCTCAAGCACCCGAGCCGGTCGCGCAAGCTCAGAAGCTTCCTCGACAGCTGAGGCCGGGTGACGGATGAGCAGTTTCAAGGGCGCCGGTGGCGCCCTTTTCCGTTTGGGCACAGGCGATCACGATTGAACGCGCCGCTCTTGCGGGTCGTGCCCTATGAGAGGATAATTCCGCGACGGACGCATTCTCTGGGCGACAAACCCGGATGCCCGCCCCGGCGGTTGGACGCCGTGCTCCGTGGCACCGGAGGGAGGTGTGCCATGACAACTTACATCGTGCTGATCAACTGGACGGAGCAAGGCGCCAAAAACGTGCGCGAGTCGCCGAAACGGCTCGATGCCGCCAAGAAGCTGTTGGGAGACATGGGCGGGTCCTTCAAGGCATTTTATCTCACCATGGGGGATTGCGACATGGTGGCCGTGCTCGAAGCGCCCGACGATGCCGTCCTGGCTCGTTTCTCGTTAATGCTGGCGACGGCTGGCAACGTCAGGACTCGGACGCTCAAGGCTTTCCCGGAGGATGCCTATCGCGAGATCATCACCTCGCTCGGCTGAGCCGCGGCGCCTGAAGCGCGTCGCGCTGAACGGCCTTTGCGACGCGCTTTAAGCTCTTCTTTTTATGCATGTCGTTATCGCAAAACCGCTGCGTACCCTTTGGGCGACCTGGATCAGCGAAACCGGCCATTCCGCCGGTATCGTGTCACGTTGCGGCGCAACGGCATTTCTCGGATAATCCGTGCGTGTCCTCTGGTGCCGTTTCGAAACATGAGCAAGCCTCTGCTGACCGTCTGGTATAATACGCGCTGTCCGGTCTGTGATGCCGGTATCAGCCGGCAGAAGCGGCGGCTGATCGAGGCGGTCAAGGCCGGCCGGATCGAATTTCGCGACATCAATGCCGAACCGGCGGCGCTGGCCGGATACGGCATCGGGCTGGAGGACATCCGGCGCCGGCTGCATGCGATCGACGCCGACGGCAAATTGCTGGCCGGCGTCGTCCGCCATACAGCAATGGCAACATCGGCTGCCGAACAGCGTTGCGAGCCAGCCTTCGCCGGGCGGGAGATTGTTTCCAGGCCTTTCGCGTGCCCTGCTATCGAGCCACGGGCTCGCAAAGCCAGCCAATGATGCAGCGCACCGCCGGCAGCACCAGCAGCAGCGTCGGAAAGGCCACCAGCCAGGACAGGCCCCAAGCCGTCAGCCAGGTGGCCAGCATGTCAGGCTGGAAGCCAAGGCTTTTCAGTGTCGAGATGAACGACACGATGAACGTCATCAGCAACGACAGCACCAGCGGGCCGAGCACGGCGGCATAGCGCGCAGGCAGCTTGCTGCGCGGGGTTTTCATGGTCATTTGGATTTCCCTGAAGCATCCGGTTCGTCGCCTTGCATCCATTCGCCGGTATTGTCGGCGTAACTGCCCGGAACGACCGGGGTGGATGCGTTGCTTCACGTCAGACGCTTACGGAGCGGCCTTCGGCCCTCATGCACCCTCTAGCTGCCCTCGCTGGCGAAATCAATCCTGCTGGTGCCATTTTCAGATACATCGTAAGATATATCTTGACTCAACCGTGGCGGGCACTTAGGTGAGATATATCGTAAGACATAACTCAAGGAGCAGACAATGCACAAAGACAATCATTTCGGGCGTCATCGTTTTGGCGAACATGCCGAGCGTGTTTTCATGCATATGGCCGGCAAATTCGGCGGACGCGGCGGCTTCGGCCCGTTCGGGCATGGCATGAGAGGCGGCGGACGCGGCGGGCCGGGCGACATGTTCCGCGCCGGGCGCATGCTGGCCGACGGCGACCTCAAGCTGATCACGCTGTCGCTGCTGGCCGAGGCGCCGCGGCACGGCTACGACATCATCAAGGCGCTGGAGGAGCGCACCAGCGGCTTCTACAGCCCGAGCCCCGGCGTGGTCTACCCGACGCTGACCTTCCTGGAAGAGGCCGGCTACGCCGTTTCTGCGGCGGAAGGCAACAAGAAGGTGTTTTCAATCACCGAGGCTGGGCAGGCGCACCTCAACGAAAATCGCGAGATGATCGACCACGTGCTCGAACATCTCGAGCGCTTCGGCCGCAAGATGGCGAAGGCGCGCGACTGGTTCGGCTGGAACGATGACGGCGACGGTGGCCGGCGCGGCCGCGGCCGCTCGGAAAAGCGCGACGAGTTTCGCGCCGTGCGCCACCGGCTGCGCGCCGCGCTCGGCGAGATCGTCGATGCGCCTGAAGCAAAGCAGGCCGAGGCAATCAGCATATTGGAAGCTGCCGCAGAGGCCTTGGAAGCGTTGTCGCGCGACTGATCTCTGGCTGCCAAGCCAGCTGCGGCCCTTGCCCGCTCGGCCAAGGACCGGTACTGAAAATCATCCTGCACCGCGCTATGTAGTGCAGGATGATTGCCGTTGGAGGATACCCCATGTCTTTTCTGAAGCGTCTTTTCGGCGGAGGCAACGAAGCCGCCGAGCCAAAGACAGCGGCGCCGGCAAAGCAGATCGAGCACAAGGGATTTTTGATCAGCGCCACGCCCTACAAGGCGGAGGGCCAGTACCAGACCTGCGGCGTGGTTTCGAAGGAGATCGACGGCGTGATGAAGGAGCACAAATTCATCCGCGCCGACCGCTTTGCCGGGCTTGATGACGCTGTCGACATCTCGATCAAAAAGGGCATCCAGCTGGTCGACGAGCAAGGCGAGAAGATCTTCGGATAGATCGGCTACTACAGCCTTGGGTCGATTGGCTCGCTTTCCAACGCCAGCACGGCGAAGACACACTCGTGAACCCGGCGTAGCGGCTGCTTGGCGACAAATCGCGTTAGCGCTTCGTGGCCAAGCGCGAACTCTCTGAGCGCCAGGCTGCGCTTGCCGGCCAGGCCGCGTTCTCGGAGGCGGACGAGATTGTCGGGCGCGTCATATTCGGGACCATAGATGATGCGCAAATATTCCGGGCCGCGGACCTTCAGCGCCGGCTGGATGAGCCCCTTCTTGCCACGGCTGACGAAGTCGCGTGGTTTGACCACCATGCCTTCGCCGCCTACGCCAGTCAGCGCTTCCCACCAGGCGACGGCCTCGGCACACGCGCTGCCGTCGGCCAGATCAACCATACGGCATCGAGTCGGCGTGACCACGCCGCCACGGGCGGCCAGACGGTCCGCGAGCGACATGTGCCAGACATGGTCCTGGTCAAACCAAACACGTCCCTCGCTGGCCAGCAGGTGGAAAGGCGCGGCCTTAAGGTCCTCGACGCCCGAAACCGGCCATACGTAGGGCGCCCAGGCGGTGGCGTATTTGGCTGCGCGGACGGCCCGGTCTTCAAGGCGTGCGTTCAGGCCGGCTGCATCGACGCCTCGCGCCATCGCACGGGCCAGCGCCTCGCTGCTGGCCTTGAGACCGGCGGCAGAGGATGTGGCCACAGGCGCATACTGGCTTTCGATCAGACTGCCGGCTTTGGCCGACCAAGGCATTATCTCGGCGTCCAGCAGCAGCCAGTCGCTGTTCAATTCTTTCCACAGATCCGCCGTGTCGACCTCGGCGCGGAGACGGGCGAGCAGGCCCTCCGTCATGGCACTGTCGTTGAAAAAGGAGCGTCCGGTGCGGGTCCAGATTGCGCCGGTTTCGTCGCCAGGGACCCCGAAGCGGCTGCGTGCCGCCTGCGCGTTCCGGCAGAGCGCGATCACTGCCCGCGAACCCATGTGCTTCTCCTCGCACACGATCTGCGCAACGCCGCGCTCGCGGAAGTAAGCGAAGGCATCCTCCGGACGTTCCAGCCAGCCGTCCTGGCTGCTGGTCTCGGACGGCGACATGGTCGGCGGCAGATAGATCAGCCATTGCGGCGAGAGCGCGAAGCGGCTCATCACCTCCAGTGCTGCCGACGCGTTCTCCTCGGCCACGACAATCCGGCCCCTCAGTCCGGTCTCGATCCAACGGCGACCGGAGACATCCTGATAATCGAGCACGCCGTCGGCGTCGGCCTGTGCCGATTTACCGGGACCGGACCCGCCCAGCGGACGTATCGGCTCCGACCAGGTCTGGATTGCCGGCACCTCGACCAGTTCGCGTTCCGGCCAGCGCAAGGCCGTCAGCTTGCCGCCGAATACGCATCCGGTGTCGATGCACAGGGTGTTGTTGACCCATTCGGCCGATAGCGTGGGCGTATGTCCATAGATAATGGCCGTCTTGCCACGATAGGCCGCAGCCCAGTCGGCACGGACGGGCAGCCCGAACTCGTCGGTCTCGCCTGTGGTCTCGCCGTACAGAGCGAACTCGCGCACAGCGCCGGAACCGCGTCCGATCATCTCTTCCTTGAGGCCGGCATGGGCGACGGCGAGGCCTCCGCCATCGAGCCAGACATGGCTGCGCAGGGCGTCGAGAAAGGCCGGCAGCGCCTCGCGCAGGCCTCGGTCCTGTGCACTTAGCTGATCGACAGTCTGCTGGAGGCCGTGAGCGACCGTGACCTTGCGGCCTTCTAGCCAGCGGCTGAGTTTGCGTTCATGGTTGCCCTGGACACAGTATGCGGTTCCAGCCGCGACCATGCTCATGGCAATGCGGAGCACGTCGGGCGAGTTGGGGCCGCGATCGACGAGGTCGCCGACAAAGACGATCTTGCGGCCCTCTGGTGGGACCACGGTGACCGTTCGGTCGCCCTGATGCTCAGACCAGACGACGCAGTAGCCCAATCGAGCGAGCAGGATATGAAGCTCATCCGAACAGCCGTGGATGTCGCCAATGATATCGAACGGGCCATGGTCGTCGCGCTTATCTGTCCACAGCGGCTGTCGCGACACCTCGGCCGCGTCGATGCTGGCCTCGCTGGTAAGCTTCCAGACTTGGCGGAAGCCCTCGCGTTGGAGGCCGCCAAGACCCTTGCGGATCTCGGTTGTCATGCGCTGGGCGACCCCGGCGCCGAACTGCCGGTCGGCTCGCACCGCATTGCGTGCGACGCACACCTCGACGCCTGGATCGAGGACCACGGCGACGGGCAAAGCGTGCCACTTGCGCGCCAGCTCAATCCAAGGCTTGCGGTCGGCGGCTCGCACATTGGTGGCATCGATGACGGCCAGCCTGCGGTGTTTGAGCCGCTTGCCGGCTATTTCGCGAACCAGATCGAAGGCATCCGCAGAGACGTCCTGGTCGGTTTCGTCATCGGAGATCAGCGCCCGGCACTGGTCCGAGGAGATAATCTCGGTCGTCAGGAAATGCTTGGTGGCGAAAGTCGACTTGCCCGATCCGGTCGAGCCGATCAGCACGACGAGGGCGAAGTCAGGAATGGTGAGGTTGGTCTTATCGGGTTCTCTCATCGGGTGAACACCGCCATCTGTGTGGGGGCGCCGAGGGTCGGGTCCTCGGCTCCGATGCCGCTGAAGGTGGCTGCATAGCCATAGATCTCGCCGATTTTGGCCGCCCAGGCTTGGAACTGAGCCCGGCTCCATTCGAAACGGTGATCGGGATGGCGAAATGCGCCAGGGACCAGTCTTGGAAACAGAGCGTTGTAGTCCGCATTCGGAGTGGTCACGATGACGGATTTGGGCGCCGTCTCACCGAAAACGATGCGTTCGACCAGGGGCAGCCTGTCCTCGTCGAGATGCTCGATGACCTCGACCAGAACGGCGACGTCGGCTGCGGCCCAACGGCTGTCCCGGTACGTCAGCGATCCATGCAGCAGCGTGACCCGGCCCTCGGGCGGCCCGCCTAATTCGTTCAGCTTGAGACGCTTTGCGGCCCATTCCAGTTCGCGCGCCGCCGGATCCAGACCGAAAAAAACAAGGGCAGGCGCCGGGCGCCTGCCCTTGTACAATTCAGACGATGCTGACGCTTTACGCCGCGGTGGCGACGCGCTCGGCATTGCCGGTCGCGGCCACAATCGCGTCGACCTTGGTCGAGGCCTTGGCCAGCGCTGCTGCCACCGCATCGGCGCCCATGCCGACTCCTTCGATGCGGATGACCTCGACATCGGTCATGCCGAGGAAGCCAAGCACGCTGCGCAGGTAGGGAACGGCGTGATCGAACTGCACGGCCGCACCTTCGGAATAGATGCCGCCCGAAGCCAGCACGATATAGACCTTCTTGCCGGTGACGAGGCCCTTGGGACCGTTCTCGCCATAGGCAAAGCTCTTGCCGGAACGGGCAATGTGATCGACCCAGGACTTCAGCGTCGAGGAGATGTTGAAGTTGATGAAGCCGGTGGCGAGAATCACCGAATCGGCGGCGAACAGTTCATCCAGCACGACATCGGAGACGCCAACGACTTCAGCCTGGCGCGAGGTGCGCGCTTCGGCCGGCGTGTAGATGCCGGTCGCATAATCGGCATCGATGTGCGGCAACGGATTGGCGACGAGGTCGCGCACGACAAGGATGTTCGACGGATCGGCGGCAACAAGCTTTTCAGCGAATTCAGTAGCAATTCGGGTCGAATGCGAGGCAGCGCCGCGCGGGCTCGATGTGACAAGAAGGATGGACATAATGGGGTCTCCAGGGTTGGATTAAAATCTCCCGGCAGATATGTGTGCGCAGACCCATTTGAAAAACTGGTATATTTTGTATATTATCCATCTAAAATGCGGATTGAACGATGCAACCGAACCCGACGCTTGACCAACTGCAGATCCTGGTTGCTGTGGCCGAGACCGGCAGCTTCTCGGCCGCCGGGCGCAAATTGAATCGCGCGCAATCGGTGATCAGCTACGCCATCGCCAACCTCGAAACGCAGCTCGGGCTGAAGCTGTTCGAGCGCGAGGGCACGCGTGAACCGCAACTGACCGATGTCGGCAAGGCGACGCTGGAAGATGCGCGGCGCATGGTCGGCGTGCTGCAACGCATCCGCTCGCGTGTCGACGGATACCGGCAGGGATTGGAGGCGGAAGTGACGCTGTCGGTCGACGTGACGCTACCGTCGCCGGTGCTGGTTCGGGTGCTAAAGGCATTCGAGGCGCAGTTCCCGGCCGTGACGCTGCGTCTGCATATCGGCTCGCTTGGCCTTATCCTCGATCATGTTGTCGGCGGACAGGCCGATCTCGGCATCGGGGGGCTTCTGGGTGAGACGGACGTGAATCTGCTTCGCATCGGCTTCTTCTCCCTGGTGCCAGCCGCAGCGCCTGATCACCCGCTGGCGCTGCTGCCGAGACCAGTGGCGCTAGAGGATGTCCGCGAACACATCCAACTGGTCGTCTCGGACCAGTCCGAGCGTACGCGCGGGCGTGACTATGGCGTCTTCGCCTACCGCACCTGGCGGCTGACGGATGTGCGCACCAAGCACGTGCTGATGCGCGAGGGGCTGGGCTGGGGCGGGCTGCCGCGGTGGCTGATCGCCGATGATCTGGCGAACGGCCGGCTCGTCGAACTCGATCTCGAGCCTTACAGCGAAGTCCGCTCGCCGCTCTATGCCATGCACCGCGCCGATCGCAGCCCAAAACCGGCGGCCGCCTGGCTGATCGACCAGTTCAAGCGCCAGCTAGGCTGTTTCAACGAGTTCGAACCGGGTGAGGTGCCTGAGGAGGAGCCGGAGACAGGCCGTCGATCAGCGCCATGAGAACGGCGCGATAGTCCTCGATCGATGCTCCAGTTTCGATGGCGAGCGCTGCGCGGTCGAAGGCGGCTGCGAGCAAAGCGGTCAGTGCTTCCACAGGCAGTCTCGTCATGGAGTGCGAGCGCATCGCGGTAAGAAGGCCTTCGCGCAGCGAACGGTTGCCATGGCGATTGTCGATCGCATCCATGGCGGCGCGGCCGAGCACGGCCGGGCCGTCAAGCAGCAAGAGCCGCGTGCGGCCGGGGGCACGCATGGCAGCCAGATAGGCATCCGAGCCGGCAATCAGCGCATCGCGGGCAAATAGCGAAGGCGGCGACGCGCGTTCGATCTCTTCCGAGACGGCTTGCGCCTCCTGTTCGACCACAGCGGCAAACAACGCCTGCTTGTCGGCAAAGTGATGATAGAGCGCGCCGCGCGTGACGCCGGCAGCGGCGACGATCTCGGGTGTGCCGGTCTCGGCATAGGACTTTTCGGTGAACAGTTTGCGAGCCGCGGCGATGAGCTCGGCGCGTGTCGCCTCGGTGCGATCACGGTTGGAGCGACGAGCGGATCCTTGTTGCATACATGCAGCCTGTATGTTATTGCCATTTACATGCAGACTGTATGTTATTTGCCGGGTGAAGGAAAGATGAGGACGACGAGCTATTATCCGGTGCTGATGACGAGCGACGTTGCCGGCACGGCAGCCTTTTATGTTGCGCATTTCGGCTTCAAGCCGCTGTTTGAGGCCGACTGGTACGTGCATCTGCGCTCAGCCGAAGATCGCCGCGTCAACCTTGGCATCGTCCAGGGCGATCATGAGACGATCCCGGAGGAAGGGCGGGGCCGCACATCTGGCCTGCTGATCAATTTCGAGGTCAGGGATCCGGATGCCATCTATGAGCGGATCACCGCCGCTGGCCTGCCGATCCTGCGAACGCTGCGCGACGAACCCTTCGGCCAGCGCCATTTCATCACCAGGGATCCCAACGGCGTGCTGATCGACGTGATCAGGCCGATCCCGCCGAGCCCAGAATTTATGGCGCAATATGCGCAGGGTGCTGCGGCGCGCTAACTCGCCCGCGCCAACGGCATCACGGTGACCTGAGTAATGCCGGAGCGGCGCACCACCGTGCACAGTGTCTCGCGGCCGATTCGCTCGGCGTCGAGCATGCGCACCAGATCGTCGACGCCGGTGACCGGGCGGCCGTCGATGGCGGCAATAATGTCGCCTTCCCTGAGGCCGGCTTTGGCCGCCGGGCTGTTCTTTTCGACGGTGCGCAGGCGCACCGCCGTGCTGCTCGATACTTGCGACAAAAGGGCTGCGCGGCGCGGCAGGTTGGTGGTGTCGGCGGAAACGCCGATGAAGGCACGGCGCACACGGCCGAAGCGGATGATTTCCGAGATGACGAAATTGGCGGTGTTGGAGGCAACCGCGAAGGCGATGCCTTGCGCACCGTGGATCATCGCGGTGTTAACGCCGATCACCTCGCCAGCCGAGGACACCAGCGGTCCGCCAGAATTGCCCGGGTTGAGCGCGGCGTCGGTCTGGATGACGTCGTCGATCAGCCGGCCGGTGGAGGCACGCATCGAGCGGCCGAGTGCCGAGACGACGCCAGTGGTGACGGTCCATTCGAAGCCGAGCGGATTGCCGATGGCAATTGCAATCTGGCCGCGCCTCAAACGCTTGGAATCGCCAAGCGGCGCGACGTCGGCAAAGTTGCCGTCGGCGCGCACCAGCGCAATGTCGGTGTCGGGATCGCGGCCGAGCACGCGGCCTTCCCTGGAGGCGCCGTCAGGCATTGACACGCGTACGCTGCGCGCATCGCCGACGACGTGGAAGTTGGTGACGACCAGCCCGTCCTGCGCGATGACGAAGCCGGAGCCATGGCCGCCAGGGCCACCGATGCGTTCGATGCGGCAGACAGCGGGCCCGATGCGGTCGACGGC
Organism: Mesorhizobium sp. M0808; assembly: GCF_040320025.1. Taxonomy (NCBI): domain Bacteria; kingdom Pseudomonadati; phylum Pseudomonadota; class Alphaproteobacteria; order Hyphomicrobiales; family Phyllobacteriaceae; genus Mesorhizobium; species Mesorhizobium sp. M0808. The sequence goes on from NZ_JAMYOX010000021.1 coordinate 60,159, forward strand.
ATCGGCGACCGTCGCCGAATAGGTATCGAGAAGAGCATCGTCATATTGCAATTGCTGGGCGGGCAGGGCCATCCGAGGGCTCCGTTTTGAACAAGATGAACAATGCCTATATGTGCGGAGCGGCCGGACCGGCCGCGACCTGACCAGATGGCCAGTCAAATGCCCAACTAGCCGTCAGGCGAGTATCCGCCAACGCCCTGCCGGGCGATATCTGGGTCACGAAGAACCCAGGAGATAAATCATGAGCGATTTCAATCTGAGCACGTTTTCCGACGCCATTGCCGACATCGCGGCAGCCGCGGCACCAGCGACGGCCAGCTTCGCGACGCACCACCGGACGTCAACTGCTTTCCACTGGAGGGACGGCTATTTCGTCACTGCCGAGGAGGCGGTCGAGGCCGGCGAGGAGATCGAGCTGACGTTTTCTTCGGGCGAAGCCGTCAAGGCGGAACTGGTCGGCCGCGACCCGTCCACCGGCACGGCCGTTTTGAAACCGGCCGGCGCGCCGGCCGCCCCGTCACTGGTAAAGGCGGATGCGGTGCGGCCGGGCAATCTGGCGGTCGTGGCGGGCAATAGCGACGGCACCTCGCTCGCTACCTTCGGCACGGTCGGCGAGGTCGGCCCGGCCTGGCGTTCAATGCGCGGCGGCATGATCGACCGGCGCATCAACCTTGCCGTCAATGCCGGCGGCCGTTTCGAGGGTGGCCCTGTGCTCGACGCCAAGGGTGGACTGATCGGCATGCTGCTGTTCGGGCCACGCCGGCGGGCGCTGGTCATGCCTTACGAAACGATCGAGCGGGCAGTCACGACGCTGCGCGAGAAGGGTCATGTGGCGCGCGGCTATCTTGGCGCCGGCCTGCATCCGGTCCGCAATGGTGATACACAGGGCGCCATGGTGATGAGCCTCGACGATAACGGGCCGGCGAAATCAGCCGGTCTCAGTCTCGGCGACATCATCGTGTCGTGGAACGCAGAGACGGTGCATGGCCCGCGCGAGCTGATCCGCAAGCTCGGGCCGGACAGCGCCGGTGCCTTGGTGACACTCGGCGTGGTGCGCGGCGGCGAGAATCGTGAGGTTTCCCTGACCATCGGTGAAAAACCACTGAGCTGAGGGATTGATGGTAAGCGGTGAGGTCGCTGGCAGACAGCTGACGGTGCTGATCGCGCTCGGTGACGCCGAGCGCGCACGAAGTCTGTCCGCAGCTCTCGCCGCGACCGATGATCTGCGGCCGGTTCTGGCGGGCGAAGTCGACGGACGTAGGGCGGCGGATGTCGCCATCGTCGATGATCATGGGCTACAAGGCGGGCTCGTCGACGCGGCTATGCCTCGCGTGCTGCTATCGTCGCGAGCGGCCCGCGAACGGCCGGCCGATACAGTGTTTGCCGTGCTGCCCGAGCAAGCGGACGAGTTGCTGATCGCCGCCGCCGCGCGGCTCGCGGCTGCGGGCTACCGGATTTCGCGCGACAGCCATGCTCTATCCGATCGGCATCACGATTTGACCTTCCATGACAGCGACCGGTTCGAAGAGGAACCGACTGACGAGCATATCGTCCGGCCGACGCTTTCGCCGCGGGAAGGCGAGGTGCTGGCGCTGCTGGCCGAGGGCGCCCCCAACAAGGTCATCGCGCGGCGGCTGAACATCTCCGTGCATACGGCGAAGTTCCATGTCGCAGCGATCCTGACGAAGCTCGGTGCCGCCAACCGCACCGATGCGATTGCCATCGCCATGCGGCAGGGCCTGGTGCTGGTCTAGGTCAGATTGTCTCAAGGCCGACGCAGCGTAACCCGCATGCGGTGTGTTGGGCCTTGCGCGGCGGTTCTCAGCCGCGCAAGGATCGTGTCTTTCATGTTGGAGGAAGGCGCAAGGATGTCGCTCAAGGGAAAGACGCTTTTCATCTCCGGCGGGTCGCGCGGCATCGGGCTGGCGATTGCGCTGCGCGCCGCGCGCGATGGCGCCAATGTGACGATCGCGGCCAAGACCGCCGAGCCGCATCCGAAGCTGCCCGGGACGATCTACACGGCGGCGCACGAGATCGAGCAGGCCGGCGGCAAGGCGCTGCCGGTGCTGTGCGACATTCGGGATGAAGAACAGGTCGCCGAAGCGGTCGCCAAGACCGTGGAGAGGTTCGGCGGCATCGATATCTGCGTCAACAACGCCAGTGCCATCCAACTCACCGGCACGCTGGAGACTGATATGAAGCGCTACGATCTGATGCACCAGATCAACACGCGCGGCACTTTTCTCGTCTCCAAAATGTGCATTCCGCACTTGAGGTTGGCGGAAAATCCTCACATCTTGAATCTGGCGCCGCCGCTCGACATGAAGGCCAAGTGGTTCAAGAACCATGTCGCCTACACGATGGCAAAGTTCGGCATGTCGATGTGCACGCTGGGCATGAGCGCCGAGTTCGCCAGGGACGGCATTGCGGTCAATTCGCTATGGCCGATCTCGACCATCGACACGGCGGCGGTGCGTAACCTCCTGGGCGGGGCGACGGTGGCGGCGATGAGCCGTTCGCCCGACATCATGGCCGATGCGGCATACGCCATCCTGGTCAGGCCGTCGCGTGAGGCGACCGGCAATTTCTACATTGACGAAGAAGTGCTGCGCGCTGAGGGCGTCAGCGATTTCTCGGCCTATGCGCCGGGTGCGACAGGCCCGCTCGCCGGCGACTTTTTTGTGCCGGACGAGGTGTTCGGCCGGACGGATACCAAAATCAAAGGTATCTACTGACGGAAAGTATCTAGCTGACAGGCATATCTCTTAAAGACCGGTCTCTTAAAGACCGGCACAGACGCGTGCTCAGTCCTCGGCTTTCTTGGCTTTGCCAAGACCCATCAGCCGGTCGATATAGGCAAGCATCAGTGCCGACAGAACGAAGGCCAGATGAATGATGGTCAGCCACATCAGCTGGTCGGTCGTGTAGGAGACCGAGTTCAGGAACACCTGCAAGAGGTGGATCGAGGAGATCGCTACGATTGTCGAGGCGACCTTGACCTTCAGCGAGCCGACATCGATCGTGCCCAGCCAATGCACCTTGCCGTCATTTTCATCGAAGCGGCTGACGAAGTTTTCGTAACCCGAGATGATCACCATCACCACCAGTGAGGCGACCAGCGCGGCATCGATGAGGCCGAGTATTTTCAGGATGGTGTCGGTGTCATCGAGCGTGAAGGCGACGGAGACGAACTCGAACAGCTTCTTGCCGAAGGACACGGCATAGATGGCAAGTGCCGCACCCAGTCCGAGATAGAAGGCGACCAGCAGCCAGCGCGAGGCGAGAATGATCGATTCGATGGCGAGTTCGAGGCGCTTCATGCGGCGATTCGGGCTCCGTTGTCGGAGCGCCGTATTTCGGGCAGGCTGCGGCGGTTTGCAAGGTTGCAAAAAAACGAAACCCCGCCGGGGAGGGGAACCGGCGGGGCTCGTGTGTCCCGCTGGAGTCGGGACAGGGCAGGGAACGCCCTTTCCAGAATCTGGGATGGGTTACCGCGCGTTTCAAGATTGATGACCGCGCGATTCAATGGTTGATCAAATCGCGCGGTTCACATTGCGGTTTATTGGGCGCTGGCCACCGGCGCTACCAGGGGGGTAATCCGGCGGATGGCGACGCGGCGGTTCTCGCGGTTGGGTCCCGACGTGTTGACCTTGAGATACTCCTCGCCATAGCCCTGCGTCGTCAGGTTCTCCGGCGGGATGCCAAAGGCGTTGGTCAAGGCTTCGGCGACCGCCTCGGCGCGGCGGTCGGACAGAGCAAGGTTCGCTTCCGGTGTGCCGACAGCGTCGGTATGGCCCTCGATCAGGAAGCTCTCGGCCGGGTTTTTCTTCAGCAGCTTGTCCATGGCGTTGGCAACACCCTCCAGCTTCTGGACCTCGGTGTCGGAAATCGAGGCCGAACCGAATTCGAAGTTGAGCGTGTCGAGGTCGATGCGGCGGGCGATGTCGCGCACGCGGGCCGAGCGCTTGACCTCGTCGATCGAATAGAGGCGCTGGACCCTCTCGACCGGCGGCCGTTCGAGGAAGGTGTAGTAGTCGTCCGGATCCTCGACCTCTTCGGAATCCAGAATGTACTCCTCTTGCGGGATGGTAAGGCGCATCGGCGGCAGGTCGTCGCCCGGGTCGCGCCAGTCTGCATCATCGTCATAGTTCCGCTCGTCGACATAGCTCAGCACATATTCACGGCCGTCGGACGCGATGCGTGAACGCTGGATGACGTCGCCGTAGCGGTTGCGGATGGTGACGATCCGGACACCATTGTCGCGCTCGACGATTTCCCGGGTGCGATCGCCGGACAGGTCCTCATAATAGACATTCCTGGCGCCGCGGTGCATGCGCGGGGCATCGCTGCTTTCGACGAACGTCTGGTTGTTGAACTGTAGGATGACGCGGTCGCCGAATTCCCTGACGACGTTGGTGCCCTGGGGGCGCGGACGGCGGCGAACATCCTCGATGTCCGGCGCACGCTCGACACGCTTGCCCTTTTCCTCGGTCACCGGAACGATCTTTTCAGGCTTGATCGCCTGCTGGGCCGCCTTGTCGTCGGTAGGTGGCGGTCCCTCCTCGACCGGAGCCGGCTTCGGGGCTTCCACCTGGTTCTCGCCCTGCTGGGCGGGCTGGTTGCCCTGCTGCTTACCGGCATTTTGGCCGCGCTCCTTGCCACCCTTGCGCTTGCGCAAGACATCCTTCTGGCTGTCCAGAACAGGTGCCTCGTTCGGATTGGCCTGGGCTTCACCCTGGACCGGATTTTCACCCTGGACAGGCGCGGCCTGGCCAGTCGAAGGCTGTTCGCCGGTCGAGGGCTGTTGCTCTCCTGTCACCGGCTGTTCGCCGACAGGCCTCTTGCCACGTTTCTTGATCTTGTCCTGGGGCTGTTCGCCCTGGACGGGAGCGGCCTGCTGCTCGGTCGGAGCCGGTTGGGCCTGTGGGGTCGCTTCCTTATTGGTCGGCGCCGGCTGGCCTTCCGCCTCCGTGGCGGGTCCGGTCAATTCAGCAGGCTTCTTGCGCTTGCCCGGCTTTTGTCCGGGCTCGACAGTCGGAGCCTGTTCTGCCGGGGCAGCCTCGATCTGCTGGTTCTGTTTTTGCTTCTTCTTGCGCGGATTGACGTCGGGCTGGTTGTCGTTTGCCGGCGCTGCCTGCTCGGCCGGTTGTTCCGATGGGGCCGCTTCGATCTGCTGCCGATTGCGCCGCTTCTTGCGGGGTTGCTCGGTCTCGGCCGGAGCGATCTGCTCGGCCGGAGCGGATTCTGTTTGCTGCTGCTGATTGCGCCGCTTCTTGCGGGGTTGCTCGGACTCGGCTGGAGCGATCTGCTCGGCCGGAGCGGATTCTGTTTGCTGCTGCTGATTGCGCCGCTTCTTGCGGGGTTGCTCAGACTCGGCCGGAGCGATCTGCTCGGCCGGAGCGGATTCTGTTTGCTGCTGCTGATTGCGCCGCTTCTTGCGGGGTTGCTCGGACTCGGCTGGAGCCGCCTGCTCGGCCGGAGCGGATTCCGTTTGCTGCTGCTGGTCGCGCTTCTTCTTTCTGGGCTGCTCTGCCTGCTGGCTTTGCGCGCAGGCCTCCGCCGACTCGCCCTCGGCGCAACTCGATTGCACTGGGATGAGCGGCGCTGCGGTACGTTGCACGGGGCTGAATGCGGCATTGCCTTGCAGCGGGAACGCGCCTAACGGCGCGGACGCCATCAACAGGCCAAGCGCCGTGCCTGCCAGAATCCATGGTTGGCGTTTCATCATAAACACTCCTTGTGGCGTCCCATCCCTGCCCAAACTTTCAGCAACCATGTTTGGTTCCTGTTTGTAGGTTCTAGCTGTGGCACAGGGCGATTGACCGGCGTTTTGAAGGCGACTTCATGTCATTCGTATGGTCCTGGCGTATGTTCCGGCGTATGGTCCCGGCGTATCGTTCGGACGAGGGTGCACGGTTGCCGTGCTTGACCTTGAAGCGTCCGAGGGCCACATGCCGACGATGGAAAAGCCGTTCTGGAAGACCAAGACGCTCGAGGCGATGACCCCGGCCGAGTGGGAATCACTCTGCGACGGTTGTGGCAAATGCTGCCTGTCCAAACTCGAAGACGAGGACACCGGAGAGATCTACTGGACCAGCGTCGGCTGCCGGCTATTCGACGCTGGAAGCTGCCGCTGCTCCGACTATGCCAACCGGCTGGCGCGTGTTCCGGATTGCGTCGGGCTGACGCCGCAGAATGTGCGCACCATCAGCTGGCTGCCCAAGACCTGCGCTTACCGGCTGGTCGCCGAGGGCCGCGACCTCTATTGGTGGCACAGGCTGGTGTCTGGAAGCGACGAGACCGTGCACGAGGCCGGCATCTCGATGCGCGGCCGGGTCAGCGCCAGCGAGACCGACCTTGCCGAGCCGGACGACTATTTCGACCATATGCTCGCGGACGAGCCTTAGGATTCCTGCGGTAACGAAGACCGGGAACCATGGCAAAAGGGTACGTTCCCCATCTGCCCTGCATAGAACGGTTCCAGAAACGGAGAGACTAACGGCTGGCCCATTCTTGCCGCATGAACGGGGGATGAATGGCCGGTTCGCAAAAAATTCAGACAGACGGGTGCATTCTCCTCCCATCGGTTCGACGAAAACGTGTGGAAACCCTCAACAAGGAGAGAAGACAATGTTCAACACCATCAAGACGGCGGCTCTTTCGGCTCTTGTCGGCCTTGGCACGCTTGCTGCCATCCCCGCTCATGCTGACAGCATCTATCTCGGCTTCGGCAACAACCAGGATCCGCGCGTCGGCGTCTATACCGGCGACGAAGATGATGGTTACTATCGCGAACACCGCCGTCATGGCGGCTGGCGCCGGTCCTGTTCGCCGGAGCGTGCCATCGACAAGGCCGAACGCATGGGCCTGCACCGCGCCCGCATCATCGACATCAACCGCCGCACGGTCAAGGTCGCCGGCCGCCAGTATGGCGACCGCGTCGTGATCGTATTCGCCAACGAGCGCGGCTGTCCGATCATCTATCGCTAAGGTCTTCGGGCCTGCGGCCGGCTGACTTGCAGCCGGTAGAGTAGCGGAGCCCTTTCCGCCAGGACGGAAGGGCGCGGCTCAAAAAACCCCGGAGGATCGATCCTCCGGGGTTTTTCATGCTGCAAGCGATGATCATTTCAATTCGAAAGTCAACGTCACCTGTGCGGTATAGGAATTTTCGCCGGCTTGCACCGGGACCGACGCACCGGCGGCATCGAACGCCTTGGCGTTGATCGGCATCGGCGGTGGTGCGAAATTCTGGTCGGTGATTTCCAGGACCCGGCCGATGCCGACGCCGGCCGCTTCGGCCAGCGTCTTGGCCTTGGCCATGGCATTGGCGACGGCCTTCTTGCGCGCCTCGGTGACGGCTGCCGCCGGATCGTCGTTGGAGAAGGAGATGCCGCCGCCCTGGTTGACGCCGAGCGACACCGCCTTGTCGAGAATGTCGCCGATCTTGTCGATGTCGCGGATGCGCACCGACAGCGTGTTGGTCACCTGGTAGGCGACAAGCTCGGCCTCCTGGCTGCCGTCGGGCTTATTGGTGTAGTTATAGCGCGGATTGATCTGGATGCCCGCGGTCTGCAGGTCGCGCTCCTTGATGCCGGACGATTTCATTGCAGCGATCACCGCGGCCATGGCGTCGTTATTGGCGTCGAGCGCTGCACGTGCCGTCTTGGCTTCGCGCATGACGCTGAGCGTCAGCAGAGCCAGATCGGGTGCTATCGCCGCCTCGCCTTCACCGGTGACGACGATACGCGGCGGCGGTGGCGAATCGGCGGCGGCCGCGATCGCCGGAAATGCGATTGCTGCGGCAATCGCCAGGGGCAAAATACGTCTGGTCATGAAATCTCCTCGATCTGGGATCCCAAGACAGCCGAGTGTTGGCCGGCGTCCAATGGGCGACGTGCAATAGGTTATCAATATGGGCTGATTTGGGCGATCTCTGCCAGCCCCCTTGGAACGCCTGCTCGGAAAGCCCTCGGAAAGCCTTGTGCGGTTCAGGGAAAAACACTAATCCAGCGCCGTGGGGCCTGTAGCTCAATGGTTAGAGCCGGCGGCTCATAACCGCTTGGTTGGGGGTTCGAGTCCCTCCGGGCCCACCATTGGCTTTTGTGGCCGTTGATTTAATTGGATTTTTTGGCCATTTTTGTCCCACCTCTTTCAACCCCCTCAGAAAGTGGGACAATTTTGTTCTCTTTTCGATCGATAACCAGCAGGTATTTCGCCGCTCTCGCTACCTTCCGGCGACGCGCTTTCTTGATGTAGTGGTCGGGCTGCTGGTACGTAGTCCACCCATATATCGCCTTCAGCTGCTCGTGCGTCGCGCCGTTCTCAGCGGCGATCGTCGCGCCGGCCTTGCGAATTCCATGAGCACTGCAGTGCGGCAGCTCAGCTTGATCACACCACTGGCGCATCTTGTTGCCCAGACCGTTCTCCGAGAACGGGCGACCATACTCATTGACCAGGAAGGTCATCTGGTCGGAGGGCGTGTGCTCAAGTTCCGCCTCTAGTTCGGGCAGAAGCGGGAGCTCCACCAACACCGCATCCTTGTTACGACTGGTCTTCCCAGGCTTAATTCTGATCCACTTCTCCCACTGCTCGGTCTCCTCGTTGTAGACGAGCGTGATGTGCTGTCGACCGAAGATCGCGACGTCGGACAACCGCAGGCCAGTAAACATGAAGATCGAGAGCGCACGTCTGGCTGCGGTACCCAGCGGATGCCGCTTCTCATATTGAACGATCTCCGACACGTCCCATGGGTGCCAGCCGTCGCCGCTCTTTAGCCGTCTGATGCCGCGGGCGGGATTGGAGTCGACGCCCGGAATCTCTGTGTCCTTTGCCCACTCAAACATCGCGCTGATGGCTTTTACGATATTGTTTGCCGCGCCAAGGGCGTCGAGCCTGGTGTCCCTGATCTCCTTAACATGAGACCGTTTCATACCGGCGAATGGCAGAGATCCCTTGGTGGGATACTGAGGATCCGGGTCACCTTCGAGGGGATGAGGTAATTCGCATACGCGCTCCAGAATTGCTCGTCGGCGCGCCATAGTGTCTTGGGTGATTTCCGTGCCGCCCCGACGGTAATACTCCTGGCAAAGCCACAGCAACGTGCCTTTCTTCGCTGGCTCGGAAGGCTTGGGGAGGCGCCGGCAAATCTCGGGAAGAGTGCCGGGCCGAACATAAGTGACCTCGGCGCGCGCGCACCGCAGTTCCTCGAGGAACTCGTCGCTGCCGGTCGGTTCACGGAGCCGGACCTTCTTCCGACCCGGTGCGCGAAAATAGTACCGATCATTGCCGTGGCGATCAGTGTCCTTCACTACGCCCTTAAGATCGATTTTCACGGGCTCATCCGTCATGTTCGTGGTTTTCGATCCCAAGGATTGTCTAGTGGCGGCGAATCTTCGTCAAGCTTTGGTGCTCCTCCGATTTGGCGGTGAGGGAGCTTTCGAAAGGCCAATACAAGTTCCTCGACGTCCCAAACAATGCGCCCCTTGCTCGGCATTCGTGGCTGGGGCATCCGGCCGTCCTGGACCATTTCATCAAAGGTCGTTGAGCTTACGCCGATGAACGTCGCAGCCTGCTCGCGATTGATTCCTACCGGCGGGAGCGAGGGCGGCAAGACGCTCGGGGTGCGTAGCATCGGTTTAGCGCGTTGAAAGCGCGTTTTTGACGCCTGCCTGTCTTCCTATGTACCCGTCCGAATATTGCAGACGCTCAATCATGTCCTAGCCCTGTGCTTGCAGGCTCACCCTAGGTCTCCAGACCTCAGGATCGCTCAAGACACCGGACTCTTTTCCAGCCTTTGTGTACGATGATGGGTATCTTAATGCGCTCGAGGCCAAGAACTGAATGGTCGGCGCCTTGGAAGGGCAAAATGACCGTGGAACCACGAATCTGAGTCAGAGGCGGAATCCAACTGAGGAAAGTATGGCTGTGTTTTCAGACGGTTATGACTCTCATGCATGCGTAACAACCAACAAGAATACCAACAAAATGTTTCTGTGGTTACTTTCATTCCTCATGGAATGCGCGACTGATTTGGTCCGACAGCGGCTTCACAAAATAAGAAAGCGCCGTACGCTCGCCCGTCTGGATCATCGCTTCGGCCGGCATGCCGGGCACGAGCGTCAGGTCCTTGAGCTTCGTCAGTTCCGCATGCGGAACCGACAGACGCACCAGGTAATACGAAACGCCGTTTTTTTCGTCCGTCGCCAGATCGGCTGCGATCCGGCTGACATATCCGTTCAATACCGGCGTGGTCCTCAGATTGAAGGCTGACATCCGCAGCACGGCCTTGTGACCAAGCTGGATTTGGTCGATGTCCTTCGGGGTGATTCGTGCTTCAAGCGCAAGATCGTCGCCTTCCGGCACGATTAGCATAATCGGATCGGCGGGCGTGATCACTCCTCCGACCGTATGAACTGCGAGTTGTTGAATGGCGCCTGACTGCGGCGCGACAATATCGATCCGTCGCAGTTCCTGTTCAGCCGCCACCTTGCGCTCAACATACTCCCCAACCTGCGCCTGAACCTCTCTGAGCTCCTGGCCGACTTCCATCTTGAAATCCGGATCGATCTGCAGGATCTGCAGGCGCGTTTCGGCTATGCGGGCTGCCGTCTGTGCCTGATGTGCAATCTTCTCACCGCGTTCGCCGCCGAAAGTGGCAACCTGCGTCTTCAGACTGTTCAAGCGTTGGTCCGAGACAATGCCTTGGTCGCGCAGCCCACTCAGGGCAGCAATTTCCTTTTGGAGGATCTCGGTGCTTTTCTCAGAAGCGATTGCCTGCGCCTTGAGCCCCTCGATCTCGTGCTCATATTGAGTGATGCGTTCCGCTAGCTGCGCCTGCCTTCCGTCGCGGGATTGTCTGCGGAATTCGAACAGCCGCGTCTCGCCATGTACTGCCGAAGCTACGTCCGGAACATCTCTGCGGGCGAGCAGCCAGTCCGGGAAGGCGATCTCCGCCAGATCGTCACGCTCAGCTTCGAGTCGTGCCAGGTTGGCGGCCAGCTCATCGAGCCGCTTGGTGACTACAGCGAGAGTGGCGCGCGTCTGGGTGGCGTCGAGCCGCATGAGGATGTCGCCGGCTTTTACTTTATCACCTTCGCTCACCAGGATTTCTCCCACCACCCCGCCGGTCGGGTGCTGCACCTTCTTCACATAGGAATCGACGACAAAGTGTCCGGACGCGACAACCGCGCCGGAGAGATTCGTGAAGGCCGCCCAGGCTCCGGCTCCTCCCACAAAGATCACGCTCGCCAGCAGGCCCGCCACCAGGTGCCGGCGAATGGACCTGGAAACGTCATTGTTCTGATGAATGCCGGACACCGGGATCCTCCATGTCAGCGCGCTCGTTATCCTGTGTAGACTCGATGGCCTTGACCCCAGCGCCTGATGCCATCGCTGCCCCCTTAAGGACTTTGGAAAGCGCCTCATCACGCGCACCGAATGCTCGCTGCCGTCCACCTTCCATCACCAACACCAAATCCACGGCGCGGATGGCGCTCGGCCGATGGGCAACGACAACCGCAATGCCCTTGCGCTCGCGCACGGAGGCGATCGCCTTGACAACCGCAGCCTCGCCTTCCGCATCGAGATTGGCATTGGGTTCATCCAGCACAACAAGGAAAGGGTCTCGATAAAGAGCACGGGCAAGACCGATACGCTGGCGCTGCCCGGCGGAAAGTGCCGATCCGGCCTCACCAATCGGAGTTTCGTAGCCGTGCTCAAATCGGAGGATCAGTTCGTGCGTGCCCGCTGCTTTCGCCGCGGTGACAATAGCCTCAGGGTCAGGATTATCTTCAAAACGAGCGATGTTTTCGGCAATGGTGCCGTCGAATAGTTCAACACCTTGCGGCAAATAGCCGATATGACGGCCTAGCGCTTCCCGGTCCCATTGATCGAGGCTTGCGCTGTCGATGCGAACCTTTCCGGCGACCGGCGCCCATGCGCCGACGATGGCGCGCGAGAGTGTCGACTTGCCCGAACCCGATGCACCGATGATCCCGAGTGCGCTTCCCGCCTGAACGGCAAACGCAAGGCCGGTCACGGTCGGCTTCCTTTCGCCGGGCGGAACGATTGTCACGCCTTCGAGGCGGAGTTCGCGTTCAGGTGCAGGCATTGGCATAACAGGAGCGGTTTCAGGAACCTTTCCCAAGAGGTCCTCCAGCCGCGCCCAACCCTGGCGCGCCATGAGGAAGGGTTTCCAGCTTGAAATGGCCAGATCGACCGGAGCCAGCGCACGCCCCATCGTGATCGAACTGGCAATCATGACCCCGGCCGTAGTCTCCTGCCTGATGACAAGGTACGCGCCGACGGCAAGAATGGCCGATTGCAGCAGCACGCGCAGCGACTTTGAAATGCCACCCAGCCCACCTGCCACGTCCCCGACTTTCCGGTTGGCGGCCAGATACTTGGCATTGGCCTTGTGCCATCGGGCAGCGATCCGCTTTGCGAGACCGAGAGCTTGCACGACCTCGGCATTGCGGCGCGCTGCTTCCAGTAGACCATTGCGTACCATGTTGTGGTCAATGGTATCGCGTATCGGCCCTTGCGAGAGAGTGTTGGTAAGGAGTGTCAGAGATGTGAGACCGATCGCCCCGATAAGTGCCGTCATGCCGATCCAGAAATGAAAGAGGAAGCAAATGCCAAGATAAAGCAGCATCCATGGCAGATCGAAGAACGCTGTCGGGCCGTTTCCACCTAAGAATCCGCGAACATTGTCGAGATCGCGTAGCGGCTGCAAGCCGTCGCCCGGCATGCGCGTTAAAAGCGGAAGGCGAACGATCGCATCGTGAACGCGTCCGGAAAACTGTTCATCGAAACGCTCGCCAATCCGCAGCAGCACGCGCGCGCGCAAAATGTCGAGCAGGCACTGGAACGCATAAAGCCCTGTAGCAAGCACGACGAGCCCCACTAGCGTCGATACGCTGCCACTTGCCAGAACGCGGTCGTAGACCTGAAGCATGAACACCGGCGAGATCAGCGCAAGCACGTTCACCACGCCGCTGATCAACAGAATTCCCCAAATAGCGGAAGTCAGAGGGAAAGGTCTCAAAGCTGAATCCTTCAAGGAATGGTTACTCACGTAGGTCTCCGTGAGGATCTGGCGACCCAGCTCCCTATATTGCTCCCCGAGCGGCGACCGACTGCATCCGCTCGCTGATTCAGGATCAGTGCTCCCGCCGAATATGTTTGGTTTGGCATCTAATGGAGCGGGTCAACAACAACACCGTCCGGCTGAAGGTTTGGAAGGGCAACGTCATCGTGGCCGGCCGCAAGGGCCCGAACAGGCTTCCGCCTCCACGCCTTCAGGGAGATTTCGGTGTACGACCAGCGCGACGTGCAGGGCTTCGTCAAGCTGTACACGCTGCGACTGCTCCCGGGCGCCCCGGCCCATCGCAAGTAGCGGAAACGGAAAGCGCCCGCCCAGGGGGGCGGGGCGCTGTTCCGTATGGGTTTTCTGGATCAAACGAAGGTGAAGTCCGACGCGGTCAGGCCTAGGTCGGCCACGGTGACCACACCGCCCAGGTGGACGAACTCATGCGCGCTGTTGTCGGCGGTGACATAGGCCAGAGTTGCGACTCTGTCGGTGTAGCTGCTTTGGTAGACAATGATGTCGCCGGCGTGCTCGCCGGAGATCGCACTCGCGGCTTCAGAAGCAGAGTTGAAAGATTCGCCAGTGATCACCACGACGTGTTCGCCGTTCGCACCCGAGGCCGCACCACTGTAGAAGCTGCTCACCGGGTAGCCGGACTGTATGCTGGCGTTGTTGACGAAGTTCGCGCCAAAACCGTCGTTGTAGAGGCCCACCGCATCGAAGGCGAACTTGTCCTCCGCCGGGTTGAAATCGGTGATAGTGGAAATGTCCGGCTTCGACCCGACACTCGGGACGACCCCAGGCACCGGATTGTGGAACTGGAACACGAACGTGTCACTGTCGGTGCCCCCGGTCAACGTGTCCTGGCCGTCACCCACGTAGACGACATCCTGGCCGGGACCGCCGCTGAGCCTGTCATTGTCCTCACCGGAGATGCGCGCGTTGAAGCGGCCGTTGTCGCCGGAGAGATCGTCCCAGCCATCTCCGCCGAAGATGCGGTCGTTACCCTCGCCGCCGAGGGCTCGGTCACTGCCCGCGCCAGCCGAGATCTCGTCGTTGCCGCCACGACCGTCAATCCAGTCATTGCCCCCGAAACCCTCCATCCAATCTTCAAGCTTGGTGCCGAGGAGTGTTTCGGAACCCGGGCCACCCTCGATAATGTTTGCCATCGAAAATACTCCTAATGATGCACCCTGCCTGACGCGTTTCATATTCCTCATCGGATAATTAGAGAAATCGATTGCTTGGATAGACACACATTTACGAAATGGATGCACTCACGTTCACTTCCTTCTGCTGAGCAGTTGCGGGCTCGCAGGCGGCGGGGACGCTGGTCGCCGATGCAATCGATGAAGATTCGACACTCAAACCGGGACTAGACTAGGACGAACTTCGTAACGGGGCCGTCCTGGTTGGGCCCCAAACTTCTCTCTGTTTGCTCGACGCCGGCATACCCGCACCGTGAGCGCTGGACGAGGACAAGTTCCGCTGGCGGAGAACGGCGTGATCGGCTTGCCGCGCCGAAACTGATGGCGCTCGTCGAAGACATGGACTGGACGCGCGTTCGAGCCGAACGGCGACGGCGTCCGGCCGGAAGGCGGTGGCGAAGTGACTCAGGCGCAAAAGGCGGGCTTCAGGCCGTGTAAAACAAGCTCCTGTCGGCGTCATGACGAGAAGCGCTTCGGCCCGTCCCCACGAAATCGATCCGCTCAAGGCGATGTTCGTCGCCATGGCGGCGGAGAAGGCCGAACTGCAACAACTCCGGAGCGAAACACTCAAGGCCGAGATCGTCCGGATGGCGACACTCAACGAGCGTGCCCAGGAGAGGATCGCCGACCTTCATGGGATCGTCAAGCAGCTGGAGCGCGCCGCTTCGGTCGCAGCTCCGAGAAGCTCGAACGTGCCCAGCAGGCCTTCGCCTTCGAAATCCAGACCGGGCTCGGCGCGATTGAGTCCGAGCTCGAGGCCGCAAGACCGACAGGCGAGCCGCGACGTGCTGCGCGACCGCGCAAGGCGTTCCCGGCGCATCTGGAGCGGGTCGAGATCGTCATCCAGCCCGAGCCATGGGGGAAGAAGCGCTCCCGCAGCCAATCGTCCAGTCCGTCAAACGCGGTCGGCCGCACAGGCTTGCGAAACGGAACAGTCCCGCCCTCGCTTAGATACCGAGGCACCGTGTTGCGAGCGCACCCGAATTCGTTCGCCCGTCGGTTCCCCAGCCAAGCTCATGCAGCGGCAGCATCGCTGCCACCTCTTCAGGCTGAAGGATCTGCTCTCCCTGCATCGTTCTCGACAATGCAGGAATCGCCCAATCCCAATCGCCATCCATGCCTCCTCTCATAACCGAGGGGTCGTCGGCCGACAACTGAGACGTCCGGTGCTCTTAGGCGGGGTAATCATACGAGATGCCTCCTGCAACATCATTTCCCGCATCCATAGGCTTGCCGGATCATTATTGTGAAGCGCAGGCCATTGGACGGCCTCCGTGAATGCGGCAGGAAGTGGCGGCGGAAGTTCGACAATCCGCAGGGGTGTTAATTTTGCGAAATGCTGCGCCAGCCGTAAGGGCATTGTCCCGATGCGGTTGGTGCCTGATAGAAGGGGCGGGATCATGCTAAAGCCCTGTACGACGACCTCGATACGTCTCTCGAAACCGTTCTCGAGCAAATACCATTCCTCGATGGAGGGCTGCCGGGTGTCCCCGAATTTAAGCACAACCTGCCCCATCGACAAGTATCGGTCGAATGTAAGTGGCTCTGACAGCTGCTTGTTCGTGCCGCAGCCTACGCATACGAGTATATCTTCGAACAGGGCTGCGCGAGGATGTTTCGACATGAACACTTCCGGCATAATCAGAAAATCAACGTCGCCGCGCCGGAGAAGCTCCTCGGGGTCGTCGGAAATAAGCAGACATTCGAAGCGGACGGCGGGAGCTTCCCGCGCAGCACGCTTTACGATCTTCTTAAAAAATACGAGCGTGAGGTAATCGGAAAGGATGATGCGGAAGCGACGATCCGATCGGGCCGGGTTAAAGGCGTCCCAGGAAATAATCGACAGCTGGATGTGCAGCAATGCCTCCCGGACTGCTGTGGCGAGCCCCTCCGCGCGCGGTGTCAAAATGAGTTCGCGGCCGTTCATCGTAAATAGCTCATCGCTGAAATAGGCGCGTAACCGACCGACGGCGGCGCTCATGGCCGGCTGACTCAGGTTAATACTGCGGGCCGCGGCGGTGACTTTACGCTCCCTGATCAAAGCGTCCAGCACAACCAGGAGATTTAGATCGAGTCCCTTAAAACGCATGTATTGACCTATCCGACGCGTGGATGGGTATCGCCCAAAGAATCAATTTTACGAATGGTGAGTAGCGTCAACGCATCAGCCGACGACGAAATAGAGCAACCGATAGGAAGAACGGCAAAACCGTGTATATGCAAAGCGCGCCGATATGCAGGCCCATGCTGCCGGCCGGACGGCCAAGCATCGCCGGACGAATGAGGTCAATTGCATGTGCGAGCGGCAACAAGGAGGCGACGTCCTGAAAAGCGCCGGGCAATTGGTTGACCGGAAACATCGCGCCGCAAAGGAACAGCATGGGTGTTATAACAAGCGTGTTATAAAATATGAAATATTCATAACTGGGCGCAAGCGCCGTGACGACCATCGCTAGACTCGCGAAGGCGAGGCCACTGAGAGCGATGACTGGCAGCAAGCAGAGGATGGATGGCCACGATGTGTAGCCGAGCGTGGTGGCAACAATAGTGATTGCTGTGCCCGCCATCAGGGCCTTGGTGGCTGCCCACGCCAATTCGCCGAGTAAGATATCGCCGAGCGTCAGCTGAGTGCATAGCATTCCTTCCCAGGTGCGCTGGTTGTCCATGCGGCCAAAACTCCCGTAAACCGTTTCAGCGGTCGCCGATGCCATCGCGCTTGTGGCAACCATGCCAGCCGCGAGAAACGCAATGTACGAAGTGCCCTCAACAGGACCTATCATTGTTCCGATGCCAAAGCCGAGACCGAACAGATAGATCATCGGATCGGCGAGGTTGCCGAGAACCGATGCAAGCCCGATTTTCTTCCATCCAAGATAGTTGCGGCGCCAAACCGCGACCCAATTCCACGCATTGGCGGGCATGGCCGCCGCATAACGTTCGCCCATTGTTCAGTCCTCCATCTCGCGCCCGGTTAGCCGCAAGAACACATCCTCGAGATTGGGGGGACGCTGCAGAAGGCGCAGACCCGCGCGCCCGCGTAGCTGCACCAGCACCTGCTCCGGATCGGGTGCATAGCAAAAAAGCGTCTCACCGCTCACCTCGATGCGCTGTGCGTACGGCCGGATCAGCGCACCCAGTTCATGCGGATTGCCGCCGTAGACCTCGACCACGTCACAGCCGATCTGCTCGTCAATGAGTGCGGACGGGCGGCCTTCGGCGATCTTGCGCCCCTCCTCCATAACGCACAGCCGATCGCACAGCCGCTCGGCCTCTTCCATGAAATGGGTAGTCAAAAGAATAGTCTTGCCCCGCGCCAGCAGCGATCGCAGCCGTTCCCAGATCAGGTGGCGGGCCTGCGGATCGAGGCCGGTGGTCGGCTCGTCCATCACCAGCAAGTGCGGGTCATTGATCAGCGCACGCGCGAGCGTCAGGCGCCGCTTCATGCCGCCGGACAGTTCGGCGACGCGCGCATCCGCTTTGTTCTCGAGGCGGGCGAACTCAAGCAGCGACGGTATGACCGCTTCGATCTGGCGTCTGCTCATCCGGAAGTAGCGCCCGAACACCAACAGGTTCTCGCGTACAGTGAACGCGGTATCAAGATTGTCGAACTGCGGGACCACGCCGATGCGCATACGTGCCAAACGCGCGCGCGCCGGCACTGGAGCGCCGAGCACAGTAATCTTCCCCGCATCAGGCGATGTCATGCCGAGGACCATACGCGCAATCGTGCTTTTGCCCGCGCCGTTCGGTCCCAAGAGCCCGAAGCATTCCCCCGCCGTAACGCGGAACGACAGTCTGTCGACAACGAGCTTGTCATAAGTTTTGCTTACGTCAGTAAGATCGATCGTTACCGTGGACATGGGTTCATTTTACCGAGAGCGTCGCCACGACTGGCGGTTGCTGTTGCCTGCCGGACCTGAAACTGTGACTCGTCTTCGCCATCCCAGCCGTCGATAACGAACTGATCGACATCACAAGGATTTAGCCCCTGTTCCGCCAAAGCGGCGACAATTGCGTCGAGATTATCGATGGTTTGGTAACGCGGATTGTTGTGCCGCTTTTCCTGCTCTACGCAGAAGACGAGCCGTCCATCCTCGACAAGGGCGATCGCCCCATCATGGGTCAGCTTGGTACCACAGATGCGCATAGTGTCTCCACGTTAACGGCGATAGATTCGATTCATCAGGAAGTGGAAAGCGGGTTCCGGAAACGGACGAGCAAGCAGTCTTCGTTGACCGACTCGCCCCGACACTCAAGACGCTCTACCTCGATCAACGTTTCGTTCAGCATGGCGATGACCGGCTCAGCACCAGCGGCGTGACCCCAGCGACGGCAATTAGCATCCCTTGCCGATCCGAAGATCAGATGCCCGCCTGGCGCAAGCACCCGCACCAGGTTTTTGACGGCCACGCGCATCTCGGCTATGTCTTCGAGGTAGTATAGGACCTCCGCCACAACGATCAGGTCAAACAACTCGTCGGTCGAAAACTGTTGAACATCGGAGACTATCCAGTTGATGCGCGGCGGCTTCTTTATCCGTTGACGTGCTCGAGCTATCGCTTGCGCCACGACATCGATGACGGTGAGCCCTTGGCAGTAGGGGGCTAGTTTTTCCGTGAATGCGCCAGCAGCGCACCCGACTTCGAGGGCATTTGTAATGGAGCCTTGGGCAAGCGCCAGCTGGAGCATTTGCGTGTGGCGCTCCCGCTCGAACGGATTGCCGTCGAGGCGCCACGGATCGTCTGCGGCCAATTCCCGATCGAGCAACTGATGATTCATGTTCTGGGTCAAACTCGTCCACCTCTCGTCCACCTAGGTAATTAGCGATCACTCGTCGCCGCAAATGTTGCCCGACAGCGCTAATCCCGAAGAATCCCGCGCAAGATTGAGCCTGCGAAGCGGAGCCGCATGCGGTGAGAATTCTGCCCTGCTTGATCCAGTGATCGGAGTTTGGGTGGGGGCCTGTTTTCCCCCAGTGTTCGATGTAGCGACAGCAGAGCTTCGCGACAGCCAATCGCTATTGCTCAATGTACACAGCGCGTAGGCCTTCAAGGGAAGTAAGAGAAAGATGTTGATGAACGTGTGCAGGGAAAAGCCCAGAAATCGAAACTGTCGAGCGCGAAATGCTACCACGCTGCATCGGACCATGGTCATGGACACAATCATCAGGCCCGTCCACCAAGGCACAGTGCCTGTCAGTGCGAAATGTGCGAGGCCCGTTAGTACCGATAGGGCGAGGAGTAGCGCGCCGAGATTCTGTCCGACCACGTCCAACGTGAGATAGCTATTGAGGCCGGGCAGCAAGCGCAGCCCAAGCAGCGTGTCCCGGAATGTGCTTCGTGCCCAACGGAGTTGTTGGCGCAGATACGGTCCGAGCCTGTTCGGAACGACTGTGGCCGCGATGGCGCTCGGAACGTACTCGGTTCGAAAGCCTGCTTTCAGCATGAGGATAGTGAGATGGCGATCCTCACCGAAGTCGCTTGGCTTGCCCCGAAAAAATTGCGACTCGTACTGGTCCAGTAACAAAAGGAGCGCAGACCGGCGGTACATGGCACATGGGCCGCAACAGCACATAACGGCACCGAAGCGAGCCTGTGCCGCGCGCTCCTCGTTGCAAGCCAGCCAGTACTCCATGTCTATCAGCCTGGTCAGCCAGCTCTCGCTCCGGTTACTGGCCGTCAACTGACCCATGACTGCGCCGACCGCTGGATCTCGCATCTTCGGTACAAGCTTGGTAATGACGTCGGACGCGAGTATCGTGTCTGAATCAACGTTAAGCACCAAATCCCCGGATGAGCGGCGTATCGCGGCGATCTGTGCCTTGCGCTTTCCAACATTCTCGGGAAGCAAAATGATGTCGAACCTAGGGTCGCGCGCGTAGGTTTCGTGGACAGTTCCTACGGCTTCGCGATTTCCAGAACCGTCATCAACCACATAGACCCGAAGTCTTCCGGCGTATTCTTGGTCTGCAATGGAAGCCAGGCACTCTGAAAGCGTGCGCGGATCCTCGTTGAAGCAGGGGACGATGACATCCACGCTGGGCAGTTGATCGGAGCCGACGAGATCCTCCAACGCCGATGAGTCGTTTGTCGGCAGAGCATAAATCCCCTGCATGCTCTTATAAGTAGTCGAGAGCAGTGCATAAAGCGAAATGGCCACAGTGCTGGTTGTACCAAGAAGAGTCATGGGATCTCGTTTGTTCAGTGATGTTGAGGAAGTGAGCGGATTACAAATCCGCGCTCATGAAGTGCTGGAATCAGACGGGACAGCGCCGTGACCGTCTGGTCGCGCAGACCGGCGTGAGCGCCCTGGCTCAACTCGCCGGGAGGGCATCCGTCGTGCAAGAGTACGATTGCGCCCGGCCGGACAGAGGCGAGCACGGTATCGATAATCGCGTCGACCCCAGGGCGAGACCAATCTCGAGGGTCGACGGACCAATGGAGGGCCGTCAGCCCGGCGATCTGTGACGCTGTGAAGACTTCTTCGCTCCAGGCGCCGTAGGGCGCGCGAATATAGCGCACCGAGGCCTGAGGGCACGCCCTCATGATGGCGCCGTTCGCTTCAAAGATCTCACGTTGCACTTCGCCGAAGCCGCATTTGTACGGATCCGGATGAGTCATCGTGTGGTTGCCTAGCTCGTGCCCTTCTGCAAACATTCGTTGGATTAGATCCGGGTGCTCTAAGGCGTAGGCGCCGATGACGAAGAAAGTCGCCGGCACCCGCTGCTCTGCCAACACATCCAGAATCTCCGGTGTGAAAAGTGGATTGGGACCGTCGTCGAACGTCAGATAAACGCTGCGACGGCCGGTGCCGTCAGAGCACTCACGGCGCACTTCGTATAAGCAATCGGGACGGCTCATAGCTCTGGTCCGTTCCGATCGATCATCGCGCCGGTGGGCCATTCGCTGATCGGTCGTCCAACTGGCAGAACAATGACGAGTGCGTCATCGATGCGTGTGGGCGGCAGGTCAAGGCGCGCCTCTGGTCGGGTGGAGCGCACGCGAATTCCCGACAAAACAGCCAAAGGGCTGTATCGCCGCCCGAACCTCTCAACATGATTCCGCAGCGCGTCCCGGACGGTTCCGAAAGCGAATGGAACGCCAAGCTCCTGCAGTGTTGGAAGCATGACATGGATTGAATGGGCGATTCCGAGGCCCTCAAGATCCGGACGTACCCCGTACAGGCCCAGCTCAGCCACCAATAGATCGACCGCGTCAACCTTGACGAAACGGCGCAGTATGCCCATATGGGCCGCTACACCGCTCGAATCATAGGCGATTACGCGGAGTTCAGGCCTGGCTCCGGCCCAGCTTCGACTACCTTCGAACGGTTCTGCGTTGCACGCCCCAGTCGGCCCATAGGTATTTCGAAAGAACTTGGCGAGCTCGACATGGTCGGAGAGCTGCAACTCATTTTCCCAGCACAACTTCCACTGCACCTGCGAGCGCATTCAGGATCTCTCTTTCTTATTGGTTTCTTGCGGGCCGCATTACCCGGCCAAAGCGGCGGCGTTGTTTGACTGCACTCAACCGTTGTCGTTAGCGAAGGTGAGCCAGCCGGTCGGGCTCGCAAATGAGCTCTCTCGATGTTCCCGCCCGTGTTGCGGCGCCGTCGATTTGAGCTTGACGTCGGTCATTTACGTTCCTCTAATGCATGGTTCGTAAATTCGTAAAATTGATTGTTTAGATGATACCCATCCACACGCTGGATAGATCAGGACATGCGTTTTAAGGGGCTGGATCTAAATCTCCTCGTTGTGCTGGACGCTCTGATCAGGGAACGTAAAGTCACCGCGGCGGCCCGGAGTATTAACCTGAGCCAGCCGGCCATGAGCGCCGCCGTCGCTCGGTTACGCGCCTATTTCAGCGATGAGCTATTTGCGATGAACGGCCGCGAGCTCATTTTGACACCGCGCGCGGAGGGGCTCGCCCCAGCAGTCCGGGACGCATTGCTGCACATCCAGCTATCGATTATTTCCTGGGACGCCTTTAACCCAGCCCAATCGGATCGTCTCTTCCGAATCATGCTTTCCGATTACCTCACGCTCGTATTTTTTAAGAAGATCGTAGAGCGTGCTGCGCGGGAAGCTCCCGCCGTCCGCTTCGAATGTCTGCCTATTTCCGACGACCCCGAGGAGCTTCTCCGGCGCGGCGACGTTCATTTTCTGATTATGCCGGAAGTGTTCATGTCGAAACATCCTCGCGCAGCCCTGTTCGAAGATATGCTCGTATGCGTAGGCTGCGGCACGAACAAGCAGCTGTCAGAGCCACTTACATTCGAGCGATACTTGTCCATGGGGCATGTTGTGCTCAGATTCAGGCACACCCGGCAGCCCACCATGGAGGAATGGTATTTGCTCGAGCACGGTTTCGAGAGACGTATCGAGGTCGTCGTACAGGGCTTTAGCATGATCCCGCCCGTTGTATCAGGCACCAACCGCATCGGGACCATGCCCTTACGGCTGGCGCAGCATTTCGCAAAAACAACACCCCTGCGGATTGTCGGACTTCCGCCGCCACTTCCTCATCCCGCATTCACGGAGGCCGTCCAATGGCCTGCGCTTCACAATACTGATCCGGCAAGCCTGTGGATGCGGGAAATGATGTTGCAGGAGGCATCTCGCCTGGCGCCTTTGCTTGAAACTATTGAGCGTCTCGGGCACGCCGGATCCGACCTTGCCGTTGTTGGTACCGAATTGAATGCCGCCTCCGATTTCGCGTGCGAAGTCCCAGAAGAGATTTAGCCCCACTTAAACACCGGCTGTAAGAATAATGTCATTAATCAGCATGTTAGGCGCGCGCCGGCGCGTGTTACCACTACCTTTTTGGGGGTGATCTCAGGCGAGTTGTTTGTCGAGCTGTGTCGCAGAGCGATGCCAGCTGCCTTCAAGACGTTGCCCACTTTTGCCGTGACGTGGTGGTGACGACGCGACCATCCTTTTCGATGGTGGCTCCTGGAGGCGGTCGCGGAGGAGCGGTTGCCATTCGGGGCAGAGCGGCGCAGTTCCTTGCTGAGTACGAGGGCCAGGAACGAGCAGAACACATGCCCGGTTGGTGCTGAGTTGACTGCCGCCTCCGATTTCGCGTGCGAAGTCCCAGAAGATGTTTAGCCCCACTCAAATGCCAACTTTGCCGGCCTTGCCGCGGCTTTTCACGCGCGGCCAGGCGAGGAGATGGCGGTCGACGAGGTCGATCCCAATGGACTGTGCCGGCCTCGCTCGGCTACTGGCGTGAGGCATCCTTGACGACACCGCCCTGCACCGACAACGTCGAGATGTTGGCAATGAAGCCGGTCGAGGTCGACGCTGCGGATGCAGGGAATTTACCTCGCGCTTCCGCCTGAACGCGCGGCCGATCCGTTCACTCAATCGGCGCTTTCATCCTGGGCCGCGGCTGAGGCCTGTGGGGTGCGGCTACCCCGCGTGGATCGGATCATCAATCAACTTTCTCTCATTTATGAAAGGAAACTCCCCGCTTACGATAGAATCCATCAGCTTCATATATTTTCCGGCAGATGGATGTCGAACGGCAGAAATGTCTGTCCTGGTGTTTCAGCAGTGCCGGTCTCGATAGCCCGCGTCATCAGCGTTATCAGCTCCTGGGAAAGCCGGCGCATTGGCGTGGCGACCGCCATCGTGATGATGTTATCTGCGAGTGCCGCCCGAGATTCCGGCGTGATTTCATTCACGATCGCGACGAGATCGCGACTTTTACCCTCTTCCCGGACCGCGGAGATGGCGCCCTCCATGCCGCCGCCGGCGACATAGAAGCCGACGAGCTCGGGTTCCCGCTGCATGAGATCAAGCGTTGCCTCGTAGGTGACCTGCCGTTTCTCCAGGTTCACAAGCGGATCGAGCACCTCGAACGTCGGCGCGTTCTCACGGCAATAGGAGCGAAAGCCGACGTCACGGAGCTCGTGCCCCTGGAAACGATGGCTGCCGACAAACACCGCCACCTTGCCGGGCCGTTTTGCGACCTTGGACACCATCCAAGCGGCCGTGCGCCCCACCTTGCGGTTGTTGAGGCCGATATAGCCCTGTCGCACGCCGGCGGCGAAGTCGGAAAGCAGCGAGAAAACCGGAATGCCTTTGGCCTTGAGGTCCTCAACCGCTGCTGTAATTTTCGGGTGGTCCGGTGCCACCATCGCGATCGCATGGCAGCGTGCGCCCAAATCCTTGAGCGGTGCGATTAGGTCGCTCGGCATGTGTGACGGGGCGAATTGGATGAGCGGAATGCCGTGGAAGGACTGGGCCAAATTGACCGACGCTTCGACCTCGCGCGCAAAGTCTTGGTAGAAATGCTGGGCCGGTTTTCTCAAGATGAAGCCCAGACGGTAGCACGGTAGGTCTCGCCGCAAGCGCTGCTTGATGAGCCCGGCAGCATGATAGCCGATCGCGTGGGCGGCGTCGTGGACCCGCCGCGCGGTCTCCTCGCGCACCGGATGGCGGGCGTTCAGAACCCGATCGACCGTTGCTACGCTGACTCGGGCTTCGCGGGCGAGATCGGCAATTGTGGGGCGCTTGGTCATGGATCCTATTCTGATTGGTTTTTGACGCAGGCTGGCTCTCTGTCACCTAGCGCGATTCGACAATGGTTTCGGGTGGGCAAAGTGGAGACGCCCGCATACTGAATGATCGACAGCGTATTGGACTACTCCAGATGTAGACCGGCCGGGTATAACGGAAGGTTCATTCGCTTAGGGCGGCGATGATTTGCACTCACACATATTGCGCTTCTGATACATGGTCCGTGAGGCGCCGTTTAGAGCCTGCGAGTCGATCGTTCAGGTCATGTGACCAGCTTGGCGAAACCGGTCGCGGTGCGTCGACCTTACTCGGCGGAGGATAGCCGGTTTGATGCCTCGGCAAGCTGATGACCGCAGAAGGCGGCTTTCATCTGCGCTCGGTCCAATTCTCCTTCCCAGCGGGCAACGACGAGGGATGCCACTGCGTTGCCGACGCAATTCGTCAGCGCCCGGCATTCGGACATGAAGCGGTCGATGCCGAGTATCAGTGCCATCCCAGCAACGGGAACACTCGGAACTACGGCGAGCGTAGCAGCCAGGGTGATGAAGCCCGCACCTGTCACACCTGCAGCGCCCTTGGAGGAAAGCATCGCAACGAGCAGCAGCAGCACCTGATCGCCGATTGACAGATCCGTGTTCGTCGCCTGCGCGATGAAGAGGGCCGCCAGGGTCATGTAGATATTCGTGCCGTCCAGATTGAACGAATATCCGGCCGGGATGACGAGACCCACAACCGAACGCCTGGCGCCCGCCTTCTCCATCTTCTGCATGAGCGAGGGGAGCGCGGCCTCCGAGGAGGACGTTGCGAGGACAAGCAGCAGCTCTTCCTTGATGTAGCGAATAAGAGAACAGATCGAAAAGCCGTTGTAGCGGCAGACCGCGCCGAGAACCCCGAACACGAAGAGGAAGGCGGTGAAATAAAACGTCGCGACCAGCATCGCGAGGTTGACGACCGAACCGATGCCATATCTACCGATGGTGAAGGCCATTGCGCCGAAAGCGCCGATCGGCGCGGCTTTCATCAGAATGCCGACGAGCTTGAAGACAGGCGCGATGAGCGCCTGAAGGAAGGAAACGACAGGCTTGCCCGTCTCTCCGGCCATCGCGAGCGCCATGCCGAACAGAACCGAGAAGAACAGCACCTGCAGGATGTCGCCTTCCGCGAAGGCACCGACAATCGTTGGCGGGATGATGTTCATCAGGAAGCCGGTGACCGACTGCTCGTGGGCCTTTGCGGCATAGGTATTCACGGCCTGGACATCGAGCGAGGCCGGATCGATGTTGAGGCCGGCGCCAGGCTGGACGACATTGGCGACGATGAGGCCGACGATCAGCGCCAGCGTCGAGAAGGTGAGGAAATAGACCATTGCCTTGCCGGCGACCCGGCCGACCTTGTGAAGATCGTTCATGCCGGCAATGCCGGTCGCAATTGTCAGGAAGATGACAGGCGCGATGATCATCTTGACCAGCTTGATGAAGGCATCGCCCAGCGGCTTCAGGCTCTCGCCGGTCCCTGGATAGAAATAGCCAATTGCGACGCCGAGGGCGATGGCGGCAAGCACCTGCGCGTAAAGCTTGGCATAGAAGGGTTTGCGGGGCGCGGGACTCGCGCCGCGGACTTGTGCAGATGACACTGTTTCTCTCTCCCTGACCGGATCGAGGTGGCGTGACTTCTCCCGGGCTTCTCCCTATCGCGGCGCTCCGGTCGAACGCTGCACCAACGCCGCCGCAATACCCATGCCAAATGGATCCGCATGACCTGAACTGACGTTGGGCTCGCCAATGATGGGATGAATGCGGTGGCACAAGACGGGAATGACAAGGCCGCCGTCCAGCACGCGCTTGATGTTCTCCGGCAGATTGCCGGTCGATCTCTCTGGCTTGCGGTTTTGCTGCACATCGTGGCGGGCTCCTCGGTTTGCCGACTTTGGGAAGGGCCGCATCGCTGGCACCAGGGCGCAGAATTGCCGTGTTCTTTGCCGCGCTCCCGCTGCAGCGACAGCTTGAAAGCGACGTCGAGACGTAGGGATTGACGCCGCTGGTGCTGACCGCGACGATGCGGTTCAGAAGTTCCAAGCACCGCCGAGAAAGCCGCGCTCGACCGCCACCTTCGCGCCTTCACACGCGACGCCGCCGCCTTATCTGCGTCATCAATATCGAGGAAATGGCGGTTGCCGCGACCGACCAGTGTCGTCGGCAGTGATTATCGCTCCCGCCCCTGGTTCGCAGGCGCTGGTGACTGGCACGGCCCGGCAACTCGGCGCGGTCAGCCGCTCGGGCACCGCATCGCCGGCGCCGTATTTCTGTCGTTCAACATCGCCGACAAAAATTAGAACTGATGAATTCTATCATAGGCCGCGAGGTTTCCTTTCACGAATGAAAGAAAGCTCGATTGACTATCCCGCCTCGCTCCAGTCTTTTGAAAATCAACGTGTGGTTGCCCCCGTGCAAGCCGAGAACGTGGCCAAGCTTCGTGGAGGGAGAGCCAAGCGATGCGTCAGGGGTCGACCCGCTTTGTACTCGACCACACGGCGGTGGCACGAGTTCACGTCAGAGCATTTTCGCGCTTGCCCGCGACGTCGCGGGCGCACATGCCGCCGGCATGCATTTCATGGCGCGAGATCGAGGATCACATGCACCACAACATTCCCAAATCAGAACAAAATGCCAGCGAGTGCCGCATTTCGCTTCCGGATGCGAAAAGGGCTTACCCAAAGTCCGAGACGAACACCGCGGTCCCTTTTGTGCCATCGCACGAGCGCGCGCTTACCGGCATCTTCGAAATATCGAAAGTACTCACCGACCCCGCCCGGCTCGAAGTCACGTTGGCCAAGGTCGTCGATCTCCTGCCCTCGTTTGTGCAGATGCGGCACGGCATCATCGCTCTCTTCGACGCTGAGGGCATACTGGACATCACCGTAGTCACCGGCTGCGACGAGAACAGCGATGAGCGCTCCCGGATGCGTCTGCCGCGCGAGGCAATCGATCGGATTGTGACGACGGACACGCCGCTCGTCGCCGAGAACATAGCGGTGCATTCGGCCTTCACTGCCGCTGACATAGAGGTGCTTGGGGCCTCCGACCCCGTGTCGTTCATCGGCGTTCCCATTCGTGTTGATGGGAACGCCGTAGGCACGCTGACTATCGACCGCGCCTTGGACAGCAGGTCAACGTATCGGCTCGATTATGATGTCCGGCTGCTCACCATGATCGCCAACATGGTGGGACAGACAGTCAAGTTGCACCGCTTCTCCGCGGGCGACCGCGAACGACCGACAGAGGTGGAAGATCGGCTGCAAACGCAATTCTCTGATGTCAAGCACCCTGCACCGCAGCGCAAGAAGGTTCACGTCAAGGGGATGATTGGCGATAGTCCGGCGCTAAGCGCGCTGCTCGAGAAGATCGCAGTGGTAGCTAAGGCAAAGACCACGGTTCTGTTGCGAGGCGAATCCGGTACCGGGAAGGAGCTGGTCGCCAAGGCAATTCACGAGTTGTCGCCGCGCGCCAAGCGGCCCTTCATCAAACTCAATTGTGCAGCGCTGCCAGAGACAGTCCTGGAATCCGAACTGTTCGGTCATGAGAAGGGTGCCTTCACAAGTGCGTTCAATTCCCGCAAGGGTCGCTTTGAGCTCGCCGACAAGGGGACGTTGTTTCTGGATGAGATCGGCGAGATCTCGGCCTCCTTCCAGGCAAAGCTTCTGCGCGTGCTGCAGGAGCAGGAGTTTGAGCGCGTCGGCAGCAACCAGACCATCAAGGTCGACGTTCGCGTGATTGCCGCCACGAACAGGAACCTTGAAGAGGCGGTTGCAAGGAATGAGTTCCGCGCCGACCTATATTATCGCATCAACGTGGTTCCCTTGCTGGTGCCGGCGCTACGCCAAAGGCGCAGCGATATTCCGCTCCTCGCAGCTGAGTTTCTCAAGAATTTCAACGATGAGAACGGCCGTACCCTGACCTTCGATCCGCGTGCGATTGAAGTACTGATGAAATGTGAATTTCCCGGCAACATTCGCGAGCTTGAAAATTGCGTGCACCGGACAGCGATCCTGGCGGAGGGACTATCAATCGGGAGAAACGACTTTGCGTGCTCCCACGACCAATGCTTTGCCGAGGCGCTGCGGAAGAGCAGATCGGGCAAGGCCGCGCTGCAACCAGCGCCAATCCTGCCAGAGGCAGTGAATCCGGCCACGCCGCCGGATGCGGCCGCTCGTTCGGCCGCCACCACAGTCCCGCCTGCCGGAGCAACGCACTCATTGGGCGCGAGGACCACCGACGCCGAGCGCGTCATTGCTGCCATGGAAAGATGTGGCTGGGTACAGGCAAAGGCGGCGCGCCTGCTTGGACTGACCCCGCGCCAGATTGGCTACGTGCTGAGGAAATACGGCATCGAGGTCAAGCGTCTGTGAAAGCATGACTCAGGCGGATTAGCTGAGACCGCTTAGCGGCTTGGCCCGCGCAGGGATGCAGATCCGCGTCCGCGTCAAGTCGATCCGACCGAGGACAGCCTGGCCGAATTCCCGTGGCAGCCGGCGTTGCGACCATCTTGTGAAAGGCGACGCTGCCATCGTCAATCCGTCCGCCATGTTGCTCTCGTTGCGAGCTCATACGGATGCCCTGTGCGACTGAAACGGAGATAAAATATGTCCGATGCAAAACTGCAAGCTGTGCTTTCGTCTCTTCCGCAAGGGACGCGACAGTTAGATGCTCTGCCGTCCAACGGACCAGCGCCGGACAGAAGTTTTGTCAAGCTGAATACGAATGAGAACCCGTTTCCGTTGCCGCCAATCATAATGCAAAGTGCAGTGGCGGCCCTCAATCGCCAGTATCTGTATCCTGACGACGATAACATCAGCTTGAGGGAAGCAGCGTCCAATACCTATGGCGTATCCACGGATCAGGTCATCGCAGGCAACGGGTCGTCTGAACTGCTCGGACTCATCTACAGAGCTTTCCTCGCCCCTGGCGACAAGGTGGCGATGATATCGCCAGGGTTTTCGTTCAACCGCAAACTTGCCATGTTGCATGGTGCTGAGTTTCTCGAGATCGGATGTCAAACTCATTCGCTGCCAATGGAGCAATTGCTTTCCGGTCCGGCAAAAGACGCCAAGTTCATTCTGGTGGCCAATCCAAACAATCCGACCGGAACATTCCTCTCGATAAGCAATATCGAACGCCTCGTGGCACAATCGGATCGCCTGGTCGTCCTTGATGAGGCCTACGTCGACTTTGCACCCGATCACGGGCTGCGCCTCATCAACCGTTATTCGAACCTTCTGATCTTGAGAACATTTTCGAAGAGCTATGCCGCCGCCGGCATTCGCGTCGGTTTCGGTTTCGGTCACCCTGAGATTATTGGCAGGCTGCGCAACATCCAGAACGTCTTCAACATGAACGTGATCGGGCATGCGGTTGGTATCAGCGTGCTTGCGCATCGCGGCGCCTACGCAGAGAACCACAAGCACATCAGACATGAACGACAGCGAGTGACAGCCGCACTGTCGCAACTTGGATTTTCCGTAACGCCCTCCCACGCAAATTTCTTGCTAGCCCGTGTGCCAGCGGGACAGGACGGCTCATGGTGGCAAGCAGCCTTGGAAAGGCAAAAGATACTCGTTGCCTACTTTCCGGACAATGGTTTGGAACATTGCATCCGCGTCAGCATCGGCACAAAAGAGCAATTGGATGCATTTCTTGCTGCCGCTCGCGATATAGTTGGAAGCTTAAACATACCAAGCACCACGGGCAGGGGAGCGTCAGGCTCTGCTCGTTCGGTACGCTGACGCTAATCCGATATCACACATTGCTATCTTTAGACTTGCTTGGTCACCCAAGCATGACAACATTTTTCTTTAAAATCGGGGACAATATCGAGTGACAAACGTCTTTCCTTCAAACCTAGCCTTCGGCATCTTCGATCATCTGGACGAGGACGGCCTCGATATCGCCCGGCAGTACGAAGATCGCCTGATATTAGCAGAGGCGTGCGATCAGCTAGGGTTCTATGCCTATCATCTCGCAGAGCACCACTGTACCCCCCATGGGAGAGGTCCATCGCCGAATCTGTTCTTATCGAGCGTCGCCCAGCGCACCCGGCGCCTGCGTCTCGGACCCTTGGTGATGCTGCTTGCGCTTTATCATCCGCTGCGTGCGTTCGAAGAGATCTGTATGCTGGACCAGTTGAGCGGTGGCAGGCTCGAACTGGGCATAGGGCGCGGTGCTCTCCCGATCGAATTGGGTTACTTCGGGATTGGTGCGGACGCGGTGCCGGGCCGCTATGCGGAAGCCAGCGAAATTCTTGTTGAAATACTTGTTAATGCCATGAAGGTTGGCACGCTGTGCTATCAAGGCCGCCATTTTGAGCTCAATGACGTTCCTTTGACGCTAAGACCTCATCAGCGTCCACATCCGCCGACATGGGTCGCCGCCAATCGACCCGAGTCCGCAGCCTGGGCCGCTGCGAATGGAGCAAATATCGCGTGTGTAGGACCTTCCTCTTCTGTTCGCAAAACTACTGATGCGTTCCGCGCCTATCAAGAGGACAACACTGGCGCGGGCGATCGAGCGCCATTTATTGGATTGCTCCGCATGGTCGTGGTTGGGCGTTGTGACACACATGCCTATTCGCTCGCGGCACCTGCTTACGAACGATGGCTCAAGAGCTTCCAATTCCTTTACGAGCTTAACGCTATCCCCACTCCACCCAACCTGCCGCTGACCTTCGATGCGGCAGTCGAGAGTGAATTGTGCGTGGTAGGATCAGCAGCGTCTGTGCGAGAAGCTCTGCTCAGTCAGTTGGAAGAGGCAGGTGCTAACTACCTGCTTTGTCAACTGGCATTTGGAAATCTGCCGCTAGATGCTTCCCTGTACACCGCGACGACCATTCAATCCGAAATCATGGCTCGATTTGTCTGACCATGAAATTCGCGGTCTGATCTGAAGGTTAAATCGTTGTAACAGCGCTCCCTCACATCCACGTGTTCGAGCGTGCACGTGGTTGGGACGGGCAATCGGGAGGGAGGCCAAACTGACGACGAGCCGGCGGCACAGATTACCAGGTTTGTGCGTTGGCTGGCGTCTGGGCCATCGTGTGAACCTGCACGATCCTAAGGAGATGATGGCCGAGCGCGACACGATGCCGGCACGCGTCTGCTCGTCGCGCTCGCGCTAGTCGTTGGCACATAGCCCGCCGCAGAGGTTCTTCTCGCCCGGGGCGGCGCCGGTGGCGGCTCCCGCATCCAGCTTCATCAGCGGCTCGGCGGTAGCAAAGCCGTCACTCGCTACGGCGCTGTTGAGGGCGCGCTCGCGAGCGGCTTTGCTACGCCGAACGACACCACCTGGAGCGAGTTCGCCCGATGTCGCGGCGTGCACCGCGGTCGGATAACGACGCTGGAGGAAATCGTTCGCAGCCGGTCTTCACGATCCGCGCGAGTGCTTTGCATGAATGCTGCCTGCTTCCTCGTCTGCGGCGGCCTGAGTGTCCGCCGGCACGCCCGAAGTCAATGTCAGTACCACAAGGCCGCCAAGACGTCAGGTCTGGGAGCCGGCTTGTACGGTCGTATCGTGTTCTGGAATATCGTCAAAGGAGGCGTAGTTGAGATTGTAGAGTTTGGAATACAGACCCCCCATGGCTATTAGCTGATCGTGGTTGCCAGTCGCAATAACTTGGCCATTCTGAAGCACGATGATGCGGTCGGCACCCCGGATCGTGGCAAGACGGTGGGCGATGACGAGGCCAGTGCGCCCTTCAAGCAGCTTTATCAGAGCCTTCTGAATCTGCATTTCCGTGTAGCTGTCGATGTTGGCGGTAGCTTCGTCGAGCACGAGGATCTTGGCGTCGGCGACGAGGGCGCGAGCGAAACTGATGAGCTGGCGCTGGCCGAGAGATAAGTTGTCGCCGCGTTCGCCAAGTTGGGTCTCATACCCATCGGCGAGGCTCATGATGAAGTCGTGGGCGCCGACCGCCTTGGCCGCCTCCATCACCTTGTCTCGCGTGGCCTCTGTCTTGTGGTATCGAATGTTCTCGAAGACCGTCCCGGTGAACAGGAATGGCTCCTGCAGCACCATGGCGACCTGGCGGCCGAGCGATTCCTGGGTGAGATCGCGCACATCATATCCGCCGACCAGAACTTGGCCCTGCTGAACATCATAGAAGCGGTGGACCAGGGCCATCGCACTCGATTTGCCAGAACCGCTCGGCCCAACCAGTGCGACCGTCTCGCCGGGATTGACCCGGAAGGAGACATTTTTCAGCACCGAACGGTTCGGATTGTAGCCGAAGGTGACGTCCCTGAACTCGACCGAGCCGTCCATTTCGGGCGAAAGCACCTCGGCATTGGGTTTGTCCTGAACATCGATCTTGACGTCGAGCACATCGGTCAGGCGCTTGCCTGAGGCCATGGCGCGCTGCATGACCGAATATTGCAGGGTGAGTGAGCGGATCGGGTCAAAGAAGCGCTGGATGTAAAATAGGTAGGCAACCAATACGCCCACATCTATGCGGCCATTCATGACCATCGAGCCGCCGACCACAATAACGGCGGCCATGGCGAGGCCGGTGAGGCCATCGACGATAGGCACCATGACCAGTGCATATTTGGCAGCGATCAGGTGGGTCCTGAGGTTGGCATGGGCCTTGTCGTCAAAAAGGATGAAATTCACCTGCTGGCGGTCCATTGACTGGACGGTGCGCACGCCGTGAATGGCTTCGGCCAGCGCGCCGTTGACGACGGAATTAGTCTCGTGTGCGGCCATGAAGGCGTCGCGGGCACGCGGCAGCCAGACAATGCGGACGATCACCAGGACCGGCAGAACCGAGAGCGTCAGGAGGCCGAGGCGGAAGTCGAGCCACAGCATTACGAAAACGATGCCGAAGAGAAGCGCAACATCGCCTACGGAATATACCGAGGTTTCGAGGAATTCCTGTATGGAGTTGACGTCGCCTTGCAGGCGCGACATGAGGCGTCCGACCTCGGTCTTGTCCATGAAGGAGAGCGAAACCTTCTGCAGATGGCCAAACATGGCGCGGCGGATGTCGAACAGGACAGTTTCGGCCACTTTCCCAACCACGGTTTCCTGCATGTAGCCGGCAGCGAAATTGACCAAAATCGCCAAAACGAACGCGCCGACGGCCGCGAGCTGGGCTGAGCGATCGGTCCTTGCCGGGTTCATGCCCTGGTCGAGCGCGTAGCGGATGATCAACGGGATGAGAAGCTGCGTCCCGGTAAAGATCAGCATTGCTGCAATCGTGATGACTACCCTGGCCCGATAGGGACGGACGAAAGCCCAGATGCGCCGGAGGATGCTCTTGTCGAAAGCCCGGCCGAACATCTCCTCCTCGATGCGGTGCGAGCCGACAACCGCGCGCGGAGGGCGTCTGCCGTCGTCACGTTCGGCTTCGACTTCGCCGGCGCGGCCCTGCGCCATCAGCGGGCGCCCCCATACTGGGTCATATTGTCATCACCCGGGCGCGTCTGGAGATCGTAAAGGGCCCTGTAGCGTCCCCGCTTCGCCAAAAGCTCTTGATGCGTGCCGCGTTCTACGATTTCGCCGTTATCGACAAAAAGGATCTGATCGGCATGCACAAGCGCACTCAGCCGGTGCGCGATGATGATCGTCACCCGATCCTTGGCGAAGCGCCGCATCGCCGCGCGGATGCGCTGCTCGGTGCCGGCATCGATCGCGGCCGTTGAGTCGTCGAAAACGACGACGGAGGGGCGCAGCATCATGGTGCGAGCAATCGTGAGACGCTGGCGCTGGCCGCCAGAGAGAGAGACGCCGCGTTCGCCCACGACCGTCTCGTAGCCTGCTGGGAGCCCGAGGATGTAGTTGTGGAGCTGGGCGAATTCGCCAGCGCGTTCGATTCGCTGTCTCTTCGCCCAGGGATCGCCATAAGCGATGTTGTTCTCGATCGTAGTGGTGAATAGGAATGCATCCTGCTGTACGACGGCGACCGCCTTGCGAAGCGTCGCGAGGGTGACATTGCGTACGTCCTGGCCGTCCAGCGTGATGGCGCCACCGGTCACGTCGTAAAAGCGGGGGACCAGATGAGCCATCGTCGATTTGCCCGAACCCGGCGGACCGACGATCGCGATCGTCTCGCCTCTACGGGCCTCAAAGCTGAGGTTCTTCAAAATGGCGCGGTTTTCGGCGCTGGGGTACGCAAACGAGACATTGTGGAAGCGCAGAGTGCCGTCGCTTATCTCGAGCGGTCTGGCCTCGAGAGCATCCCTGATTGTGATCTCCTGGTCGAGGAGACCGAAAAGCCGCGAACCGCAGCTAGAAGCGCGGGCAAAGGCATTGACCATGAGGCCGATCTGGCGGACTGGCATTTGCAGGATTGTCATGAAGGTCAGGAAGGTCGCCACCGTTCCGACGCTGATCTCGCCAGCGACGAGCTTGCTGCCACCGATCCAGAGCACCAATCCCATTGCGAAAAAGAAGGACAAGGTCATCGCCGACGTGCTGGGCACGTAGATGTCAACGCGGTCGTGGGCGAGGTCGAGCGCGTTCTTGGAAGCGCCGTCGAACTTCAGCATCTCGTAGGCTTGAGCCGCAAAAGCGCGGACCACGCGGATGCCTGCGAGATTTTCCTCCATCACGCGGCTTAGTACCGAAAGCCGCTCATGCAGGTCGAGCCAGGTGGCGCGCAGCCTAAGCTGTGTGGCCGATGAGCGCCAGGCGACAAAAGGCACGAAGCTCAGCGCGACCAGGCCGAGCATGGGATCGGTCGAGATCATCATGTAGGCGCCGATCCCGATCAGCATGGTGAGCAGGACCACGCGAACGAGCGCGGTGGAAAAATACATCCGCACGCCTTGGAGATCGAGCATTCCGATGGTGATCAGATCGCCTGAATGGACCCGGTCGTGAAAGGAAAAGCTGAGACGCTGGATCTTGTCGTAGTAGGCGAGCCGCAGTTCGTACGCGACATGATGCCCGACGGCTTCGGCAAAATAGTTCTGCGCCATCGTGAAAAGGCCGCGTAGCGCGCTGACGGCGAGCAGCAGGAGAGCCGGGATCCAGAGCGCTTGTCCTGCCGCGGTCCCCGCGACACCGCCCCCGATGGCTGTCTGGGTCTGGTCGACAGCCCGGCCGAGCAGCTGGGGAATGAGCAACTGGAGGATTGCCGCCATGATCGTCGAGCCCATAGCGAAGGCGACCTGCCAGGGATGCCGCAAATTCATACGCGTGATGCGCAACAGCGTACTCAAATCCCGGCCCCAGCGCGCCGCTTCCACATGGGTCAACGAATTCAGAGCGTTCGTTGCGCTGCCGATAGCATCACTGCTCACGGGTGTATTCCCGACTGCATTTTGCGCCTTCGAGGCAAGCCGAAGGACCAATCATCAAAGGGGCCCGCCATTGTTAATCCTGTCCACCACCTGCAGCAGTGCCCGTTCCTATAAGCCGAGCCGCGGCTTCACTTACTGGCATGTCGATCACCGTGATTCCGCTTGCCGCAAGGAAACGCGCTTCGTTTCTGGTCAGCGTTTCCGCGTCCATTACCGCGCAATGTGGACCTCGGGAGCGCTTCATGATCTGCCTGGCGTAGGTGCGCAGCATCTGATCGTTGAAGCGGCAGCCAACGAAGAAAAATCCACGGGTGATGCGCCCTTCCTTCACCACGTCTGGGATCGGTGTCTGGATATCGATTTCGGTCAGGACTTCGACATAGTCGGAATCTGCGACGAGAAAGTTTTGCGCCGGCCTAATACTCCCGTGAGGTGTATAGAGAACCGTCTTTGCCCCCGATCGGGGGTCGAGTTCCCTCCCGGACAGATCGTAGGTTTTCGTCCAAATGTCCCGGATTTCGTTCGCCCGCGTGACGCCTTGTATCTCAACGACGTCCGTTCGGCCGGTCTCTACGAGAGCCGTGCGCATCGCGCCGTCGTACCAGCTGTCGACGATGAGGGAGAGCGGCAGCCTTGCGAGCCAGGCGTGGAGGAGGGTCGGCGCCACCGGCGCTGCGAATATGTCGGTCATCCAAGCTTGAAGCGTCCGGCGATGCCGGCGCTGTTCGATGAACTGCGCAACCGACCACATATTGGTGCGGATCCTGGAAGGGGCTGGCGCCCGTGCATTGAGTGCCGCGGCAACGACCTCGGGCGTATGCGGCACAGGCGGTTCCGCACAGTTGAACCCAAGAAGACCCGGACCGAGATAGGGGATCACCTGATCGGCGGCGAGCGCTTCCTTCGCCAGGTCAAGCAGCTTTTCGGCAAAACTGTCCCGCACGATGACGAGGTGGCCCGATGTCAGGATCGTGTTCATGCTCGTTCCTCGCGACGCACCTATCAAGGGGCAGCATCAGTCCTCTTCGGAAACCTTCCTTGCCTCGACGGTGATCGGCAGACGCGTATCCCGTGGAAGATCGGGTAGGAGGAGCCGCCACCCGTTCCTGAGCGTCACAGTTCCGCCCCACAACTCTTCCTTCTCAAGCTTGATGATCGGCTCTTCGAGGTCCTTTTTGGGGACATACGCCGACAAGCCAGCATCGGTCCTGCGGATCATGACTTTCATCTGGCCGTCCCTTCATTGGTATTGTTTTCAGCACTGCAGGGCGCCTCGGCTTTGTCGAGGCTCATCAGTTCACGCGCTCGCATGCCGACGACGGTGCCACGGTCGATCCATTCGACCGCATAGATGAAGAACTGCTGGAGAAAGGTGCCAATGTCGCGCACATATCCCTCGTCGCCCTTCCGCACGAGATTTTCGCCGATCTCCCTGCCAGGATAGGTGCCGTCATTTTTTATGTGGCGAGTGGCACGTACCCGCTCTCCCGGTATGAATCGTGGAGGCCTGCGGATTTCGACCTCCTCTTCGCGTCCGAGCGACATGTCGGTTCCCTGATTTCTCTTGAGGCTGCAGATTGTGAACAAAGGCGTTCCAGGCGTCCTGCGAAGGCATCCCCGACCATGTCGGCAGCCCAATGTTCGTCACGCAGGAACGCAGGTCTTCGGCACCGGGCATACCGAGGCACATTGCTGCGCATCGAAGACCCCCTCGCACTCGGTGCACTTTTGCGGCTCGATCACATAGCTCTCGCCTTTGAACTTGATCGCGCCGGAGGGACACTCGAATTCGCAGGCGCCGCATTGGGTGCATTGGGATGCGATGATCTTGAAAGCCATTTTAACTCCTGGTCCGAATGGATGAGACGCGCTCAGGCCGTCGCCGCGAGTGCGGGGGTCCCAGACGCGGCCGCGTAAATCGCGCTGATTGCGGTCTCGATATAGTCGTGGGCATATGCGTCGGTGGCTCGGATTCCAGCGTCGGCGAGCTGATCCTGCGGGCAGTTTCCGATCTTGGCGCACAGCACGACATCTATGCCCTCAAGCGCAGCGATGACGCCATCCAGGGTGGCCTCTGCGCCCCAGCCGCCGAGACAATACTGCTCGACCTTGCGATGCCCGACAAAGCTGATCCCTCTCGGCGAGGCTTCGTAAACCTGGAATTCCTTCGCATGGCCGAAATGTTCATTGACGCGGCCGCCGCCCTTGGTCGCCACCGCGAAGAGAAGGGACTTGCCGGGGCTCGCTGCCTTGACCAATCCGATCGCTTCTCTCCTAGCCGCCACGTGATCACGGCGCTCCTCCGCGACCAGCTCCCGATAGGCCTTGCGATTGCCGGCATCGTAGGTGACCTCGGCGGGAACCCGGTCGAGTGTGAATTCCTGGCCACGATCCTCACCGAGCAGGCCGACGGCATCTGCCCGGCACTGCCGGCAGTGGCGCATCAACTGGGCGCCGCCTTCGACACGATCCTGAAGAGCCTTCATCTCCATTGCGTTTGGGCCGCGTTGCCCGCTCAGTCCGTAGTGCGTGCCGTGCGCCGGGTCCGAAATCAGCGGCATGAGGTTGTGCAGGAACGCGCCTCGCTCCTTGACCCATCTATTCACCTTGATCAGATGCTCATCGTTCACGCCGGGGATCATCACCGAATTGATTTTGGTGAGGATGCCGCGCGCAGTCAGCATCTCCAGACCCAACATCTGCCGCTCGTGCAGGATCCGGGCGGCTTCGATGCCGACGTAGCGGCGATGGTCGTAAAAGATCCAAGGATAGATCTTTGCACCGATCTCAGGGTCGACCATGTTGATGGTGATCGTCACGTGATCGACATTCATGTCGGCAAGCTCATCGACATGGTCCGGCAGCGCGAGCCCATTCGTGGAGATGCAAAACTTGATGTCTGGGATTTCCCTGGCGACTCGTTCGAACGTTGCCTTCGTCTTCTTCCAGTCGTAACAGGCATCGCCAGGTCCGGCGATGCCGAGCACGGAAAGCTGCGGCACCTCGTTGGCGACCGCGATCACCTTGCGTAGCGCCTGGTCGGGCGTCAGCTTTTCGGAGACCACCCCAGGCCGGCTTTCGTTGGCGCAGTTATATTTGCGATTGCAGTAGTTGCACTGGATATTGCAGCCGGGCGCGACCGCGACGTGCATGCGCGCGAAATAGTGATGCGCCTCTTCTGAAAAGCAGGGGTGATCCTTGATCTTCTCCCAGACAGCCGGATCCGTGTCGTCCGGCTTTATCGACGAGCCGCAGGACGAAGACGCGCAGCCACCGGCTTTCACGGTGGCAAGCAACTGGTCATCGAATGTCGTGCTGAGGCTCTCAAGCGAAATTGCCGGTGCGGACATCGAACGGCTCCGTTGCTGGGTGAATGTCGCAGTTCAAGCCGCAAGAGCTATGCCAGCTCAAAGAGCGGTTTTGGTTCATGAATTGGCTTTCGTGTCGGATTCCGTCGGATTGCTCCGACACACCTTTGTCGGGCTTCCGACAGTGGACAAGCAAACGGGTCGCGAAGGCTACCAGCCTTGGGCGCGCAGACTGTGAGGGAGACTACTCCGGGCTTACGTTTGACGTCATCACGACGTCTAGAATTTCTTCACCTCGATGCCATATCGGCGCAGTGCGTAGCCGATTTGCCGCGGCGTGAGGCCGAGGATACGAGCCGCCCTGGCCTGAACCCAACCGGCCTTGTCCATGGCGTCGATCAGCCGGTCGCGTTCCGTCAGACGCGGGGGACAAGCGGGATCGTTTGTATCGCCGGCCGCAAGGGGAGATACGTTGCCTGCGGAGGCACCGATGCGACTGGCCGGCAGCCGCAATCCGACCGGCACTGCGTTGACCCGTGCGAGATCGTCGATGGTATTGCCGCCATTCGAGCGGTCGGCTCGCTTCCAGAGGAGCCAGGAAAGGCACTGGCTCTTCTTACAGGCGAAATCGGATGGCGTGATCGTCCTTGAACGCGCAAGTGTGGCCGTCCTTTGGACGCAGTTCTCCAGCTCGCGGACGTTACCAGGGAAGTAGCATTGCGAGATCAGGTCAAGCGCCGACGGCGCGAAGGCGAGTGCGCGATCGTTCTCCTTGTTGAATCGATTGAGGAAGGCGTTCGCAAGGCGTGGAATATCGCCGGGTCGCTCTCTGAGCGGAGGCAGGATAATTGGCACCACATTGATGCGGTAATAAAGGTCGGCCCTGAACTCCCCTTTTATGACGGCCGTCTCGAGGTCCTTGTTGGTGGCGCATATGAGGCGCACGTCGACCTGTAGCGTTTTGGTGCCGCCGACTCGCTCCAACTCGCCTTCCTGCAAGACACGCAACAGCTTGGCTTGAAAGGCCGGCGAAATCTCGCCGATTTCATCAAGTAGCAGCGTTCCCTCATTTGCCAATTCAAAACGACCGGCGCGCTGGGAGATAGCACCCGTGAAAGCGCCCTTTTCATGCCCAAACAGTTCTGACTCCAGAACGCTTTCAGACAGTGCGGCGCAGTTCAATTTGACGAAAGACTTCTTCCTCCGACGTGAGAGCTTATGGATGGCTTGCGCAAAGAATTCCTTGCCGGTGCCGCTTTCACCCCGCAGAAGCACGGTGGAATTGGTCCCTGCTACGACCGAGACGGTTTCGAGCACCTGCTTGAGTGCGGGGCTTTCCCCGATGATCCCGTCGATTTTGGCATCCGCATGCCGGGCAGGGTCGTAGGTTCTCCCCTCGTTGGGCGATTTCTCCGGTCTCCATTGCTCATGGACACACCGCTGACGATCTGTACTCAGGATGCGATGGAGACGGATCGTCCGGCCGACAAGGTTGGCGACCATCGTCAGGAAGTATGTGTCCTCGTCGTCGCGAAAGTCGGTGGCGCCGTCTCCGGCGCGGTCGATCGACAATGTCCCAAGGATTTTATGATCAGCCTTTAGCGGGATACCGATAAAGGCAATTGGGATGGTGCCGCTGCTCGAAGATGTTTGAAGGTCAGCCT
The DNA here is from genome assembly GCF_040320025.1 of Mesorhizobium sp. M0808. NCBI lineage: Bacteria > Pseudomonadati > Pseudomonadota > Alphaproteobacteria > Hyphomicrobiales > Phyllobacteriaceae > Mesorhizobium > Mesorhizobium sp. M0808. The sequence continues at coordinate 101,241 of NZ_JAMYOX010000021.1, forward strand.
GAAATAGTTGGGACTTGCGGACGTCCGGTATGAAGAGCGGCGTCCCCGTAGCGACGATTTGATCTGTTATGGCCTGTGGTATGACGCGGCGAGTGCCTGATTGAGGTGCGTGGGTATTGCCGGCAGTTGCGGCAATCTCCGGCTCTCCTTCAGCGTCCAGGACGACGATTGCTCCGTGACGCATCTGCAGAAACGAAGGCAGGATGTTCACGACATTGGCGAGCGTAATCTCCAGCTCGCTGGGGGCGGTCAGCACCTTCGATATCTCGTAGAGTCCCCTGAGCGCGATATCTGCTTGGGGCATGCTTTTGATGGGCGGTTCAGGGCGGGTATCCCGAGGTGCTACCTCGTCGACCCGATCTTGCGGTACGTGAGCCATGGAAACACCTCAGCGGTTGTCGTCCAGAGTGCTCCTCCTTTTGTGTCTGAGTCTGAATTCTGAAAGCACAGTATTCACGAGCTTCTCTTCGTGGCGCGGCAATTCAAGCAAAGATAGACTTGGCGTTGGTCGCGACCTCAGGTGTACCAAGATTGACCCTCTTGATACGGTGCGTGCGTCCTCATCCGAATTTGAAGAGGACTCCGAAGCCGCCGCGTGGATAGTTCCACTCGATCTCGCCACTGGTCTCGCACAAAATCCGGCAGGTGCCGCACTCCATGCAGCCGTCGGCAGTGATCTCCACTTGACCTTTGTCGTTCAACTCATAACATTTCGCGGGGCAGACGTGGGTCAGCGCGAGCAAGTTCGCGCTTGGCCTCTCGTGCGGTCGCACTTTGATATGCGGACGGCCGGAATCCACCAAGTAGCGGTTCTGGTAAAGCTTGTCCTCGACACGTGACTTCGTCACTGCGATCGTCATTTCGTCTCCCCTCAGCGCCACGCCAATGCAAGGCGGACCGCGTCGCTGACCAGCCCCCAGCGCGAGCGCGCCTTGATGAAGGCCGCCGTGGTCGCCTTTTCCTTCTCGATCTTCGGCGTGCCGTCGACACGCATGAAGTTCTGCGCGGCTTGCGACATCAACCGCGGATAAGCCGTGAAGTAATTGCAGGAATTGGTGTGGAGCAAGGCCGGCATGTCTTTGTATTTCCTTAGGTCCTTGACCACGAAGGACTTGTCCAGCATGGCTTTGTAAAGGGCGAGATTGCGTTTGGTCATAGGACCGTTGCGGCTCTTGACCTCGATGATTGCCTCAGCCGCGATGCGGCCGGAGGTCATGGCGAGGTTCGAACCCTCGCGGTGAATGGCGTTGTTCAGTTGCGCGGCATCGCCGACCACGACCCAACCGTCGCCAAAGAGCTGCGGAATAGCCTTGTAGCCGCCTTCGGGAATGAGATGCGCGGAATATTCTTTCACTTCCGAGCCGGCGATCAGCGGCCGGATCGAAGGATGGGTTTTTAAGGCGTCGAGGAGGACGTAAGGGCTCTCGACCATCGTTGCGAAATCGGAGACGAGGCAGCCAATGCCCAGTGAGATCGACTCCTTGTTGGTGTAGAGGAAGCCGAGCCCGGCCATGCTGCGGGAGGTCGTGCCCACCGCCTCGATCACGCAGCCTTCATCGCCTTTGAGGCCGAACCGCTGCTCAATGACCTCTTCGGGCAGGAAATGCATTTCCTTGACGGCGAGCGCCACGGTTTGCGGCTTCGGCATCTCGCGCAGGCCGGCCCGCGTGCCAAGCAGTCCGCATACACCTTCTGCGAGGACGACCACGTCCGCGTAGATGGCTCCGCCGGCCCGGTCTGTGCGGACGCCGATCACCCTGTCCTTGGCGTCACGGATGAGTTCCGTCACGGTCGTCTCGCACAGAACCGTCGCGCCGGCCTCGCGCACCTTACGCGAAAACCATTTATCGAACTGGGCACGGATGATCGTGTAGCGGTTGGGCTTCGCCTCATTGAAGTCGTCCGACCGATAGTGAATCCCGGTATGGGATGTGTCGTCCATCACCCAAAGCCGCTGTTCAACCAAATGCCGCTCGAGAGGCGCATCGTCCCGGAAATCCGGGATGATCTTCTCCAGCATGTTCGCGTACATGATGGCACCCTGGACATTCTTGGAGCCCGGATATTCACCCCGCTCCAACTGCAGCACCTTCAGGCCGTGGCTGGCCATGGTGTAAGCAGCTGCGTTTCCGGACATGCCGGCCCCAATAACAATGGCGTCGAATTGTTCCTCAATCATGTCCATCCCTTAGCTCGCAAGCTTGTCGCGACTGTGGGGCGACAGCCGCCGGGTGAAGGCTTCCGTCAGTGCGGGCAGGAAGCGGATCGCGTCGGTGACGATCCCGAGGTGAGCGAAATCGAAAATCGGCGCGTTCGGGTCGGTGTTGATGGCCACGATGAGATCCGCCCCCTCGACGCCAACCCGATGCTGGACGGCGCCGGAAATCCCGGCCGCTATGTAAAGCTTCGGCCGGATGGTCTTGCCAGTTTGGCCGATCTGCCGATCAGCTGGCATCCAGCTCTTCTGGACCAACGGGCGCGAACAGCCATGCTCGGCGCCGATTGCCCGCGCGAGATTCTTCACAAGCTGCAGGTTCTCCGCCGCGCCTAGACCGAGGCCTCCCGCAACCACGACGTCGGCATAGGCAAGATTTGCCTTTGCCGACTGACTATCCGGCAGGAAGCCGAGGATTTTGGTAACGATCTCGTCCTCGGCTACCGAGAGCTTGTGCCGGATGACACGCCCGACCGGTTTATCCGCCCGCTGCGGCATGGGCATGACCCTCGGTCGCACTGTCGCCATCTGGGGGCGGAAATTGAGCGTATAGATCGTGCACAACAAGGAACCGCCGAAAGTCGGACGGGTGGCGGCGAGCGAACCGTCGGTATCCACATCGAGTTCGGTGCAGTCGGCCGTGAGCCCTGTCTGCAAGGTCGTCGCCACGGAGCCGGCAAGATCCCTGCCGAGTGTGGTGGCACCGAGAAGAAGGATCTCGGGTTTGTGGGTATCGACCAGATCCGTCATCGCCTTGGTGAAAGGCTCGTTCCTGTAGTCGGCGAGCAGCGGCTCCTCGACGATGTAGACCAGGTCGGCACCATAAACGAAGGCTTCGGCAACGGCGTTCCCGATGGCCTCTCCCGGCGGTCCAAGCACGACGCCCGCAAGCTGGACCTGAAGCTTGTCTGCTAACTTGCGGCCTTCGCCGAGCAGTTCGAATGATACGGGATGGACCTGACCGCGTTCGAGCTCGATGAAAACCCAAACGTGCCGGTAGTCCTTGAAATGCGCGGGCAGCTCCTTCTTTATGCCGGCACGGCCGGCGGCAGGGCGAGGGGTTTCTCGGTTCGCGGTCGACATCGTCTGCTCCTTGCCCTCTCACGCGCCGCCGTTGAAGGCGAGCTCATGTTCCAATGCCGGCTGGCGGGTGAAAATTGCCGTGATGAGTTCGTCAGCGACATCGCGCAAGGCCATCTCGGCGGTGTCGATTTTTGCCGCCTTTTCCGCCCGCGCAGGAGGGGCGAAAACGCGCTTGACGACCGTTGGTGAACCGCGCAGGCCGCATTTGGTGAGATCCTCAATGCCGGCGTCGGCCGCACTCCATTTCAAGACCAGGCTGCGCGCGGCGCACAGGGCGTCCTGGATCGAGCCCCGGCGGATCTCGTTTGTGCCTTCCAGCATGGTGATGAGGCAAGGGAGCCTGCTCTTCAGCATCTGTGTGCCGCCTTCGGAGCGGCGCTCGACCTTGATCTCGCGTGCAGCAAGGTCAATAGAGGCGATCTTCGCGACATAGGTCAGTTGCAGGAGTCCGAGGCGCTTGGCGATGCCGGGCCCGACCTGGGCGGTGTCGCCATCGATCGTCTGCTTGCCAGTGAAGACGAGGTCTGGCGTGCCGAACGTCTCGCCAACCTTCGCGATTGCCTGGGAAAGGGCGAACGAGGTCGCCAGCGTGTCGGAGCCGGCAAAATAGCGGTCGGTCAAGAGCACCGCTCGGTCGGCGCCGTAACCGAGCGCCTTGCGCAGCGCGTCCTCTGCCATGGGCGGACCCATAGTGAGCACGGTGACTTCGCCACCATAGGCGTCGCGCAGCCTGAGGGCTTCTTCGAGGGCGAACAGGTCGTAAGGGTTGATGATAGTCGGAACACCCTGGCGCATGATCGTGTTCGTCACCGGATGGACCCTTATCTGTGCCGAGTCCGGCACCTGCTTGATGCAGATTACGATGTGCATTGGCGGTTTCTCTAGGCTCCTGTCCGGATGCGGGCTTGGCGGTTATCTCTTTGGAGCGCATCATTCGTGCCAACTGTTTTGCGCTGCCCCCTATTCCTAGAACTTCGCTTGGTTGCTTCCGAGGGCGCCGTGGTGATGACGGATTTGTCGGCTTCTCGACATTGTCGCGTCGCAACCCGTGTCGCGGTCATTCCTGTCCGAACCGCTTCAGTACGGAGTCGAACGGGACAAAGGTGCGGCCCGGCGTGGCAGGTTTGTTCGGATCGTGGTCTTTGAGCACCTTGAAGACCCGATGCGAGAGCGGCGAGGAAATCGCGAAGTCTTCGTAAGCGCGTTCGAGCGTCGCGCGCACCCGCGCGGCAATCACCTGGTCGGGCAGACCGGAGAAATCTTCTTCGGCAAGGTATTGGCCCACGCGCTTCATGATATGGAGCCGCGAGACATTCAGCACCTTCGGATCATAGGAGACGCCAAGGACTGCGAAGAACTCCTCCGCAGCCGACAGGCGCTTCAGTCGTGCGAGGATGTCGGTGACATCGATAGGGCGGCTGTCAGCGGAACAATTCATTGCATTCTCCCTGGTCGGAAAACTGTGGTGTCGGTGCGCTCGCGCACGGCTGACCTGGACCCGCACAGCTCCGCGAGGGATGCCTCGCTGCACATTCCATCGTAGAGCTCGACCAGTTTCGTTGCAGTGACGGTCGATTTGGTCTCGGCCGCCTCGCGCCGGGCGCGGGCCACCATCGCGGCTGCCAGATCCGGGTCGAGATCGCGGCCGCTTTCGCTCAGCACATGGGCAATCGCAGTGGCGCCGGAATGCTTGCCGATGACGATACGCCGGCAGCGGCCCACGAGAGCCGGATCGAGCCCCTGATAAGTACGCGAGTCCTTCAGCAGCCCTGCGACGTGAATGCCGGATTCGTGGGTGAAAACATCGGCGCCGACGACCGGCTTAATGGCCGCGGTCTGCCGGCGGGCGGCCCAAGCCACCTGGGCGGCGAGGTCGGGCAATGCGGTCAGCTCGATGCCGGTATCCGCGCCGTCGAGGACCGCCATCGCGGCGGCCACCTCTTCCAGCGCGGCATTGCCCGCACGCTCGCCGAGCCCCAGGACGGTGACGGACGCATGGCGCGCGCCTGCGCGGATCGCGGCCAGCGTGTTGGCGGCAGCAAGTCCGAGATCGTTGTGCGCATGAAATTCAAGCTCGATTGGAGACTGCGGCACGAGCTGGGCGACAAGTTCGAAGGTCGAAAACGGGTCGAGAACGCCGACTGTGTCGGCTAGCCTGACGCGGCTTGCGCCGGCGCGTGCAGCCGTCTCGATGACGCGGGCGAGATGATCCCGATTGGCCCGCGAGGCGTCCTCGCAGCCCACCGCGACGAAGAAGCCGGCGGCGGCTGCGCGCCTGACCATACGTTCGATGACCTGGAGCGCTCCCGCCTTATCGAGGCCGAGCTTGGCGGCAAGTTGGATGTCCGACGCAGGCAGCGATAGATTGATGGCGTGGACGCCGCTCTCGATCGCTGCATCGAGATCCAGCGACGTCATCCGGCACCAGGCCATTAGCCGAACCGGGAGACACCGCGCGACCACGGCGCGAATTGTTTCGATCTCGTCGGCGCCCATGACCGGCGTGCCGATCTCGATCTCTGTGACGCCGGCCGCCGCAAGAGACTCGGCGATCTCCAGCTTTTCCGTCGTCGTAAAGGCGACGCCGGGTGCCTGCTCGCCATCGCGCAAGGTCGTATCGTTGAGAAAGACATGACGGGTCATGAACGGCAGCCTGTTCTGCTGCCGCTCAGGCATAGACCGGATTGAACGTCTTCGGCGCCTCGCCTACCGGGCCCAGGACTGGAAAAGCCACGCAGCTTCTCCACGATTGCCGGCATGACCTCGAGCACCCGGTCGACGTCCGCTTCGCCGTTGTCCCGCGCCAAGGAGAAGCGGACTGCCGCGTGTGGCGTTTTCATCGCGCTCAGGACATGGCTCGGTTCCAGCGAGCCGGAGGTGCAGGCGGAGCCGGAGGAACACGCGATGCCCACGCGGCTGAGGAGAAGTGGAATTCCATCACTTTCGACATGTTCGAAGGAGATGTTTGCGGTGTTGGGCAACCGTTCCAGGGGATCACCAGTGACACAGGTGCTTGGGATGCGCTGGAGAATCCCGTCCTCTAAACGGTCGCGGAGCGACTTTACCCGTGTGGTCTCGTCGTCCATGAATTTCAAGGCGAGTTCGGCCGCCATGCCGAGCCCGACTATGCCGGGCGTATTCTCGGTGCCAGCACGCCGGTTTTGTTCTTGGTGGCCCCCCTTGATCAGCGAGTGGAAATTGACGCCACGTTTTACGAAAAGCGCGCCGATCCCTTTCGGCCCATGCAGCTTGTGGCCGGAGAGCGACAGCATGTCGATTGCGGTCGACTTCAGGTCCATCGGAAGCTTGCCGACCGCCTGCACAGCATCGGTATGGAAAAGGGCGCCCACTTCCTTGGCCAACTCGGCAAGCCTGGCCACGGGGAAGATCACACCAGTCTCATTGTTCGCCCACATTATCGAGACGATTGCCACCTGTGGGGTGAGGGCGGCCATATAGGCGTCGAGGTCGAGCCGGCCACGGCAATCCACCGGGATCCTGTGCACCTTGACGCGGCGGGTCTTCTCAAGATGCGCGCAGAGCGTCAGCACGGCGGGATGCTCGACCGCGGACGTCACGATCTCGGTTCGGTTGGGCGTCGCCTCGAGCGCCGAAAGAAGCGCTGCATTGTCGCTTTCTGTCCCACCCGAGGTGAAGGTGATCTCATCGTCGAACTCCGCGCCGATCAGAGCTTGCAACTGCCTCCGCGCCTTTCTCACCGCCGCACTGACTGAGGCGCCAAGAGCGTGCGCCGACGAAGGGTTGCCGAATTGATCCCTAAAGAACGGCAACATCGCTTGCACGACCTCAGGATCGGCCCGTGTGGTTGCGTTGTTGTCGAGGTAGACAGGTTTCATGTGCGATCCTCAGTTGACCGGAATGACGCGAGCGTGCGACCGCCTCATTGAGCCTCTGGCGCATGCCGTTGATGATGATGGGCCCGAACTGGCAGCCGGCGCAGACGCCCGAGAGTTTGACTTAGACCGGATCGGCGTCGACACGGACAAGTCCGCAGTCGCCGCCGTCAGCCCGCAGGTAAGGACGCCCGAACGCGACAACGTTATCGATAAGCCGAATTTGGCGCAGCGGCGCGATTTGGCCGCCAGCAGCTTGGGTGCCACCAGGAACCGAACTGTTTCGGGAGGCGACGTTCTTTGCATCCTACCTGAAGCGATTGCCGGTCCCAAGATCGGCTTCGACCTTGCCTTGTTCTTGAGGACAGGGACATCTGTTGTGCCGGCCATATAAGCCTCCTCTGCCGCAAATGAGTCCGTCAACGGCAATCGCTTCATGGACCCGCACAGGCGCTTCGGGCGATCAACTGAAGGACTTGCCGCAGCCGCACTTCTCGCGCGCGTTGGGGTTATCGAAGACAAAGCCGGAAGATTCGAGCCCGGTGAGGAAGTCGACGGTCATGCCGGCGACATGCGGTTGGGAGCCCGCGTCCACGAACAGCTTGATCCCATCTGTCTCGGTGATCGCGTCGCCCTCGCGCGACACGCTCTCCAGGCCCATTAAGTATTTGAAGCCGGCGCAGCCGCCGGCCTGGACCATGATGCGAAAGCCTTCCGCCGGCTCGCTGGCGCGGGAAAGAGCAGTCTTGATGGCGGCAACAGCGTTGTCGGTGAGCGTAATCATGGCTCCATTCTCCTCAGTCCGGGACCTGCTTGCGCATCACGTTGCATGCACCGTGCCAAAGCGAAAAAATGTTTCAACACAGCGCGGCATCTCTGACACTGCGGTGGTTCTTGTGAGTCCATTGCTGCGAAGGTGTCGGCCAACCGACACGTACTGTCGGGTTTGTCGGGTCCGCCACGCGGGATGTTGGGCCTGAGTTGTTGGCTGAACTCACATTAAACCAATCACCATTACAGAAGACTTCTTCTGAGCTTGCTTCGGTCAATTGGCACGGTTTTTGAAGCTCCATTTGGCGAGGCGGCAAGAGACTGCCGATCCACAATCGTGTCGTGGGTGCCCTCGCGATCGATGGGGCGAAGCAAGGGAGCAACATGTCAGGACTGGGTCAGACACGCTTTGTTTGGCGAAGCAGCGCCGCCCGTGGCATCCGAATGACCGATTGGCCGATTGCGACAACACCCACAATCGCTCACCACCGCCCGGTGGCCACCGACCGGCTCGATGTGATTCCATCGGCATGTGCCTGCTCGTGTCACTCGGGTCTCGCCGCTCCGATAGCACCCCCGGTTTTCGCGCGGGTGCGACGACGTGCGCACGCTGTCCAGCGACACTTTGTTCACGGGCCAGCAGCAGATCAGGGTCGAGCATTACGGCGCGCCCTATCGGCTGAAGATTCACCGGCAGGGCAGCTGATCCTCACACGTAAGTGGAAGCAGGGGTAAGACATGGACCAGCGCGAGAAACCGTCGCCGGACGAAATCCGGCGGGCGTGCGAAGACAATCCGAAAATCCGGGAGCATGATCTCGCCGCTCGATTGGGCATTTCGGAAGCCGAATTGGTCGCGGCGCATTGTGGTCACGGCGCGGTGCGCATCGAGCCGCGCGTCGATGATCTGCTGACCGGCCTCGAAGCGGTCGGCGAGGTGATGGCGGTCACCCGCAACCAAAGTGCCGTGCACCAAAAGATCGGCGTCTACGACAAAGTGGTCACCGGCAACCCGCATGCCATGGTGCTCGGCGACGAGATCGACCTGCGCATCTTCCCGAAAGCGTGGGCGTATGGCTTCGCCGTCGAGAAGCGCGAGGGAGCCGAGATCCGCCGCAGCCTGCAATTCTTTGATGCCACCGGCGAGGCGATGCACAAAGTACATCTCAGGCCCGCCTCGAACCTGCACGCCTATCAGAATGTGGCGGCAGAGCTCGTATCCTCCGACCAGGAGCCGATCATATCGGTCGAGCTGAGCGGGGCGCGCGATAACGCAGTGAGTCCAGACCAAGCCGCCACGGTCGACGACCTACGCGAGCACTGGAGCCGGCTGAGCGACGTGCATCAGTTCTACCATATGTTGAAGACACTGAAGCTCAGCCGCTGCCAGGCGATGCGTATGGCCGACGAGGATTACGCCTGGCTGCTCGACAATGATGCCGTTGGCGCCCTGTTCCAACAGGCGGCCGAAGACGAGATGCCGATCATGTGCTTTGTTGGCAATCGTGGTTGCATCCAGATCCATTCCGGCCCGATCAAGTCGGTCAAGCAGATCGGGCCGCGGATCAATGTGCTCGACGAGAACTTCCATCTCCATCTTAGGACTCATCACATCCGCGAGGTCTGGGCCGTGCGCAAGCCGACGAGGGACGGTCACGTCACGTCCGTTGAAGCCTATGGCGCCGACGGCAAGATGATCATCCAGTTCTTCGGCACGCGCAAGGAAGGCGAACGCGAGCGCAGCGACTGGCGGTTTCTGGCCGAGAGTCTGCCACGCGTTCCCGGTCCGACCGACAGGGATGTGTAGAGTGCCGACAGGCCCTCGGATTGAACCGGCCGCCATAGGGCTCGGCACCACGTTCCGACAGCGGCTCGCGAGGAAATATAGGTCCATGTGCGATAGAGCTTGCCGTCGTAGCGCATACGGACGGTCAGGTGTGCACGCCGGAATTGACCGCATCGATACAGTCAAGCTCGTCGTCGGCCGGACCGCTGCGCACGAGTGCATCGCCGTCTAACCGGAAATCCTTGCAGCGGCTGCGAGCGATACAACGCATACGCCATCAGGGCCGAACCGAAGCGCGGCTCGACCTTGTTGATAATTTCGATCATCGCGCGCAAGCGCCGCCGGGTCTTGTCGGACCGCACCGATCCTTGCGCTTGATCGCGTCGTTGCTCAATCCGGGCCGTGCGAGCGATCTCCTCGCTCATCGACCGGAAGGCAGTGCAGCAGCAGCCAGGCCGAACAGCCCGATGTCGCGGACTCGACAAAACCGACGTGGATGTCGGTTGTCGGACGTTGTCCTAAGAATGATGGACAGGTGATCATCAACCTAGCGGCGGTGGGCCCAGTGCAGGCTGGCATCGCTTGGTGCAGCGCCATGGGTACGCCTATCCGGCACGCGACTTGCTTTGACAATTTGATCAGCAGGGCATCAGCAGGGGGTCAGCAGTGCGTCACGGAGCTCAGCGGTGATTGACCAGCCTCTCAACCCTAACGGGGATAAGCGGCGGCTTTGCTTCATGACCGCAGCGCGGCGGAGATGCTCCTTCTGATTGATTTCGCAACCGATCTCATCCGCGCTGGTGCAGGTGGGCTGTATCGGGCGACAGAATCTAGAAGGCGCCCGACAAGAGATGTACCCATGCTGGAAATCGACTTTATGAACAGCGGTGCAATCTCAATCGAGCCATGAACGCCAATGTAGAGAAAGCAAAATGGCGACCAACCCCGTTCCAGATCATGTCCCGCCCGAAATGGTGAGGGACTTCAGCCTGTTTACGTCACCAGGGATGTCACCGACGCCCAACGGGGATCCGCAAGCAGCCGTCGCTTGCGTACATGCCGGGCCGCCGATCTTCTATTCGCCCTGCAACACGCGCGATGGGCGGGGTACCTGGGTCATCACTCGCGCCAGTGACCAGCGCCGGGTGCTGCAGGACGCCGAAACGTTTTCGAGCCATCGCAGCATCTTCGCGTCCGCGCTTGGCGAAAACTGGCCGATGATCCCGCTTGAACTGGATCCGCCTGCCCATGGCGTTTTTCGCTCACTACTCAATCCGCTGCTTTCGCCAAAGCGGGTGATGGCTTTGGAACCGGCTGTCCGCGAACGGGCGGTCGAGCTGATCGAAAGGATCGCCGCGTCGGGCACAAGCTGCGACGTCATGAAGGATTTTGCATTTCCTTTCGCGGTGAGCATCTTCCTTCGCTTTCTGGGGCTGCCGGATGACCGACTCGACACATTTGTCGGCTGGGGGAAAGATCTGCTTCACGGTAACGATGTGAAACGCCCGGCGGCGGCCCGGACGATCGTGGCATTCATCGACGAACTTGCAGCCATGCGGCGCGAGGAGGCGGTTGACGATTTCATGACCTTTATTGTGCAGGCACAGGTCGAGGGCCCCCGGCTGACGGACACCCAAGTCCGCGGCATCGGCGTGCTTGTTTTCGTCGCTGGGCTCGACACGGTCGCAGCAGCTATAGGCTTTGACTTGGCCTACCTCGCGCGCAACCTCAAAGATCAGCAATTGCTGCGGAGCGAACCGGACCGGATCGTGCTCGCGGCCGAAGAATTGCTGCGCGTCTATCCGACCGTTCAGTTGATCCGCGTGGCAACGAAAGATATCGACTTCGAAGGCGCGCCGATCCGGAAGGGGGACTATGTTTCCTGCGCCACGATGATTGCCAATCGTGACCCGGCGGAATTCGAATGCCCCAACACGATCGATTTGGAGCGGGAGGACAACCGCCACGCCGCTTTTGGCTATGGTCCCCACCGTTGCCTTGGCTCACACCTTGCCCGGCGGGAGATTGTCATTGGCCTGGAGGAGTGGCTGGCGCGCATCCCGGCTTTCAGGATCAAGCAGGGTACGGCACCGATAACTTCTGGCGGCCATGTGTTCGGGATCGAAAATTTGATCCTGGACTGGTCTTAGGCCCGCCCCGAGCCGGGGCACAGACAATGGAGGCAGCTTCATGCGCATCATCGTCCAAAATGCCAAATGCCAGGGTCACGCGCGATGCGCGGCGCAAGCGCCGGACATCTTCAAGCTTGATGACGAGGGTTACATCCTGCCTGGTGACATTGAAGTTGCGGAAGGGGAGGAGCTGCCTGCATCGCGAGGCGCGCGATCCTGTCCTGAACGTGCGCTGGAACTCACTCGCCGACGCTCTGAATCAGACGTCATTCAACCGTGAGTCTGGCGGGCTTGAATGGGGCCGAGCATGTAGCCGCACTCAGCACGCGACGTTTGTCCTGCACGGTCCACGTCCAACTCTGCGGGGGCATTTCCGGCGCCAGTGTTCCCCATGAGGCGCAGACGGCAGGGCGGGGGCTCGCGAAACGCCTCTGCCAATCACAGAATTTGCGACAGAGCCGATGGACCAGACGAAAATTGCCGAACTACTCGACCGCGAGGCGATCCGCGACTGCGTACACCCGAAGAACTGCCCGACCCATGTTGCGGCAGGCCGGGTCTCTGCATGATTTGATAGGACAAATGGGAGAACGCACCATATTTGCCCAACATTATGCCCGGCTCAGCACCGGCCAATGGCCGCAGATCGAGCTGGAGAGGAGGTTCGACCAGCATGTGCTTGCCTGTGTGCTTTCACGTGCGCTCGAGGAGATCGAGGCCGGCGAGGCGACGGCGACGGAGGCAACCGGACTTTCGCGCGCCGAGCTGCGCGATGTCCTGGCCCGCTGTTTCCCTGCTATTCCTGTCAACGCGTTTGCCTTGAAAGAGGTGAGCGAGCCCGAGCCGGATCTGGAGGAAGAACTTCTGCATGGACTGCTGCTGGCGCATGCCCGACCTGGCGACCCGACGAGCGCCCGCTTCGCCAAGATCATCGCCCGGCGTGCCATGCGCAATGACCACCTCTGGCAGGACCTTGGCCTTTTTAATCGAACCGACCTCGGCCGCCTGCTCGCCTCGCATTTTCCGACGCTGGCGGCCGGCAACACCCAAAACATGAAATGGAAGAGATACTTTTACCGCAAGCTCTGCGAGGCCGAAGGTTTTTCGCTGTGCAGCGCGCCCAGTTGCCGGGAATGCAATGATTTCGAAAGCTGCTTCGGCCCGGAGGAAGGCGAAAGCCACCTCACACGGATCAAGAACGGCATCGCCTCGGATTGAGAGCCGCTTCCGTCAGTCGTAAGCCCCAGCGCTCGCGCCGCGCCATATGTCTCTTGTCGAATGTCGACTGACGCCTTCGGGGATTGAATGCTGTGCCTGCTGCCCGATTGCTCGCGGTGCTCGCTTCGGCGGGCCGTCGTCATGGCGCGCCGCCGGTGGAGCTCTTACGGCAGGCGCAAGCGATTTGACCTGCTTGCGAGCGTCTTTCTCGTTGCCGCAAAAAGAGAGCCTCAAAGTGAGCTAAAGCGGAAAACGGGAGAGTGACAGTGATCGCACTGACAATTCGTGAGGATATTTGTTGCATTTTAAGCTGGCATGATTGCAGTTTCTCGATTTTTGGGCACATTGTGCCGCCAAGTCGGGTGGTCACTATGAAATCGCGATCCAGAATGCTTCCAATGCTCGCCGCGTCGTTGGTAGTCGGGGTTGTATCGGCCGAAGCGAAAACCTGCGATGAGGGCGATACCCGTCAGGAACATCCCGTCGGCAACTTCAACTTCGTAACCAGCTCCTGGGTCGAGAAGAAAGGCAAGCTGCGACGTTACGTTTCTTGTGTTAAAAACCTCGATCCCAACAGCGATCTCCTAGTCACCTGGTTTATCGCTGGGCCATTTCAGACCTATGTTCCCGCGACAGTCGAACTACCCACGCCTCGATTGCGTGACGACATCAGCCCCAGGCCAGTGCGTGGCTGCATCCAATATGCCTACAGGAACACGACTTCGGCGCGGATCCGGTTTCTGTCGCCGGAAGAGCAGCGAGCATTGGTGGCCGCCAGCAACGGGGCTATCCGCGATCTCGTATCGGCCGCCCTTGTGACTGGCGCCCGGTTCGGCGAGCTGGCCCGGCTGCGCGTCGCTGACTACGACGTCGTGAACAAGTCGGTGTTCATCGCCGAAAGCAAAGGCGGCAAGCCGCGGCATGTGCGATTGCCAGACGGCGGGGCGGACCTGTTCGCCAGGCTTGCCGCCGATCGCGGCGCTGGCAAGTTCCTCCTTCGACAGGAGAGTGGCGCGGCGTGGGCGCCGTCGACCTACAATCGTTCATGGAAAGCTGTTCAGCTGTTCTGCAGACGGCAAGGGTGCAGTCCGTCACCCTGCACGAGCTGCGGCACACCTACGCCAGCACGGTGGTCCGGAACGGGGCGCCGCTAATCATCGTGGCCCAAGCGCTCGGGCACAGCGACACCCGAATGGCCGAGAAGCACTATGCGCACTTGGCGCCCTCATATGTGGCGGACACGATCCGCCGTATGGCCCCTTACATCTAGACTAGTCTCTCATGTTCCCTGTCAAGGTTGAAGGCAAGAAGGCTCGCCTGCTTGGCAGGTTTGCGAAGCAGTCGGACCGGCTGAAGCTGCACAGGGCTGGGGGTGGAGCTCAGAGACGACGGTTGATCAGACTCTCATCCGCGGGTTGGGTACCGGCCTTCCTATCTTCGTCTCGGGGCTGTCCTCGGTCTAGAGGGCGGGCGTCGGGCGCATCGGCTTGGCCACATAACTAGCGACGGGAGTTCCCCACCGTGGCCCCACCCCC